>NZ_CP029192.1:8017035-8325382 GCF_008642315.1 Streptomyces venezuelae | reverse complement strand
AGCGCCTGGTGGACATCTCCACCAGCCCAGGCTCTTCCCACTCAACGCGCACAGCCACCACGGTGTGTGAATTGTCCGCAGGCGCCGACATGTTAATTTCCCTGCGACTCTCAGGCTCGGTAGGCGGCAACGCAGGTGCCCCAGACGCCGCGAGCCACAGGGAGTGGAAGTGCCGTTCCTCCCGTGCCGGGTCAGCGTTCGGAGCGGCCTTCGACAGGGCCTCAACGAGAAGTTGGACAAGTCCCCAAGACGGCAGACGAGCACTGGTGAAGGCGTCGTGGATCCGGCCCCTGCTGGCAACCTCGGCGCCGCCGAGGTCCCGCTGCACGTGTCGGATCGAGGGCAGGCCCGCGTGCGCATGTAGTTCGTGCAATGCGTCGTTCAGATCCTTCAGCCGACCGCTGACTTGCGGACGCTTCAACTGTGGCAACGCTTCCCCCTCGCAGTCCAACTCTGTCCAATAGTGTCTGACGTCAGCGGCTACCGTCCAACCTCGTCCCCGCTCCCCCGACCTGCCCCAGGCTGGATGCCACAAGATCTACGAAGGGCGAGGGACGTGGAAGCCTTCATCACGCTTTGGCACTGGATCAGCGGAGATTTGCTGTCTGAGGTCCTGGGGTCGTTCATCGTCATGGGGATCGTGGCGGTGGCCGGAAGGTTTCGAGGGCGTTCCTGCCGAAGCCAGGCAGTGACGCCCCGCCCTCCAGAGGGGCCGTCAGCACCCGATGAAGCCCAACCCCGCTCCTAGGCCAGGGGGGGTGCGTGGCCTACGGGCAGCCACTCTCGTGTCACCTACGCTGAATTGTGGCGTGGGGCTGGCGATGGGATCCTCCGCCGTGGGCCTGCGGACCTTCTTGACCGACGCGTGGTCGTGGCTGAACTACAAGCCGGTGATGTCCGGCAGTGACGGGCGCCCACACCGCGCTCTCGCCCTCACCGTGCAAGCCACATGGCTTCCCGACGAGGCGGTGCGCCGCCTGGCCGCATACAAGCTTCTGGCCGCCTACGACAACAACCAGGCGGGGGAACTTGCGAGTCTCGCCGGCAACGACGCGGCGGGCGAGCGGCGGGAGTTCGGGGACGCTTCCGCCTTCGTGGACACCACGCTGGCTCACTTGCTGGGCAAGTCGCAGCAGATCATCGTGCCCGGCGCCGAGCACGCCAAGGACGAGGACGCCACCTCGGAGGCGATCGCCGCTGCCGCCGTACAGCAACGGCTGAGGGAGTGGGCGGAGGCTGAACTGCTGCCGCTGCGGATGCAGGCGGCCGAGCGGAAGGCCGTCCTGCTCGGTGACGGCCTGTACCTCTTGGCCTGGGACCCCGACAAGCAGCGGGTGAGGCTGAAAACCTACGATCCCGGCTTCTACTTTCCCGTCCTCGAGGACGATGCGGACCCGGGAGACTACCCGCGCCGGGTGCACCTGGCGTGGGAGATCCCGGAGGACCCCAAGCGTGGTCTCAAACAGCGACTCAGACGGATCACCTACGAACTCGGCC
Organism: Streptomyces venezuelae; assembly: GCF_008642315.1. NCBI lineage: Bacteria > Bacillati > Actinomycetota > Actinomycetes > Kitasatosporales > Streptomycetaceae > Streptomyces > Streptomyces venezuelae. The sequence goes on along the minus strand of NZ_CP029192.1, from coordinate 8,323,885 downwards.
CGATCCGATCAGCGGACGAAGGAGCAGTCGGCATCAGCTCGTCGGAGGTCCGCGCCGCCCCTGTCCCTCAGGCGGGAGACAGTTACGACGACGCCCTCGGCCGACTACAGCGCACCTATCCGTGGGCGCCAGACCGGCCGTCCGCCACGACCTGCTACCTGACCGACGCGGAGTGGGTGATCTCTGATCTCCGTCACGGCCAGGAACTCGATGACCTGCCCCTGGACAAGGCGCGGTTCCGCACTCGCGCGGATGGGGTGGTCCTCGACCGGCTCGATCTGCGGCTGGACTTTATCCCGCTCGTCCACGTCAGCAACACCATCGCGGACGGCGAGCACTTCGGCCAGTCCACTCTGGCCAAGGTCATGCAGGCTCTCGATGAGCTTGCCGAGACAGATACCGACTCCGCTCGCGCCTCTTCGACGACCGGTGCGCCGATCATCTGCCTTGCCGGTGCCCGTCCCGAGGTGGACCGGGTGTCTGGCAGGCCCAAGCCGCTCACGATCGAACCGGGAACGGTGTTCGCTCTTGGCGACGGCGGCCGCATGGACGTCCTGGACACCTCCCACCAGCTCGCTGAACTCCGAGCCCGGGTCGAGGAGATACGCGACCGGGCAGCGGTCAACGCCCGCCTGCCCGCCGTCAGCTTGGGCACCGTTGACCCCTCCGACGTACCCAGCGGGTACGCACTCCAGCTTTCCCTGGGCCCACTCGACTCGCTTGTTGACGCGATGCGTCTGGCCCGCGCGCACAAGTACGCGTTGTTGCTGAAGATGGTGCAGCGCATCCATCAGGCAGGCCGGGCAGACGGCTGGCCGCAGAGCGCGGTTCTCCCCGCTCGTCTGGTGTTCGGGCCGCACACCCCCACGGACCGGTCAGCGATCCTCGAAGAGGTCGTCAAGGGGGTGACTGCCGAGGTGTTGGCGCTGGAGACGGGCATCCGCATGCTGCAAGACGCCGGGTACCCCATCGACGACGCCCGTGAAGAGGTCGTGCGGATCACGGAGCGGCGAAGGAGCGGCGAGACGGCGTCAGCCAAGAAGCTAGTCAGCTCGACTCCTCCGGCTCCTTGAACTGCTTCTTCTTCGCCGTCTTGAAGAACTCCCGTTGCTCATGGGGTGACTTCCGCAGCTGCTCCTCAGCCACCTCGCTCTTGTCCCCGCCGCCCCATGCGCTGAGGTAGGTGCCCTCACCGCCTGGGATGTTGTCGATGCGGGTGATGAACAGGCAGTCCCCTGCGAAGTCTTCGAACTCCGGCCCGAGCCGCTCGCCTTCCTTCGGCGCGCGGCCGGCGGTGAGTTTGTTGCCGTCCTCGTCGTAGATCACGGTCTCCTCTTCGGAGGCCGCCGTGCGTACGCAGGTATCTGCCGTGGCTCCCGGCTGGGTGTGCTCACCGTCAGCCACCGAGATTTCGTAGCCGGTGAACGGGCTCCGGTCGACCCACGGCGCCCACCCCCACACAGCCGCGCCTATCGCAGCGGCGGCCAAGATGCCGCTGCCTATCAGCGCCCGGCGACGCCCCCTCCAAGCCGAAGCATCGTGCTCTACCCCCGCGTTTTCCCCACCCATATTCATGATCCCGATCATGTCAGTCCACGGGTTTACGCAGGTCGGAGGGCGCCTACCGCAGGATTCATCGCTCGGTTCCGTAGACTGGGCCGCGGCGCGGGGCCGTCGTGGGAGTAGCACCACTTGATGACCCGCAGCATGCCCGCTCCGCGAACCGTGCTCGGCTACCGCCGTGACGGCCGCCCGATCTTCCCGGTCCTCGGCGCCTCCCCGGAAGACCCGTCGAACGACGAGGCCACGGTCAGCGTCAGCCAGAAGCAGCTGAACACGATGATGGCCCGGGAGAAGGACCAGGGCGGCCGTGCAGCGGTCCGCTCCCTGATCGAGAAGCTCGGGTTCTCCAACACGGTGGCGCTGGAGGAGTACCTCGCTGGCGTCCGACAGGCCGAGCAGGACCGGCTGACCGAGACCGAGCGGCGTGAACAGGCCGTCGTCGAGCGCGAGCAGGCGGCTCTCGCGCGGGAGGCTGCGGCTGTCGCCCGGGAGCGGGAGGCTGCGCGTCGCGCCGTGCTGGTGTCTGCCGGCGCGACCGGGCCTGACCTGGACGACGCCGTGTCGCTCCTGCGCCTTCCGGACGACGCGGACCCCTCCACCCTGGACGAGGCGGTTCAGGAGCTGAGCCAGCGCCGCCCCGAGCTGTTCGGCTCCCCCGCTCGGGACATCCCCCCGGCCCCCGGTGGTGCTCCGGCGTCGGTTCCGCCGCCGCGCCCCGGCAGCACAGAACGCCCGCCCGGCGCTGCCGGTCTGGAGATGGCCCGACGCCGAGGCCTCCTGCCCGACACCCCTTAGGCCGGCTGGCCGCTCACGGTGAGCGGCTGGCTGATTTTGGGGACCACGCCCCTTCCTTCTTCTCCTCGTGGACCGCACCCACCGCACCTGGTGAGGGCGTGACCGCACCGCACCACCTGGAGAAGACGGCTTGAGCATCCAGCCGTACACCACCACCGTGACGGTCACCGCCGACCGGGACTGGCTCGCCTCCCGCCACGGCACCGACTCCACCGAGACCATCACCCTCGACCTAGACAAGCTGACCAAGAACGTTCACTACGTCGAGCCGACCGCAGCCCAGCCGCACGGCTTCATCCGCTCCGGAGTCCCCGTCGGCCGCATCACCGCCTCCGGCCTGTACGGGGCCTACGACCCTGCAGCCGATGACGGCCGCGAAGCCCTCGCCGGCCTCGTCTACGCGGAGGCCCCGTTCACGCCCGGCGTGACGAAGGTGCCCGCGGCGCTGCTCTGGCACGGCACCGCCCACACCGCGAAGATCCCCGGCGGACTCGACCCGGCCAAGATCACCTCTCACCCGGCCGGGGCACAGATCCGCTTCCTCGGGGCGGTGAGCGCGTGAGCGTCGCCGACCTCCTGAACAACGTCTCCGTCACCGACCTGACGGTCTACGCACGCACCATCCCCAGCCCGGACGACTTCCTGCTCACACAGAAGGTGTTCCCCGAGGCCCGGGTACACGACGTGAAGTGGCGCGTGCGGCAGAACAAGCGGCGCGTGAACGCCGCCTCCTACCGCGCCTACGACACCAGCGTGCCGTTCGCCAAGCGGCAGGCCACCTCGACGCAGACCGAGGGCACCCTGCCCGCGCTGGGCCAAAAGCTCCTCGTCGGCGAGATGGAGCAGCTGCTCCTGGACGCCGCCCGCGGCGCCGATGAGGACCGGCTCGTGGAACTGCTCTACGACGACGTGGAGCGGCACGTCGAAGCAATCCGCTCCCGCCTCGAACTCGCCGCCGGTGACGTCCTGCTGGACGGCAAGTTCAGCCTGGCCGGGGAGAACGGCCTCACCGTGGAGGCCGACTACAGCGTACCGGCCGCGAACATGCCGACCGCACCGAAGCCCTGGTCGGACCCGACCTCCGACCCGATCGCGGATGAGCTGCGGTGGATCGACTACCTCGACTCCATCGGCGCCCCTGCCCCGGAGATGGTGCTCACCTCACGTAAGGCCTGGTCACACCTGGCGGGCAACCAGTCCTACCGGGCGGCGTACTACGGCACCCCGGCCGGTGGGCAGACCCCGACGGCCACGCTGAACCCGCAGCAGATCAACTCGGTGCGCGGCAACTACGGCCTTCCGCCCATCACGTTCTACAAGGCGCAGGTGTGGCAGGACGACGTGTCCAAGCGCGTGCTACCGGAGGACCGGTGGATCATGCTGCCCCCGGACCGCGCGAAGTGGGGCCAGACCCAGTACGGCACCACCACCGAGTCCCTCGCCCTCTCCCGTGGCACGAACCCTGCGATCGAACGGGAAGACGCGCCGGGCATCATCATCACCCGCGATGTCGAGGACGACCCGGTGCAGATCTGGACCAAGGGCGCAGCCGCCGCGATGCCGGTGCTGTACTCGCCGGACTGCCACATCACCGCCACCGTCCTGTGAGCGCCGCCGTGAAGTCCCTCGGCGTGCTCGCCGCGACGGTCCACATCCTCGACCCCGCCGAGCGGATTCCGGCCGTACTCCTGGCTGGGACCGAAGTCACGGAACAGGCCGTGGCTGAGCAGATCACCAACCCGAAGTGCTGGCACACCCCGCCCAAACCGGCAGGTGAGTCCGGCAAGACGATCCGGAAGCCGAAGTCCGCCTAACCTCGCGTGGTGGGGAGCCCCGGCTCCCCACCACGCATTTCCCTGGAGCGCACTGTGACCGGTGAGGTTCTGCATTGGCTACAAGCCCTGCTCGGCAGCGACACCCCGCCCGAAGACCTGGCCAGCCGCTACGAACGGCTCGGCACCGCCCGGGCCGTCGCCCACGAAGTCCTACAGGAGCGCATCGCGCAGCTCCTCACCGACCCGCTCAAGGTCACCGTCAACGGCATCGCCAGCGTCGACAACTCCTCCAACCTCACAGCCCTCGAACGGCGCTTGGCCCAACTTGACACCGCGACCGCACCCGACGATCCCCCTGCCGCAGGCCCGGCCGCGGTCTCGGTGATCACCTTGCATGCCCGGGCCCGACGGTAGGACCATCAACCCGCCGCTGTCAGTGGCGGGATGCATACTGCGCGCATGGAACCGAGCGCGCGCGGATCGCTGCCCAAAGTCGTCCGGGAAGTAGCCCTCGAAATCTTCGGAGGAAGCTGCTCCTACTGCTCTTGGGGCGGCGCTGAGGCCATAGATCACGTGATCCCAGTGAGCGAGGGCGGGCGTGATGACGTCAGCAACGTCGTTCCTGCATGCCGTAGTTGCAACAGCAGCAAGCGGGATCGGGCCGTCCTGCAATGGCAGCGGGATATCCACGCCCGCCCCGTCGAGTCGGTGGTGTCGATGTTCTTTGGAGGCGGCCCGAGCTACCACGACCCGGACAGGGTCGTCGACTTGCCCGCCGACGCGGTCGAAAAGCATGTAAGGCATGCGCAGGACGAGGTTGCAGAAAACTTCAAGGCCCACGAGTACCGGCTGGCTGTGCGACTGCTTAACGATCTCAACCGCTTCATCGCCCAACTCGGCAACCTGTCACCGGAGCGACGCTCCACGCTCAGGAAAGAGGCCCTGCTCCGCCTTCTCGACTACGAGGAGGTCCTACTGGCTGAACCGCGCGACCGAAGACTCGTTCTATGGGAAGCCGACCTGCGCCAGATCCGCCTCAAAAGGGCGCTTCGTGACGCTTAGCGAGGTATGCGCTGCCTGCTCGTGTCGCTGAGGGGTCGCGACAGAGGTGTCGGTCCCCGACCATGGGCACACTCGCGTGGTGACCTGCGCCGACAAGGGCCGGAAGTGTTCCAGCAGCTTCGCCCAGGTCCCGTCCGCTTCCCGGCGGGCGAACCGCTCGTAGACGGTCTGCCAGGGTCCGTACCGCTCGGGCAGATCGCGCCGCGGAGCCCCGGTCCGCAGCCGCCACAGCACCCCGTTGACCACCTGCCGGTGATCACGCCACGGACGACCACGCCCATCCACCCGCGGCAGCAGGGGCTCTATTGGCTCCCACGCCGCATCCGTCAGCTCACCTCGACCTGCCACAAGATCAATGATCAGACCGGCTATAGGGTCCTGCATGTGGCGAATCATCAGGACGAGACCAGGGCGGCCTACGACGGAGTCGTCGAGCTGTACGCATCGCTGTTCGCAGACCGGCTGGAGACACGACCGTTCGCCCGGGCCATGATCAGCACCTTCGTCGAACTGGTGCGCGCGACGGGCAACCTGCGGGCAGCTGACGTCGGGTGCGGGCCCGGGCATCTGACGGCCATGCTGCACGAGCTGGGCCTGGACGCCTTCGGGCTCGATCTCTCCCCCGGCATGGTCGACCACGCCCGGCGGGCCCATCCGGCGCTGCACTTCCAGGAGGCGCGGATGGAGTCTCTGCCGATCGAGGACGGTGTGCTCGCCGGTGTACTGGCCCACTACTCGATGATCCACACCCCTCCGGGGGAACTGTCGGAGCTGCTCGCCGAGCAGGTACGCGTTCTGGCTCCGGGTGGTCTGCTCCTGGTGTCCTTCTTCGGGACCGACGGACCGGAGCCGGTCTGGTTCGACCACAAGGTGGCGCCTGCCTACAGCTGGCCGGCGGACCGCCTCGCCGAACTGCTGGCCGATGCCGGGCTCGTTCCCTTCGCCCGGCTGCTCCACGATCCGGGCTCCGAACGGGGCTTCCTCGACGCCCACCTGCTGGCCCGCCGTTCGTGATCCGGCCCGGCAAGACCCGCCGGACGGTCGGAGCACCTCCGGATTGCCGGCTCGGCGGACGCTCGCTGATCCGACGGGAATTGTCAGACGGGCGCTAGCGGAAACTAAGGGTGCCTCGGAGCGGTTGCATCGCTTGGCCGATTCTGGACCGTGTGACGGGGGCGGGCTTCCGTAGGCTCGGCAGCGCACGGTTCGCCTGTCGCATAAGAAGGCCAGGGGGTCAGCGTGTTGTACGCATTCGCCTTTGAGCGAGTCGGCGTCGTGGTGAGCGACCTCTACTTCCTCAACCCGAAACCGCTCCACGGACAGGAAAGCCCCGAGCGCGGTGTACGGCTAGAGCTACGTGTCTTCGAGAGCGGCGAGTTGCCGGGATCCATCTACGCCGCACGACCCATCACCATCGGTCGCCCGCTCTGGCGGGTGGATCTCCTCCAGGACGTGAACGCAGCTCCGAACACCTTCGACCGCACGCACCACCATCCCAACGTCGTCGGCTGGGAGCCCGGTTCGCGGACCTTCGTCGAGGAGTTGTCTGATGATCCGCTGCCTTGGCTGGCAGACAAGTTCACCAACATTTCCAGCCTGCTGAAGGAGGCTGGCATTGCCCCGGACGAGATCTCGGCGGCGGATGCCGACAGCCTGCGCAATGCGGCGCCCGAGATCATGGGGACCGTCCGCCGGGTGCTGGAGCGGGTATGGTCCGGCGAGCTCGGGCAGCCGAAGGACGACATGGGCTCCGGACCGGTGACAAGCATGCGAGCCAGCTGGCTCTAGATGGCCTTGGCTCCGCAAAGTCGGCCTTGAGCAGCGTCCTCCACGGTTCCACGTCGAGCCGCGCGGACCGCCCCCTTCGGCTGCCGGGCTGCGCCGTCTCCCACGTCAGCGTGGCGCAAGTACGGCCTCAGCGGGCAGGATCAGCATCATGAGGATTCTCGTGCTTGGTGGGACCTGGTTCTTGGGACGAGCTGTCGCCCAGACCGCACTTGACCGGGGGTGGCCCGTATGGGCATTCAACAGAGGCAGGTCGGGCAAGGCCCCCGAAGGAACGCGGGAGATCCACGGCGACCGCACGGTGAAAGAAGACCTTGCGGCACTCGCCCAGCACGGGCCGTGGGACGCCGTGATCGACACCTCCGCCTCCGAACTCGCCCCGAGGGACGTCCTGGCTGGCGCCAAGTCGCTGGAGCCGGTGACGGGCAAGTACATATACATCTCCACGGTCAATGCGTATCGGGGGTGGCCGAACGAGCCGTTGACGGAATCGTCCGAACTCCTCGACGGGCCCGCTGATGCCGGCGCCGAGTACGGGCGCCTGCCTGCGAACTGGGACGGTCCTGACTGGTACTACGGACGACAGAAGGCGGGCGCTGAGCGAGCCTCGCTGGCAGCCTTCGGAGCAAACCGCGTTTCGATCCTGCGCCCTGGGGTGATCTTGGGGCCGGGCGAGTACGTGGGGCGGCTCCCCTGGTGGTTGCGAAGGGCCGAGAAGGGTGGGGCGATCCTCGCACCGGGGCGGCCGGAGGCGTCGATTCAGCCCGTGGACGTCAGGGACGTTGCCGCCTTCGCGCTCGACCAGGCTGCCACGTCCGGCAGCGGCGGCGCGTTCAACGTGACGGCGCCTGTGGGCCGCGAGACGATGAACGGCTTCCTCACTGCGTGTCTGGAGGCTACGGGCAGTGATGGGCATCTTGTCTGGGCACCCGACGACCTCCTGATCAAGCGGGGTGTGCAGCAGTGGACCGAGCTGCCGCTCTGGCGTACGAGCGCGGGCGTGTGGAACGTCGACTCCTCCCAGGCACAGGCTGCCGGGCTGCGGTGTCGGCCCCTGGCCGAGACGATTACTGGCACATGGGAGTGGATGCAAGGTGGCGGCCGCCCGGTGGAGCATCCACGGTGGGCTGAGCACGGCATCTCAGCGGCGAAGGAAGCTCGGCTCCTGGAGGAACTGGGAGCCTGAGCGTCAGCTCTCGATGGCCAGCGGCGTGGTGGCGCCGAGCTTATGAGCGGTGGCCGCCGCGCTGTACTCCTCGATGCGTTCGCCGAGAGTGCTCGCTTCCGCGGCGTCAGCGAAGGTGGGGTGGCAGAGGCTGGAGCGGACGGCGGCGAGGCGTTCCAGCGTCCCCGCGCCTCGCCATTCGGTGGGCACTTGGAAGACGGGTTCGAGAGCTTCCTGTGCACCGTCGAGTTCGCCACGCAGAAGCCGGGCGCGGGCGAGGTCTACCGACGCTTGGGACGAGACGAGAAGCGGGCGTTGGTCTTCGGGCTTGCTGCCCAGGAGGTGCAGGGCACTGTGCGCTGCTGTTTCCGCCCCCTCGGAATTGCGCAGGAGCAGGTAGGTCGTGGCGTTGCTCATGGCCACGCGGTCGTCGGGAAAGCCGAACTCGCCGCCGACGTCATCGTGCAGTTCGTCTCGGGTCCCCGAGTTCTGTTCGAGGGCCCTGCGTACAGCACGCTCTGACGCGGCTTTGTCCCCAAGGTGCCCGTAGGCGCGGCCTTCAATGACCGATAGACGGGTACGGGCAGTGTCGCCGAGTCCTCCAAAGGACTGGGCTGTGTGCACGAGCCGTACAGCTTCGGAGGGGCGGCCGCCCCAGTACGCCAGGAACGCGAGGGCGCCATGCGCGTACGCCTGAAGGGGGCCGTGCTCGATGACCTGGCCGTAGAGCGCCGCAGTGCGGGACAGCGATACCGCCGACGGGAGGGAACCGAGGTCGAAGCAGATCGCTGAGAGAAGGGCCGCGGACTGGCCTGCGGCGAGGTACCCGCGGGTCCGCTGTCGGGGTACCTGGGTTCTCTCCAACAGGGACTGGGCGACGTCCAGAAGTTCCTTGGCGCGGCGGTAGACCTCAACCGGGGAGGTGCGGTTGTAGGCGCGGGCCAGGTCCACGATGTCGTCGTCGAGCTGGTCCAGTGTCATGTCCGGCACGCTGAGGGAGGCGGCGTCACCGGCGTGTGCGGCTGCGTCCCGAGCAGTCATCGCTAGTTCACTTTCGTTGAGCGCAAGTACTTGGTGCCCGGCTGAAGCCGAGGTGTGTTCAGTCGGCGGGTCCAGAAGCTGTCGCGCGGAGTACCCGAACATGTGCTCCAGAACCTGCGGAGCTGGATGATTCGGGAGTCCCTTGACACGGCCTGAGGTCCATCGACGGAACGTTTGCTCCTCTACCGTCACGGTAGAAGGGGGCTCGCCGGCTGCTGCTGCGACCCCTCGGGCGGCCTTCTCGTAGGCCCGCCTGAACCGGTCAAAGGTCCAGCCCCGATCACGAATCAGCACTTGAAGCAGTGTCCGCGCATCCATGGCCGACGATTCCTTTCCCGCGGATTCGTACACGGGCCGCGCATAGCAACCTTGGCGACTCCGCGCTCCACTATCACCCAACGCTGCCTGTGAATAGGGATCTTGGGCGGATGTGGTGCCCCGATGACATGTCGGTGATACCTGCATCACCCGTATGAGCGCGAGGTGGTACTCGCCACGACATGGTGAGTCCAGCAGTGTGCCGCGAACCTTGATCTCCCCTCGCCGCTCGGCGGAGGACGGATGATGAGCAGCTGGAGCCCCCCATGCACTCCTCCCCAAGCAAAGCCGTCAGGAGCGTTGGCGCTGAGAAGGAGCCGCAGCCGACTGGCGCGAACACTGGTCTGCACGCCGTCCTGCTGCGCCCTATCGTCGATGCTGCAACGTGGGAGTGGTCGACGACGTTCGGGCTGGAGGACAGCTCCGGGTGGACGACGCATCAGCTCGCCGGCATAGCCGCCAGCAGCGCCCGTATCCAAAGTCGGTCGCGGCTCACCGTGGCCCACTGGCCGGGCGACGTCGAGCTGGCCAGCAGGGTGGTGGCCGTGCTCGTCGACAACGCTGTCCGGCACGGCGGCATCGTCCGGGTCCCGGTACGTCTCGCGGAGATCCGTACGCGTGAGGTGCTCATCGAGGTGTCGGATCTGGTGCCGCAGTTCCCTGCGTTCACGGAAGTGCTGGGGTGGGAGCCGACGGGTCCCGAACGGCGCCGACCTGGCTTGTGGCAGGCACGAAGTTTCGGCGCGGCGCTCACGTACGCGGCGAATGAGGACGGCTCCGGGAAGACGGTGCAGGCCGTGCTCACCCCGGAGGCCATGGCATGACCGCCCCACTGCCACAAAGGGTTGCCGCTCCGGATCGGACGATCCGGCCAGCTGGCCCGGTCGCGTTCACTCCTCAGCAGCTGACTATCCGCCGCGAGGAGGTGGCCGCCGATATGGGCGATCTGGCCACCCGCGTGCAGAACCTCATGGCTCTCACGCGCGGCCGCCCAGCCTGTCTGCCGCTGGGCGGCGCGCTGTTCGATGTCGTGGCTACGGCGAGTGGGGACGCCGCGCGGGCCATCGTTCACCTCCTGGACGATGTGCAGCTCGACGGTTGCGGGCCAGTCATAGAGGACCCGGTGCGGTCGTGGCTGTACTGGCTCGTGCCACCTGGTACGAGCGAGCGGTGGGAACCGCACCAGTACGCCATCTGCCTGGGCCGTCCACACCAGATCGTTCTGCCACCCCTCGCCCAGGCGGACCCTCCCGGCGCCTACTGGTTACGGCCGTTCAAAAGCGACCGGCTCGTCCCCCCACTGCCCCTGCGGGGTTTCCTCGACACCTTCCAGCCCGCCCCCGCACCGCACGAAGTGCTGCTCGCGGCCGAGCTGCGAGCCATGTGAGGCGGCCGACATGACGAGACTCTGCGACCTCTCCGTGTCCTCGTACCTCCACGACGACGAGCCGCCCAGCTTGCCCGGAAACCGCGCGGCCCAGCTCGCCGGCCTGCGCAACGACTGCATGGCGGAACTCCTCGAAGAGCATAAGCGGAGCGGCCGGACGATCACCGTGGCCCCGTATGTTCTGGCGTCGACCGGAGATGAGCGACGCGCGGGGCTGGCGCAGCTCGGCCGTTTCGCCGAGGAGCAGCAGGGCTGGCCTGTCACGGGCAGTTCCTTCTGCGACTTCGACCCGGAGGTGCCCCTTGAGGAGCGCCGCGCCTTCGGGGCTGCGTGCCGCTATGCCTCCCTGGGGTTCGCCAGCGGCATTCTCGCAGCCAACCGCGCGGCTCTCACCTTCGATGACGCCGCATATGAACGGGTCCTCACCTACCTGCACAAACACCGCGTGTTCCTCGCCTTTCTCCCGTTGCTCAACGAGCAGGGAGCGATGTCATGACGATCAGCTACGACGCACCGCCGACGAACGTCCGCGTGAATATCGCCTCTGTCGAACGCACCATCTTCGAAACGATGCGGCCGGGGGTGGCGATGCCTGCGCGAGCCACGCTGGTCGTGCACGTCGCCGCTCTCACCGCCGACGTGAAAGCACTGCTGCCCGCGGTCCCGCGTGACCACCCCGCGTATGAGCGGGCCCAGGGCCTCGTCCTGCCCCGAGCGCGCCCCGGTGAGCAGGCGAACCACTACGAGCTGTGGCAGTACTCCCTGGCACTCGCCCGTGCCGCCCAGGAGCTGCTCGACCTGGTCACGCGGGACACGGGACCGCCGTGACCCTCCTGGCGGGCCGTCGCGCCGGCATCGGCCTGAACGCTCCCGTCGATACGTACGTACTTGCCCGGCCACTACCCATCCGCGGTTGCCGACGCGGACCGTCCTTCAAGGATCACCTCATGAGCGAACGCGACGACAAGTTCCGCGTGGCGATCTTCAACGTCGAGCACAACGGTGTCGACCGCGACGGCACCGACCATCGATGGCACCTCGCCATGGACATCATGGCGGCGATTCAGCCACACCTGCTCCTGCGCCAGGAGCTGACTCGGGCGCACATGCATGGGGCTCGTGCGATGTGGGAGGAAGCCTTACGGCTTGGCGGTCACCGCCCGCTCCTCGCTGGCGCGACGCCGGAGTCGGCCAACCCGACCGGCGTCTATGCCGACCGGATGTGCCAGCCCACCGAGTACTTCGAGCACGCGACGGCCATGTGGCATCCCGTCTGCAACCCGGTTTTCCGGATCAAGGATGCGCGGAAGAAGCTCAGCGTTGCTTCCATCCACTTGTGTTCCTTCGACCCGGCCCGGCGCGCGAGTGAAGCGAAGCGGCTGGCGACCCTCGCCAAGCCCGGCATGGCGGCGATCATCGGGGGCGACACGAACTCATACCCGCACACCACCGACGAGACCACGTCGCTGCCGGACTGGAGTGCGGTCACTGACCGGAGCCACTTCGGACACCGCACCGTCGAGCGGGACGGCGCTCGGGTCTCCGACACGGTCCCGGACGAAATTCTTGCGGGCGAGCACCACGGTCAGCCCCCGTTCTTCGTCGACTTGGCGCACTACGCCGCGACGGCCCTGGGCCAGCCCGAAGCCGTCATGCCTACCGCGTCACTGTGGCGTAAGGACCAGGGCGGGCCCCAGCGGATCGACCGGATCTATGCCACCCCGCAGATCGCCAGCACGCTGACCAAGGTAGAGGTCGTCGTCAACGACGAGGTGATCGAAGCCAGTGATCACCCCCCGGTCGTCGCCACCTTCAGCCTCGCTCGACTGTGCCAGGTCTTGTCGGAGGACCTGACCGACGCCGCCTAACGGCTGCGCTCGGTGCGACGGCTGCCTCCTGCGGGGGGAGGCAAGCGGCCGCCCCTCAACCGCCCGCCTGTCGTCGGTGGCAGGCGGGTGCAACACCCGAGGGCGGACCTGAAGCAAGGGTCGGCATCGGACGAACCGCGTGAGGAGAGCACTTCTCAACTGCTCTTTCCTCGCACCTGTCCGTCTGGCCTAGAGAGGAGGGCGAGGTGGTTACGAAGGCCGGGGGCCAGTATCGCCCCCCCCCGGTCCGCATCTCCTGAAGAACTCGGATTCCACGTCGCCGCTACGTAACGCCCGTGATGTGAGGAGGACTTGTTGTGCCCAAGAGCCTAAAGGAAGCCGGACCGCAGACCGCGCCGGCCGCACGCTTGCAGGACCCGTTCGATCTCGACATCAGCGTCATCGAGTCCGGTGGGGCCGTCAGCTTGTCCGCCGCTTCCGATGGCGGCTGCGCCGCTTCGTGCGGAGGCAACGCCTGCATTTCCAGCGGCGCCTGACCCCACAGGAGGCGTACGGCACAGATCTTCCTGAGCTCGCGCCGCACGCCATCGATCACTGCACCTGCACGAACCGATCCGTACACCCACGAGGAGACAACGGATGGAACCCGACGAGTTCGACCTCGACATCAGCGTCCTGGAGTCCGGCGACGGGCAGGCGACGCTGATCAACCTCACCGACGACGGCTGCGGCAGTACCTGCTCCAGCCCGTGTGCCACCAACGTGGCCTGAACTTCCAACCCGCGCACGACGAGTAGGGAGAGATCAGCATGAGCAGCAACACGGTCAAAGACCAGGCGCAGCCTCCAAGTACGACGGCAGGCGGCGACGCGTTCGAGCTGGACATCAGCGTCCTGGAGTCCGGTGACGGGTCCGCTTCACTGATCAATCTGACGGATGACGGGTGCAAGCCGAGCTGCCAGGGGTCCTGCGCCACCAACGTGGCCTGACCACACGCACGGCCGGTCGTCAGCCCGCGGGGCCTGTCGCCGCGCGGGCTGGCACCCCGGCCCTCACAGAGCAGGGAGGGTGCATGGATTCCAGGAACACCGGATCGCTGTACCGGTGCGCAGACACGGCGCTCGTGCGCGCCACCCGATACGCGACGCTGCCGCTGCCGGCGTGGCCGGACCTGGCCGACGGCTCCCCGGCCAGCCGGAGCCGGTGGCAGACGTGGCTGCGGGAAGTCTGGTCGGTAGCCGAGATTGTGGAGGCCGTCGATCAGGCCAGCCCTTTGCTGGCACAGCAGGTCCATACGCTGTGCTCGGCGCCCCGGCCGGAGACCCGTCAGCTTCGCCGCGCCATGGTGTCCGTCATGCGATACGTGCTGCGGATGACAGGGCGAGCGACACCGCACGGCCTGTTCGCTGGAATCGCGCCCGTCTCCTTCGGACAACGGACTGAGTGGGCGTGGGGTGAATGGCATCGCGCCGTCGTACGCGCCGACAGTGCCTGGATCGCTGACCTGATCAGCCGTCTGGAAGCCTGCCCCGACGTGTTGCGGCAGCTGCCCGTGATGGCCAACAACACCGCCTACGTACGCGGCGAGCGGCTGGTCGTGCCCTACCCTCCTCGTTCACGGCCTACCGAGAAGGGCCCCGCGGCGGAAGTGTCCCTGCGCTATACCGCCGCCGCCCGGATTGCCGTGGAGGCCGCCGCCTCGCCCGTCCCCTTCAAGACGGTCGTGGACAGGGTGAAGGCCGAGTTCCCCGACGTGCCCGCGCCCCGGGTGGAAGGTCTCGTCGCCAGCCTGGTCCAGCGCGGCGTGCTCATCAGCAGCCTGCACGCACCGTCCGCCGTCCTCGACACGCTCGGCCACCTGGTCCAGCAGCTCGACGCCGTCGACGCGGCACAGTGCGCGGACCTCGTGGCGGACTTACAGCTCGTCCGCAATGCCATCGCCCAGCACAACCAGGTGCTCGCCCCGGCAGATGGGCGGCGTCTGCGCTGCGCCTTGCGGCTGAAGATGTTGACGTTGAGCACCGTCAAGGCCCAGCCGATCACGGTGGACCTGCGCCTGGACTGCTCCCTCACTCTGCCTCCACTGGTTGCCCGTGAGGCGGAGGGGGCCGCCACCGTGCTGGCGCGGCTCACTGCGTACCCCTTCGGCACGCCTGCGTGGAAGGACTTCCACAACCGGTTCTTCGAGCGGTACGGCATCAACTCCCTCATCCCTGTTCGGGACGTCGTCGACCCGGATGTGGGACTCGGGTTCCCCGCCGGCTACCGGGACCAGGAACCCGAGCAGCGGGAGGCCGTGACCGCCCGTGAACAGCGGCTGTTCTCGCTCGCCCAGGCCGCCGTGCTCGACGGCCGCGACGAAATCCTTCTGGATGAGGAACTGCTCCACGCCCTGACGCTCGGCGACCCAGACGCGATGCAGGTACCGGCCCACCTGGAGCTGCGCTTCCAGATTCAAGCGACTTCGCAGACCGCTCTCGCCAACGGTGACTTCGCCCTCCACAGCATCGCTCCCTCGCGGGGAATCGGCACGACCAGCGGACGGTGCCTGGGACTGCTCACCCCGCCGAGCAGGCCCGTGCGGCCGCAGTGCTGGAACAGGTGCCGGTCAATGCGCCCGGCGCGCTGCCCACGCAGGTGTCCTTCGCTCCGCTTGATCGCGGTGACGCCAACGTCACCCGCGTGCCCGAACTCCTGCCGGGCGTGATCAGCCTGGCCGAGCACCGTCCGGCCGACGAGCGCACCATCACGCTCGATGACCTCGCGGTGGGCTGCGACCGCCGCAGGCTCTACCTCGTCTCCCTCTCCCGCGGGTGCCTGCTGGACCCGATGACGTTGCACGCTCTCGACCTGCGGGCCCACACGCCGCCGCTCGCACGCTTCCTCACCGAGATCAGCCGCTCCCAGGCCGCCGTCCTGACCCCGTTCCCGTGGGCGTCTGCCACATCCCTCCCGTACCTGCCGCGAGTGCGGTACGGCCGCACGATCCTCTCTCCAGCCAGGTGGCGGCTGGAGGGGTCGGAGCTGCCCGGCCGCCGCGCCTCATGGGAGGAATGGCACAAGGCGGTCGACGAGTGGCGCACGCGCCGCCGCGTGCCGGACGCCGCCGTGCTGACCGAGGGCGACCAGGGGCTCCCGCTGGACCTCTCCGTGAGCGCACACCTCGCGCTGCTGCGCGCCCACCTGGACAACAGCGAAACGGCCGTCCTGACCGAAGGGGGGTGTGACAGCGGGTGGTTCGGGGGCCGGGCCCACGAGATCGTCGTCCCGATGACGGCCGCCCGCGCGCCGCAGTGGCCGACGGTCCCGCCCGTGACCGCTGACCGGCTCCTCACCCGCGATCACGGTCACCTCCCGGGGTCCGCTCCGTGGCTGCTGGTCACGCTGTATGGGCACGTCGAACGGCAACCGGCGATTCTGGCCCACCACCTTCCCGCACTCCTCGACCAATGGGAGGCGCCGCCGAAGTGGTGGTACATGCGCTACCGCGACCCGCGCTGGCATCTGCGCCTGCGCATCGCGGTCCCCCATGCGCAGGACTTCGCGCTCACCGCGCACCGGGTGAGTGTGTGGGCGGCCGGACTGCGCCGGGCCGGGCTGCTGAGCGACATGCGGTTCGCGACCTCTTACCCGGAAACCGGCAGGTGGGGCGCCGGGCCGTTGATGAGCCTCGCTGAGGACGTCTTCGCCGCGGACTCCCGCGCCCTGGCCGTCCAGTTCGTCCAGAACAAGCGCCCTCACCCCCAGGCTCTCACCGCCGCGAATTTCATCGCTCTTGCTGTGGCCTTCACCGGCAGCATCGCCGACGGCATGGGCTGGATGATCAGCCACGGGAGGATCACCGATCCGCGTCCCGTTGACCGGGCGGTGCGCGACGAGGCCGTACGCCTTGCCGATCCGGCCCGTGACTGGGCGGCGTTGCGGGCGGCCCCTGGGGGCGCGGCGATCGTGGCTGCCTGGGGGGAGCGCGACGAGGCCCTGGCCCGCTACCGGGAGCGGCTGAACGCATCCGACGGCATGGACCCGGACCTGGTCTTGGACTCGCTGCTGCACGCCCACCACATTCGCGCTGTCGGCATCGACAAGGACGACGAACGGATGTGCGTGCGGCTGGCCCACGCCGGCGCAAGGGCCTGGGCGCATCGAGGAGATGACCATGGACCTGCGTGACAAGGCACGGGCTGCCGCCGACGCCATCGCAGAGCGTCTCGCAGAACCGCAGGCCGTGCGGTCGCTGGATCACCGTCAGGGATGGTGGCCGCAGTCCCTGGCGCACGGCGCCGTCGGCGTCGCGTTGCTTCACATTGAGCGGGCCCGCACAGGCCAGGGGCCGTGGCAGCGGGCGCATGACTGGCTTGCCTGCGCCGCAGAAGAACCGGCTGTCGGGGGCCCCGACAGCCACCTCTACTACGGAGCGCCCGCTCTCGCCTTCGCCCTGCATGCCGCCGCCGACCGGCCCGGACGATACTCCCGCGCCCTGGACACCCTCGACCAGTACGTCACGACGGCAATCCGCAGCCGGTTGGCCAGCGCCCACGCCCGCATGGACCGGGGCGAGACGCCCGAGCTGGCCGAGTTCGACACAATCCGGGGCCTGAGCGGGATGGGCGCCCTCCTCCTGCACCGCGATGTCCACACCGGACTACTCCGGCAGGTCCTGGCGTACCTGGTCAGGCTGACCGAGCCGGTCGAGCATGATGGCGAGGTCCTGCCCGGCTGGTGGAGCCACCTCGCCCCCTCCGGCAAAGCGTCCCCGGACTATCCGGCGGGGCACGCCAACAACGGCGTCGCCCACGGCATCAGCGGCCCCCTCGCTCTGCTCGCCCTGGCTGCACGCCGCGGTGTCATTGTCGAAGGCCACCGCGAGGCGATCACCCGCGTCCTGGCCTGGCTCGACCAGTGGCAGCAGGAGGGCCCCGCCGGTCCGTGGTGGCCGTACTGGATCACCCGTGAACAGCTGCGATCCGGCGTGCCCGGCCCAGGCCCGTCCCGGCCGTCCTGGTGCTATGGGACGGCCGGGTTCGCCCGCACCCAGCAGCTCGCTGCCCTCGCCCTCAACGACCGTGACCGCCAGCGTGCGGCCGAGCGTGCGCTCCTCCAGGCGATGACTGACCCCGGCCAGCTCGGCGCGACCGTGGACGTCTCGCTGTGCCATGGGTTCGCCGGCCTGGCACACATCACGCAACTCGTGGCCGCTGATGCCATTACCCCTGGCCTCACCGAATGCCTGCCCCGGCTCCTGGCCCCGATCACCGATACCGCCCCGGGGACGCTGACGGCCTCGTTGCTCGACGCTCCCGACGGCGGCGACATCGGGCTCCTCGAAGGCGCCGCAGGTGTCGCTCTCGCCCTCCACTCCCTCCACACCGGCACGCCTTCTGCATCCGGCTGGGACGCCTGCTTTCTGACCAACTCGGTATGAGAGGAGAGAGAACATGGCAGCGGAAGAATGGCCACAGCGCCTCATCCGGTTCACCGACTGGGACCGCGCGGAGACTACCGCCGTCCAGTACCTGCTTCCGGTGCTGATTGACCTGGAGCCGGACCTGGGGCAGTGGTCGTTCCTGCGGAAGTTCCCCTCGTGGCGGGTGCGATACCGGCCCGCGGGTCCGGACTCCTCCAACGGCTTGGACGCTGCTCTGGACGAGCTGGTCGCTGCTGGTGTCCTCGCCTCGTGGACGCGGGGCATCTACGAGCCGGAAGAGACGGCCTTCGGTGGTCCGGCCGCCATGAAGATCGCGCACACCCTGTTCCACTACGACAGCCATCACCTGCTGGACGCGATGGCCCGCGGGCAGGCGGCGACCGGCCCCGGGCTCGGGCGCCGTGAGCTGGGGGTCCTCCTGCTCAGCGTGGCGATGCGCGCAGCGGGACTCGACTGGTACGAGCAGGGCGACGTCTGGGCGCGGGTCGCAGCTGAACGCCGCGGTGACAACCCTCGCCGCCCTCAACGGCACAAGGCGGCCGTCCATCGCCTCATGACGGTCGATGTCAGCGCCACGAGCAGCAGCGTCACCGAGGGGGGCCTTGCGCCCCTGGCCGACTGGATAGCCACGTTCGAGTGGTTCGGCCAGCAGCTCGCAGACCTCAACCGCCAGGGCCGCCTGGAGCGCGGGCTGCGAGCTGTGATCGCCCACCACGCGATCTTCCACTGGAACCATCTGGGCCTGCCAGCACAGGACCAGCACACCTTGTCAACACTCGCGAAAGAGGTAGTCATGGGAACGAGCGACAACGCCGCGTCCGACCAAGCTGAAAGGCCGCAGAGCACTACGGTCACCGGGGTGAACAGTGACACCATCGAAGCCAGTTCAGCCGACCGCCTGCGCCATCAGCTGATCGACCACCTGGTCGAAAACGGATGGGTGCGCACGCCCCGCGTGGAGGAAGCCATGCGTACGGTGCCCCGGCACCTCTTGCTCCCGAACGCCCCGCTGGAGAAGGCGTACGGGAACGCCCCGGTGAACACCAAGCTCGACGAGAACGGCACGTCCATCAGCTGCGCCTCCCAGCCCGACATTGTCGGCATGATGCTGGAACAGCTGAAGGTCGAGCCCGGCCAAAAGGTCCTGGAACTCGGGGCCGGCACCGGCTTCAACGCCGGTCTCCTCGGCTATCTCGTCGGAGAGAAAGGGCACGTCACTACGATCGACGTCGATGACGACATCGTGGACGGCGCCCGTGCCGGACTGGCCGCAGCCGACATCCACAACGTGGAAGTGATCCTCGGGGACGGAGCAGTAGGCCACGCCCCGAACGCGCCATATGACCGCATCATCGCCACGGTCGGCGCGCACGGTGTGCCTCACGCCTGGCTCGACCAGCTCGCCCCCGGCGGACGCCTCCTCACCCCTCTGCGACTGCGCGGCAGCGTCTCCCGCTCGATCGCCTTCGAGCACCACGACGGAGTTTGGCGCAGCGTCGGCAGCCAGATGAACACGTTCATGCCGTTGCGGCAGGGCATCGCCGACGACCCGCGCGTCTTCGTCTCCCTGGACCCTGACAACACCGTCACCCTCGTCACCAACGGAGACCAGACGGTCGACCCCGACGCCCTGAGCGACATCTTCCGGCAGCCGCGCGCCGAGGTGTGGACGGGCGTCACCTTCCGGGGTCCGGAGTCGGCGGAGTACCTGGAGCTGTGGCTCACCTGCAGCATGCCCAACGGGCTGAGTCGGATGCCCGCACAGCCTGCGGCCGTCGAAAACGGCCTGGTCACGGCGCCCTATCCGTCCTCCACCGCAGTCGTCGAGGGCGCCACGCTCACCTACCTCACCCGGCGAGCGGCCGCCGAGAAAGCCCCCGACGGCGCCACCCTGTACGAGTTCGGTGTCATCGGACATGGCCCCGACGCTCAGGCGCTGGCCGAGCGCGTCGCCGAGCAGATCCAGGCCTGGGACCGTGGCTTCCGCAGCCTCGACGTCGGTTTCCAAATCCAGCCGCTCGACACGGCGCCCTCCGCGTCGAAGCCCGGTCGCTTCGCCTTCGACAATGCGCTGAACCGCATCGTCATCGAATGGCAGTGACATGGACGTCGGCCAGATAGCACGGCGTTTCCCCCTGGTCGCCCGCCCGCGCCCGGCCTGCCCGCCCCTCGCGTACCGGGTCCGGGAGATCAGCAACCTGGCTGATGCCGCCAAGCGGGGAGGCAAGGTGGCCTCTGCGACCGTCGCGCTGAACAAGGCGGCGCTGATCGCGAGTGACTGCGGCCTGCCGGATTTGGCGCGCGTTCTGTGCTGGCGTCACGCCCAAGTCTTTCTGCGCGCTCAGCCTCTGGGCGCGCAGGAGGCTCGGTTCGCGCTGGAGCCCTTGGTCAACTTGGCCCGTCTGCGCATCCGCGACGGGGACGGCGTCGGCGCCTACCGACTGCTCGACTCTTTGAACCAGGCAGTGAGGTCGAAGTCGGAGGCAGTCGTTGATGGCCGCTCCCTGTCCTTCCGGCATCTCACGAACTCCGCGGACACCCATCAGCAGGTGTGCCAGTGGCTGTGGGCGGTCCTGCTCGGCGACGGCACCCGGGCACTCGTCACAGCGGGCCAATGGGGGCGTGCACGGGCGCACAGTGAGCAGCACCGAGGCGTGGGCCAGCGGCTCTTCGACGGGCGGCAGGTCGAGGTACTGGGCCGCTGCCTTGGTGGCCAACCCACGGAAGCCCTGGCGTACCTGAACAAGAGCACACTGTCGGAAGGCTGGGAACGCGCTGTGGCCGCGTGCCTCGCCGTGCTCTGCCTCACCGCAGCCGGAGGATGCACTGTCCCTCCCGCCGCCACCATGGTGGAGCACTACCTGGCGCTCGACACCGCCCCCGACCTTGCCGTCTTCCGCTCCCGGGTCGGACTGGCCGTGCTCGACCTCTCCCCGCGCCCCCAGCAGGCCGGGGTGTCACGGCGCCTCATCGACGAGGCGATCACGTACTCAGATGGGTACGTGGCCCGGGACGTCCTCGCTCATGTGGTGTGCCGTGAGCGCATGACCCGGGACGAACACCGCACCGTGTCAGATGCCCTCGTGTCCGCTGGCCTCGGTCAAGGCCACATCCCTGCGCCTCTGGAACAGAAACTCCTGGATGCCGCAGACATCAGCGCGCAGGTAACGGAACGCCACCTTGCCGAACGGTCCACCGTCGGCGAAGGAGAACAGGACGCGTCAAAGGCCGCCCCCACGCATCCGCCCGTGGAACGACTCGTACTCCGAGGCACATCCTCCTCGCGATAGCCACTCACTAAGAAATTGGGGGCCAGCTCGCAGCCGCGGCCGTCCCGCCCCGGCCTGCCCGGAGCCCCCGTACAAGAAACGGATCTCATGCTGTGGTAACTGCGCAGTGGCCTTTACACGTAGGCGTGATGGGCGCCCAGTCCACCGGAAAGACGCAGCTCCTTGATCGGATTGAGAAGGAGCTGACCGCCCAGGGGACGATCGTGGTGCGGACGGGCGGTTTCGGGGAAAGGGCCGCGCTGATGTCGTTGCCGGAAATGCAGCGGCACACTTCGGCCGCTACCGAGTGGGCTATCGCGCAGGGCATTGCCGACGAGATTGCTGCGGCGGCCCTGCCAGGCCGTGAGCCTGCTCAAGTAGTCCTCGCTGACCGCACGGCTTGGGATGCCCTCGCCTTCTACTACGCCGCCCAGGAATGGCATCACAACAGGGCACATCGACTGGAGCGCGAACGGTTACGTCTCCTTGCCGCTACGCAGGCCCCGAAGTGCAGCCTGCTGTTCGCGACTGTGTTGGACCCTGCCATCCCGATCCGCCCCGAGCATCCATGCGACCCCCGCTTTCGATCGGTCGTAGACCAGTACGCGCACAAGATTCTTACCGAAGAGGGACTTCCACATATCCGCGTAACGAGTGAAGCGCACAGCCAGGACAGAGCCGTCGAGCATGCTCTTAGCCTCTGCCTCCTGGAAGCGCCGGTATGAGCGAACCTATCCGGCCTCTCTCCCCAGAGGAGCCCTCTGCGACCAAACCGGATGAGATACCACAGCGCATGACCAAAGAGCTGCGCAGAGACGGCCTTGAGCAGGTGCAGATCCTGTACAAGGCGTTGCGCTGCGAGATCGAGCGTGGAGATCTCGAACCCGGGCGAGTCGTCACCTACTCCGAGATCTGTGCACGGATTGCGGGAGACCCGGGCCGCTTCCCCTGGAACGGTTACTCGGTGGCGGCTTGCGCGCTATGGCTATTACGCAGAGAAGGCCTTGTAGAAACAAGACCTCGACTCGGCACGCGCATCATCGTTGAGGGTGAGACGTGGGCAGTCGCCGGCAGGGACGCGTCCGAACCGCTCGCAGTCCACATCGAGCGAGTCATGCGTCACCGCTTGGCGGACCGGGTATACCCGCCGAATACCCGGATACCGACATTGCACCTGCTGGCGGAAGAATTCGGCGTCTCTGTCAAAACGGTCCGCAACGGTCTCGAGGCGCTGTTCGAGGAAGGGTTGCTCCTGGCGACTCATCCCGGCACGTACGTCACGGCACGGACCGGACAGGTTCCGCGGGAGGAGCTGTTGCGCATCGCCGAGCGGCCGCAGCCCGGCGCGGCATGGAGTATGTCGCGTGGGGGGAGCCGAAGACGCTCGCCGATTGGGCCAGGGACCCCCGATGCGTCGTTCCGTATCGGTGCCTCAAAGCGCGGTTCCTGGAACACAAGTGGCCACTCAAGAGGGCGATGACAACTCCTATCACCCATGCCGGCCGGAATCCCGGCCAGGCCCGCGAGAGCCCTACGCAGGATTGATCCCTTTGTCACGGTGCTCCGTCCCAGTGAGTAGGACGGAGCACCGATCGAGCAATGCAGCCAGCAAGCTCGGATAGGACTCCGATCAGGTTACGTCAGCCAAGGTCGGACGTGTTCTGTTGCTCCGCAGGGCGCGCGGTTCGCGCACCTAGGGTCGAAGGCATGAGCACGTTTGTGGAGTCCCGCCGAGTTCGAATTGCGGCCCGTCCGGGCGAGCCCGCTGTGGTCGAGATCGACGGGCACGATGTTGCATCCGCAGTGGAGGCGTATCGAATCACGCAGACCGCCGATGAGGGCCCAGAGGTCACTCTGTACGTCCAACAGGGATGGCATGGCACGCAGTTCGACGGCATGGCCGAGGTGGTGGTGGAGCCCGCTGATGTCCGGCACGTGGTGATCGGCTTCCTGGATGCCGTGGACTGGCGGCAGCTCGATGAGGCCGTGCTCGACCGGAAGGACTTGGATGGGCAGCCGGGCGAGCTGACTCGCGGGGTGCTGGCCCAGCTGAAGGAGTGGGCTGCGGGTGCTTGATCAGTCAGGAATTGCCCGCTTCGCCGAACGCCATCTGATGCCGGACACGATCCACGTCAGCCGTGACGCTGGTGAGGACGTGCTGGACCCAGCGACCGGCGCTCTCGTGCCGGGGGCTGCGGTGACCGTGTATGCGGACAAGGCGGGCCTGTACGCCCATCAGGAGCGGATCCGCACCAAAGGCGCCGGACTGAACGGCGCGTGGGTCGAGGAGGTACTTGCCGGATACCGGCTTCTGCTGCCCCTGAGCGCACCGGAGTTGCAGGTGGAGGACTCCGTCCTGGTAGTGGAGGCCCGTGACGATCAGGCGGTGGGCCGGACGTACCGGGTCACCGCGCAAGGCGAAGTGTCGTCGTTTCCCGTGTTGCGCACGGTGTGGCTGGAGGAGCGCGACCGGAAGCCGGTGGCCGTGTGAGTGGCGGGGATTTCCGACACCCTTCGGATCTTGCTGCCGCGCTCAGCCGCAACGGCAGGGCAGTGGTGAATGCCGCCGAGACGGCGATGCGGTACAGCGCGAAGGCCTTGGTGGTGCAGGTGCAGCACAATGCATCTGGACGGCCCGGGCCTCGCGTGATCACCGGTCAGTACCGGGCATCGTGGCAGTCCGATGTCCACCGGGCGGGTCCGGTGATTGTTGCCGAGGTTGGCACTAACGCCCCCCAAGGGCGGCGGCTGGAGTTCGGCTTCGTCGGGGCGGACAGCTTGGGTCGCCACTACAACCAACGTCCATTCCCTCATCTGGGACCGGCCGTTGCCACGTTCGGGCCGCTATTGGTCCACGCGCTCGGCCAAGCGGTGGCGGAGGAGCTGTGATCGACATTGCCGACAGCCTTGAGGAAGCTCTGGCTGGGGTGCTCGCCGAGCATGAGCGGGGTCTCCTGGCCCGCGCTGTGGTCGTGGCGGAGGTTCTGGATGAGGACGGGGAGCGGACTCTGTCGATCCTCACGACTCCCGGAGTGATGGAGTGGGACGCCCTCGGCTTGTGCCGGTACGGAGTGATCAGCGTCGAAGGACCCGCCGCCGCGTACTTCGCTGGCGGTGACTTGTGATCGACAGAGCCGACGTGACCGCGGCCTTCCAGGCCATGCTCACCGTGGCTACGGGTAAGCCTTGTGGTCGCGGGCGGCTGCCTCTCGTTGCCGGGCACCCCTGTCCCACGCCTTACACAGTGCTCTACCCGATGGACAGCCGGTACACCGGCGCGCCCCTGGCCGACAAGGCGGAAGATGCCCACTTCGTGTACCAGGTGACGGTGGTGGCCGATCGAGAGGACCAGGCAGATTGGCTCGCGGACCGGGTACGGCGCGCTGTGCTTGATCGTGGGGATTCGGGTCAGTGGGTGAACCAGATCGAGGCGCCAGGCACCGACATCTGGGCAAGACAACTACTGCTCGACGACGGCCTGGACGGTGCCGGTGAGGCTGGCGTGGTGACCGCGGTACAGCGATACGAGCTGTCCGCCTCAATGTCCTAGCTCGTTCGATCACGCCGTCTCGGTGATCGTTGGCCGCAGTATCGTGATCGCTATGCAGCCACGGCCCCTTCTTGGCCGTGCCCCTGCTCCTCACCGCGGAGGCCCCGCGCGGACGCCCAACCACTTCTGGTTCGGGCCGGTTCCCCGACAGTCGTCGAGGGACGGGGCCTCCAAGTCCTCGGGGTTGCCGTCCCGGAATCGGACAGCAAGCCTTGCAGGTCAAGAAATTCTCCCGGCGCGGGGTAACCCGCGTGCTGTGGCTCAACAGTGTCAACGATGCGGGTCACGTCCCCACCCGCGCTGAGCTGACCGCCGGCACCGATCTCACGGATGCCATCGCCGCCATTGACGGCTGGACCCTGTCGAACCAGGCCATTGACGTTCCCGACCTGGGCTCGACGTTCGAGTCGAAGATTCCGGGCACCGACCAGGCCGACGACAGCAGCCTCGGCTTCTACGAGGACAAGGTGTCGGACGACATCGAACAGCTCCTCAAGAAGGACGAGACCGGCTGGGTCGTGTTCCTGCGCAAGGGCGATGTCTCCGGCTCGCGGTCCATGGACGTCTTCCCGGTGCGTGTCGGCTCCCGCAGTCCGAACTACTCGACGGACAACGAGGCCGCCAAGTTCACCGTCAGCTTCTCGATCACCGAGAAGCCGATGCAGGATGCCGCAGTCCCAGCCTCCACGGTTCCGCCGAAGGTGGAGAAGTGACGCCGGTGACGAACGACGTGCAGGCAACGCCTGCTGCACCGGCCGCCGCCGTAGCGAAGGATGCGCATTGGGCGGCGAAACTGGCGAAGCTGCGAGCCCGGCAGCTCCCCGAGTACACACTGGTGATCTGCGACGACCTGCACGCCAAGCAGCACCTGGACGAGTCACTGCGTGAGCTCGCCCGCTGCCGCAGGGCGGACGCGGAGAACGGGCGCGATTACAGCGAGGCGACCCTCGCGGCAGAACAGGCCGTCGAAGAGGCGCAAGAGTTCTTCGACAACGTTTCCACGGAGCTGACGTTCAAGGCCCTGCCCCGACCCATCCTGGACGGACTGATCAAGAGGTTCCCCCCGACCGAGGCCCAAGCCGAGGACGGTGACGCCTGGAACCCGGAGACGTTTCCCGCCGCGCTGATCGCTGCGGCACACATCGAACGGGATGATCACGGGGCGACGGTGGAGGGCATGAGCGAGGCAGATGCCCAGGATCTGCTCGACTCGTGGCCAGTCGCAGAGTCGAACACGCTGTTCGCAGCAGCGTGGCAGGCGCAGCAGATCGTGCGTACGTCCACCGTGGAGCTGGGAAAAGGCTGATCACGGACGCACAGCTCCGCGCGGAGCTGGAGCTGTGCGACCGGTACGCCATCCCGCAGTCGCAGTTCCTCGGAGCAGGCGACGGACGCTGGAGTGAGCTGGACCGCGCGAAGGCGCTTGCGTTCACCGCCTTCCGGCGCAGCATCTGTGACGGGTGCGGGACCCGGCCTGCGGAGTGGGACGAGGAGCACGGTGGGGACCGGTTCGCGTACGTCACCACGACGGTGCGCTGCCCGGGCTGCGAGCTGATCGCGCACGAGCAGGACCAGGTGCCCGATGGCGCCGACAGCTACGGGGTGCGCATCGGTTTGGTCCCGCGCGCGTAGCCGGGCGGGTGGGTGAGGGGCGGGGTTTCGAGAGGGGCGCGTGGGGAGTAAGGGCGCCGGCGGGTGTCGTCCTACACGCTCAGCGTTCAGGCGCGAGCGGACTTCGCGAACCTCCTGTCGGAGATCCGGCAGGCCTCGCGCGCGATGCGCGGGCTGGGCCGGGACACCGATGCCCTCAACCGGAACCTTCGCCGGATCGCCTCGGGCGCCCGGGGTTCCGCTGCGGGGCTTCGGGGCCTGGGCCGTGACGCGGACCGGACCCGGGCGGGGCTACGTCGTGTCGGCGCGGACGGGCATGCCTCGATGCGGCAACTGCGTCACGGGCTGCTCAGCGCCCGGCAGGAAGCCCACCACCTGCGCGGCGTGCTCGTCGGCGGGGGAATCGTTGCCGGGCTCGCGGAGATCGCGAAGGAAGGCAACGAGTACCAGCGCGCGATCAACAAGTGGGGCGCGGTCACCAATGCCAACGGGCAGGAGATGGTGCAGGCCGCCGCCAAGGCCCGCGAGCTGGGGGCGGACCTGCAACTGCCCGGTACGTCGGCGGCGAAGGCTGCGGACGCGATGCTGGAGCTCGCCAAGGCGGGCCAGACATCTACGTCGAGCATCGCCAACGCCCGCGCGGCGATGCAGCTGGCCGCAGCTGACAACCTCAGCGCCGCCGATTCCGCCCGCTACCTGGGCGACGTCATGGACCAGTTCGGGCTCAGCTCGAACCACGCCGGACGCGCCGCCGATGTGCTGGCCGCATCGGCGAACGCCGCTTCGGGCGGCTTGCAGGACATCTACTACGCGATGTCCTACACCGGCCCTGTCGCCGCTCAGCTGGGCATCTCGATCGAGGACACGTCCACAGCGGTGGCGATGCTGGCCCGTTCCGGCATCCTCGGCTCCAAAGCAGGAACGTCCCTGCGCGGGATGCTCACCAACCTGGCGCGCCCCACCGCGCGGGCCAGGCAGAGCCTGGCCGAGCTTGGGATCGAGGCGTTCGACGCCCCGGGCAACTTCAAGGGCCTGCGCACGGTGGTCGAGGGTCTGGAGAAGGCCCAGCACCGGATGTCGCAGAAGGAGTTCCTGGGCTCCCTGGCCGATGTGGTCGGCAAGCCTGCTCTGGCGGGTGCGTCGGCGCTGGCACACCAGGGTGTCGAGTCCTTCGACCAGATGCACACCGCGATCGCGCGGACGGGGGCAGCGGGTGAAATCGCCGCCTCGCAGACCAAGGGGCTGTCAGGTGCGGTCACCCAGCTCAAGACGCAGGCGAAGAACGCCGGTCAGGTTCTGTACACGGCGGCCGCGCCGGGTCTGGAGAAGGTCACCCGGCTGTTGACCGCAGGGATCTCCGCTGCGACGCCCGGTATCGCAGGGGCCCTGGATTACGTCCACGACCTCTACACGCTGGCCGGGCCGTCGGCGTCGAAGGCCGTCTCGGCCGGGCTGAGTGAGGTGAAGGGCGCCCTCGGTGGGCTAGGCAGGCCGGTGAAGGACCTGGCTTTCGACGCTGCCGCAGCGGGCGTGAACGTGTTGGTGAACGCGGGGCGCGCGCTCCTCGATGTTCTCGACAACGCGGCCTCGGCTGCGGCGCCCGTGGCGGAGGCCATCAGCGATGTCGCCAAGGAGGCCGATGCTGGTGGGACGGCGCTCGACATCATCGTCACGGCCCTGAACCTGATCACCTCCGGTGCCGGCGCCGCCTCAGCAGTGCTGGTGCCGATCGGGCATGTCGTCGCCGGACTGGTGCGCGCCTTCGGTGCTCTCCCCGGTCCGATTCAGACGGCGATCGTCGCGATGCTGATGGCACGCCGGGTCGCCCCGGTGATGGCACGGCTGGGGCAGACCGTGTCCGGGCCGGTGGTCGGCGCGTACCGGTCGCTCGGGGACCAGATGCGGGTGCAGGAGCGGCTCTCCTCCGCGCAAGGGCAGTCCATCGGCCGCATTGGACAAGCCCTGGCCGTCATGCAGACGCGGATTCCGGTCGTCGGGCAGATGACCAGCGCGTTCCGCAGCGCCTCCGGCCCGATCACCGGGGTGGCGCGGGCGATCGGCGCTGGTGTCGGTGGCGCTGCCCGAGGGCTGATGGGGGCGCTGGGCGGCCCGTGGGGTGTGGCGCTCGCAGGTGCGGGTGTGGCGCTGTCGATGCTCGCCTCGCATCAGCAGCAGGCAGCTCAGGCAGCGGCGGAGCACCAGTCGCGGATCAGCAGTCTCACCCAGGCGTTGCAAGAGTCGAACGGTGCCATCAACGGCAACGTTCGCGCGGTAGCCGCGCAGTCCGTCATGGACACGAAGGTCTTCGACGGCAAGGAACGGCTGGTCGACGTCATGTCGAAGGCCGGGGTGAAGGCTCGTGAGCTCACGGACGCCTACCTGGGCCAGGACGGCGGCCTGAACGCCCTGCAGAAGCGGCTGAACGACACGGCGGAGGCCAACGTCGAGTGGGTCGCGACGCAGGGTGGCGCGGCGAAGGCCTACAACGACCAAGGCCTCGCGGCGGGCCGGGCCGCGGATGCGCTGGGCTCGGTCAAGGGCGAGATGTCGCAGGCCGTGAAGGACGCCAAGGATCTCGCGGACGCCACAGGGTCTGGGGGGCGTTCGGCGGCCAGTGCGGTGGGACCGTTCGGGCAGTTCTCCGACGCGATGCGCCGCCTGTCGGACACGACCGCGGACGCGGACTCGCGGGCCCGCGCCCTGCACGATGCGCTGAACATCCTCGCGGGCGGATCGGTGGACCTGTCCGCGGCGGAGAGCCGGTTGAACCGGTCCGTGTCGGATGCGTCCGACGCCCTGAAGGGCGGAGTCGACCACGCGCAGGGATACGGCAAATCCCTGCTGAACATGGACGGCTCGCTGTCGACCGTCACCCGCAACGGCCAGAAGCTGTACGACCTTCTGCAAGGCCTCTCGACGAATTCCGCGGATGCCGCGCTGGCCGCGTACCAGTACGCGGAGGCGTCCGGGAAGACCGTGCCGGAAGCGTTGAAGGCCGCGCAGGCGCAGATGGCGACGGCCCGTGAGTCGGCGCTCTCTACCGCTGAAGGGTTCGGCCTGTCTGCGGAGCAGGCAGCGAGGCTCGCGGACAGTGCGGGTCTGGTGCCTGAGCAGGTGTCGCTCGTCTTGCAGACGGCCGGCATGGATGAGGCGATGGCCGAGCTGATCGCCGTCCAGCAGACGCTGAAGGCCGACCCGGACAAGAAGACGATCACCATCGCCACCCTGTCCGACGACGCTCGTGCGGACCTGGAGGACCTCGGTTTCAAGATCCACGACCTCAAGGACCGTCGCGTCGAGGTCACCGCACCCACCGAGACCGCGCGCACAGACCTGGACTCGTTGATCGCGAAGATCGCGGAGACCCCCGGCAGCAAGAAGGTCAGTGTCACGTCGGCGACGCAGTCGACGATCACCAGCCTGGAGGAGGTCAAGCAGAAGATCGCCGGTCTCCCGCCCGGCCGGATGATCCCCATCAGCGCGCCCACGGCAGAGGCCCGGCGGCAGCTGGAGGCGCTCGGCTTCTCGATCACCGCCATCCCGGCGAGCAAGAACGTCTACGTGTCGGTGCCGGTCGGCGCCGCGACGGGCAATGTGGCCACGATCCAGGGCGCCATCGACAGCTTGCACGGCAAGACCATCGGCATCGGCGTCTACCGGACCGAGTACATCAACACCGTTCACCAGCAGGGCGGCAACTACGGGCCCTACAAGGACGGGTACCGGCTCGGCAAGGCCGATGGCGGCATCGTCACCTACGCGGACGGCGGCGTCCGCAAGGAGAACCATGTCGCGCAGATCGCACGCGGCGGCACCTGGCGCGTGTGGGCGGAGGACGAGACGCAGGGCGAGGCTTACCTCCCTTTGGCCCCCAGTAAGCGGGCGCGCTCGAAGATCATCTTGAACGAGGTGGCTCGGCGCTTTGGCGGCCAGGTCGTCTACAACGCCTCTGGGGGCCTGTCCGACTGGTCGTATCAGCCGCTGGGTTCCTCCGGGCTGACGGTGTCGGATGTGATTTCCAAGTCACAGCGCAAGGGCAAGGGCGGCAAGGAGCACTTCGACCTGCGCCTGTTCGAGAAGAACCTGCGCCGCTCCGTACGCACGGCAAAGAGCTGGCGCAATGACCTGGCGACGGTGGTTCGCAGGGCGGGCACGGATGTCGCTAAGGCGTTGGAGGACATGGGCGAAGACGGTGTCGCGCTGACCCGGAAGATGGCTCACGGCTCGAACCGGTACGTGCGTGACATGGCCAGCCAGCTCACCAAGCTCGCCGGTACGGCGCGGGCAACGCTGAACGATTTCACCGGCCAGTTGAACAACGCCGTCAAGAACAACAGCGCGTTCCAGAAGAACCTGACCACGCTTGCTTCGCGCGGGTACACGGCGCTCGCGCAGCGCCTGGCCGAGCAGGGCGATGAGAACGCGGAGGCACTGGCCGCTCAGGCGGTGAAGGACCGCAAGAAGGCGCAGAAGGCCAACACCGCGGCGAAGAAGGCGGCGACCTCTCTCGACGGTGACCAGCTCGCGGACCTGGTGAAGCTGGTCGGGGCCCTGTCGAAGAACAAGGGCATCCACTCGGTGGCCGAGGCGACGGGGCTGGCCGAGGACCGGATTATCGAGGTCGGGAACCTCGCAAAGAGTCACATCAGGAAAACGGGCAAGGCCGACCGGTTCTTGTCCGACCTGGTGAAGGCGAACGCGGGCAAGGCGTACGCGAACGGCGGGATCTGGGAGCCGGGCGTGTACTCCTCACCCCGGGGGCTGATCAAGTTCGCGGAGCCCGAGACGGCCGCGGAGTCCTACATCCCGCACGCCGGCGCGAAGCGGGGCCGGGCAACAGCGGTGCTGGCTGAGACTGCGGACCGGTTCGGATACGGCCTCGCCCCGCGTCGGCTGGTCGACGCGCACGCCGGGCGCGGGCGGATCACGGTGGTACACCAGGCTCCGGCGATCGGACAGCAGACGATCCACGTCTCCGGGTCTGCCGCCACGGCCGACGACATCGCGGCGACCGTCTCCTATCAGATGCGGCGTGCCCGCCGAGGCGGTGTCCTGCGATGAGTGAACTCACCGATTTCCAGATGGAGATCGCCGGGGTGCGGCTCGGGCACGGCACGAGCGTGCCGGTCGCGCAGATCGAGGGCCTGGCCCGTCCGGCTGTGCGGGGCGAGGTGGTGGAGCAGCCAAACGCGGATGGGGCCTGGCTCGGCGCGGACTGGTACGAGGCGCGCACGCTGCGCATCGACTGCGGCGTGAAGACGCCGGGCGATCCTGCTGCTGCGGCCCGTATCGTCACCCAGCTGGAGGAAGCCACCGATGATCCGCGGGTCCGCACGGTGGGCGGCGCGGTGACCGCGCTGCGGATCAAATGGCCCGGTGCTCCGGTCCGAGTCCTGTTCGGGCGGCTGCGCAAGGTGGAAGCGTCGTGGGAGCAGGCCGCGTTGGGCTGGGTTCCTCTCGATCTTGAGTTCACCGCTCCCGATCCGCGGTATTACGCCGACGTCGAGCAGTCGGTGGGGCTGCGGCTGGGCTGGCTGTCCGGTGGCGGATTCACCGCCCCGGTTCAGGCGCCGATCCGGGTGAGCGATGGCGGCCAGTCGGGGCAGGACCGGCCGGGCTGGGTTACCAACAACGGCACCGTCGACGCCTACCCGATGATCACTGTGCACGGGCCGTGCGCGAACCCGATGATCACTCATGTGGAGACGGGGCAGCGTATCGATCTGGGGATCACCGTGCCGGTGGGTGAGTACGTGCGGGTCGATACCCGGCCCGGGCGCCGCACGGTGGCGCGGCAGGACGGCGGCACCGTCGCCACTACCTCGCCGCTGGGCAGCTTCCGGCTACCGAAGGGCCGCAGCGAAGTGCGCTGGACCGCCTCCGATCCCACTGCGTCCGCCCGCCTGACGGTGGTGTGGCGTGACGCGTTCAAGACCCTCGTGAACCCGAAGGAGAACTTCGTTTAATGACGCTCGCCCAGGCCCCGCTGCTGGTGAACGGCGCTACCCACAGTGCGCAGACGTTCCGGCAGATGATCAAGGATCTGTCGCACGGATCGGAGGGGGTGACCGAGGCCGCCGACCTCAAGGTGGCGCCGCTGCCTGTTCCGGGTGGCGGTGTGCAGATCGCGGACGGCTCTGCAGTGATCCGCGGGAAGGCGTCGGCGTGGCAGGGCTCGTACACGGCGTACAACATCGGCACGGCGACGGTGGATATCGCGCCGACGGGTGCTGCGCCGCGTTCGGATCTGATCGTGCTGCGGGTGCAGGACCCGGAGTTTGAGGGCGGGCTCGATCCGGCGAAGGACGCGGTGAACTTCTTCGACGTGATCCCCAACGTGTCCTCCACTGCCTCTGCGGTGCCCAAGGGGGTGACGGGGGTGCCGTTGGCCCGCGTGGATCTGCCCGCGAGCACGGGGACGGTCACCGCGGGGATGATCCGTGATCTGCGGCGGGTGGCGAACCCGCGCAGGGAGCGCACCCTCTACACGGCGTATCCGACGAAGATGAGCAAGGCGTGGAAGGACGACGACAAGTGGCATGACTGGCCGCCCGAGGCGCGCTGGCAGATATCGGTGCCGGCGTGGGCGACGAAGATGATAGTCACCATCACGGTGGCGGGTCTGCGGATGGACTTCGACTCGCTGTACGGGAAGCTTCAGCTCGTGTTCGGCACGGTTCACGGCCAGGACACGGTCGTGGACGACAACCAGGGCAAGGTCGTGCGTCGGCAGACGACGGTGGTCGCGGACACGTTGATGCTGCCCGCTTCCTACCGGGGCACCACGCAGGTGCTGTACATGCAGGCGAAGATGGCGAAGGACTGGAAGGGCGATCTGAGTGTCGACGGGGGGACGTCGATCATCGCCGATGTCGAGTTCACCGAAGGACCGGTGTAGCGGTCGGTGGCGTACCGGTATTTGACGCAGCACGCCTTGACCGGCGAGTGGCTGTCGCACGATCTGCCGCTGCGTGGGGTGGAGTTCGGTCCGGACTTGAACGGGCCGGGTCATCTGCGAGGCGCGCTGTCTCCTCGTCTGGCGTGGTCGCATCCTGGGCTGACGGACCCGGGGAACACGTTGCTGTACGCGGAGGCGGGCGGGCGGATCCGGTGGGGCGGCATCATCTGGCAGACCGAGCCCGATGGCGGCACGATGCAGGTTGAGGCCGCGGGGTGGTCGTCGTATTTGCAGTACCGGCATGACCTGGACGGGGAGCTGGGCGGGCGCGGCCCGTACGTGAACGCTGACCCGTGCCGGGTGATGCGTGACATCGTCACCTACGCGCAGTCGGTCCCGGACGGCAGCCTGGGCATCACCGTGGACGACACGACGTCGACGGCCAAGGTGGGCAGTCCGGCGGAGCCGTGGCATTCACGCTGGTGGGAGACACCGGTGCTCGGTGACCTCTTTGACGACCTGATCAAGGCTCCTGATGCGCCGGACTATACGTGCACCACCTGGTGGGGCAAGGACCGGCATCCGGTGCGGCGGATTCGAATCGGCTACCCGCGTCTGGGTGCGCGCCGCAGCGACATCGCGTTCAGCTCGGACACCAACATCGTCGGCCATACGCCGGTCACCTACAGCGCAGACGAGTACGCGCAGGTCGTGATCGCCACCGGGGCGGGTGAGGGGCGCTCGCAGCAGCGGGCCGTTGACGCGGTGCGCAACAAACGGCTGCGCCTGGAGCACGTGCTGGAGCTGCCGGAGGTGCGTGGCCGCGATGCGCTGGCGCAGCGGGCCCGCAGGGAGCGGGCCTGGCGGCAGAGCCTCGGCCACGTCGAGGAGATCACCGTCCGCGACCATCCCGCCGCGCCGATCGGGTCATGGCAGGTGGGTGATGACGTACAGGTGTCGGTGCGCGATGAGTGGGCGAACTGGTCGGGCTGGTGCCGCATCACCGGCTTCACGATCCGCCCCGACACCGACTCCGGCGAGACCGCCCAGCTTCAGCTCGAACCGGCAGGCGCCCACCAGTACGCCACCGCTGCCTGACCTCGAAGGAACTCTCGTGCGTAACGACATCGGCGCCCGTCTGGCCCGCCTGGAAAAGCTCGTGCAGACCATGATCCGCGCCCCCAAGCTGGTCAACGCCAGCCTGGAGAACGGCGCGTTCGACGTGTACGACGAGAACGGCTCGCCGCGCGCGGTGATCGGCCAGCAGCCGGATGGCACCAGCGGCGTCACCGCGGTCAACGGCCCCCGGCCGCCCATGCCCTCGCCGGCCGTGGTGGAGCCAGTGCTCGGTGGCGTGCGCGTCACCTGGGACGGCGGTTTCGCCGACGGCCAACCGGCCCCGCTGGATCTGTCCCGCGTGCAGGTGCACGTCCTGTCGTCAGCTACCGGGCAACCGGATCTGCGGTGGCCGACCACGACGATCGAAGCCGCGTCGGGAGCCTCGGTGACGGTCGCGGTGAACCACTACGGGCCGGTGTGGGTGCGACTGATCGCCGTGAACACGTCCGGCATACCGAGCCCGCCGTCTGAGGCGGTGGAGGCCACGGCGCGCCGGGCCGCGTCCGATGACCTGGGCCAGGGGGTTGTGCGGCGCGATCACGTTGCCGCTGGGGCGATCACCGCCGACCTGTTGGACGCGGACGCGATCAACGGCAAGATCATCACCGGTGCCACGGTCCAGACCGCCGCCGAAGGCCCTCGCGTCGTCCTGAACGCGGCCCGGCTGCGGGCGATCGGCAACAACGGCTCAGCGATCGGCATGGAACCTAACGACGTCTATCCGTACATCTACTGGGCGTCCGTCGACGGTTCGAACCAGGCCTTCATCAACGTCAGCGGCTCCAGCTCTTCGGACGCGAACATCGGCATCAACTCCGGAACGTTCACGGATGCGGACGGCAATGGCGTCTACCGGTGGCGGACCTTCTTCGGCAACGACTTCTTCACCGCTGAGCGCATCACTGCCAGGGAGGCCAAGCCGGTCGGCGGGCGCCTCTTCCTCAGCAAGAACTCCGCACAACTGGGGTCCGGGGAGGACGGAGGGAGCCTGTCGCTGAGTCAGGGCGCCGCCACCCTGTCCGCGGCATCGATCCGGGCGGCGGGCGTGCTGCGGTCGGACAACGTCTCCATGGGCACGGCGACCATCACCCCGGTGGCGAACAAGCCCACGTCCATCACTTTGAGCGGCGGGAACATCAAGGGGAAGCACTTCCGGGCGTTCGTCACCCCTGTCACCTCCGTGCCCGGCAAGACCGTCGTCGGGGTGGGCGTTACAGCCGTCTCATCGAGCGGCCTGACCATCTGGGTCCACCGCACCAACACCACTCAGACACTTGTGAACTGGATGATCATTGGAGAGGACTGAGCCACCCATGGACGACCCGACCCCGGTCACCATGACCGCCACCTGCCGCACGCCGGAATGCCCCGTGTCAGGACGGCCGTTCACGGCGACCTTATACGCGAACGCGGAGCCGCCCACCTATCGGGGGATCTGCATGCGGTGTGGTCAGGCTTTCACCGATCTCGTGCCCCTTCACGTCTAGGTCCTGCCGGTCCACCCGAGCTCATTACGGTGCCGTTCTGGTGATGGGCTCGCGTCGCGGCAGCAGGTGCATCCTCCGCAACCAGCGCCATCGTGTCCCGCCCCGGAGGCCCGCGTAGCGGATCGTCGCCTCGGGGTGCACGGTTCGAACCCACAGCGGCCTGCCCACGATGATCCGTTCAGCACCGGCAAGCGGGTCCCCTTCGTGGAAGCGCCACCGACCGGCCTCCAGGACGACGTCGGTGTAGACCTTCGCGAGCACGGTGCAATCGCCATTGTGGCCGACGGTGTAGCCGCGGGTCGGCGGCCCGCGTGTTCCTCGTCGGTACCCGTCATCCCTTGGTGCAGGGCGATCTTGAGTGCTTCCACAGCAAGGGCTTCCGTATCGTCTTCGGTCGGGGGTCCGTCTCCGTCGCCGGCCCGAAGCAGCTTGTCGATCGCGGGCGCTTCGGAGGAGATCCAGCCGCCTTCGAAGTCGTCCCAGGGGCCGAAGCCGCTGACGTTGTCCTGGCTCCCGAACAGACAGACGTCGATTCGTTGGCCCGCCGGGCTATGTGCCCGGAGGTGTAGTAGGGCCCCCGGGTTTTTCGCGTAAATGCCCTCGAACTGGGCGAACGAGACCCGTCCGGTGGCCTGGATGAACGCTGCGGGCGGCGGCATGGCGAAGTCTTCGACCACGGCTCTGCCCAGTGCTCGCCGCACTCGCCGCGCCTCCTCCAGTCGGTTGCGGGTGAGGCGTTCCCGGCCCGCGAGGCCCGCCTGGAATCCCCCGGCGCCGATACCTACCGTCCAGCGCGCTCGGCCTGTCAACTCGACGCCGTTGTCTTCCGCGAGCCTCTGGATGGCGCGGTCCGACCAGTACAAGAAGCTTCCGATCATGGGGCTGTCCTTCCGCCGTCGGGGCGACTGAGCACCACTCTGGCGGATTTAGGGATGCTCGGGGCCACAAGCGGCGAAAGGTTCCTCCGCTGTTCCGGCAATGCTGTCTCTCGCTCTGCGTCCATAAACGCGAGCCGTGGCGTCCCGGTTTTCACGAAATGGCGTCGCTGAGCCTGGTGTTCGGCTTACCCTCAACTCGTGCGTACGCGCTGCCCCTTCTGTCTCACCCACGTCCCGGCCATCGGGATCGGGACGACTTACAGGAGGTTCCGCATGCGTAAGTACAGGGAGTGGCTTCAGCGGCTGGGTCGCCGCGAGCTGGTGTTGATCGTCATCGGCGCGGTCGTGTCCGCGTTCGCGTCAGCGGTGGCAGCCAGACTCGTGGAGGCCATGCCGTAGGAGCCGACCCCGATGTCTCAACCATCGGGGTCGGCGGCTCTGCGGCCGCTCCCACAGGGCGCCCCTGTCCTGCACCCTGCGTGGTGCGGACGGGGGCGCTGTGCTGTGTGTAAGGACGAGTGCGGGCTTGTTGGCGGTCAAGCTCGCTTCGACATCCCATCCGTTAGACAGAAGGAGATGTCTAAGTTCTCATCTCTTGGCGGGTACTCCCGAGCCTAGTTGATTGCAGTAACCCGCGTCTTGGACTCCGACTAAGCAATCACCACTGACAATCTATTACTGCCACCTCATTCCTTTAGCTCTATTAAGGCGTACATTTCGGACGATTTAGATACCTTTAAATGTTATTCGCTACGTTTGAGCAGCAAGCGCACAAGAAGGAGCAGGTCAGAGCGGCTACGGCCTTCACACACGTACGATCACGGTTGGGCTCGGGGCTGCTCAGGAGTGATCGCGGTGTCCATGCCTCCCAGCGCCGAGCCGACGCTCTGGGAGCTGCACCGTGCCGTCTCGCAGCTTCGAGAGGACCTTCGTGGCGACCTCGCGCGGCTCGCGGCACGTCTTGATTACGTCGTGACCGAGGACGTGTACCGGGCGGATCAGCGCGGCGTGGAGCAGCGGATCACACATCTTGCGACGGGTTTTGGCACCTTGCGGGCCGAAGTGGATCAGAGTCTGGAGCGCACGGAGCAGCAGCGCCGTGAGGATCAGGCGCAGGCGATGGCGACGCGTCGGCTGGTGTTCAGTTCGTTCGTCTCGCCGGTGCTGTTGATGGCCCTCCAGCTGTGGCTGGCTTCGCGAGGTACCGCCTCGTAGCAGGCCTGGGGCCAGGGGTTGTAGTTGGGGCGCGGGGAGAACAGTGAGCGCCGATCGTGGCGACACCTATCAGTGCCGACCGTCTCGTTGCCGCGCTGCGTGCCGAAGGCGTGCACGTGGTTGAGCGGCCGGGGTGGAGAACCCACAACAGGAACCACAAGGGGCCGTTCGGTCCGGTGAACGGTGTGGTGATCCACCACACCGTGACCTCGGGTACCAGCAACACGGTCAGCATCGTTGAGCGCGGTTACGCGGGTCTGCCGGGCCCGCTGTGTCACGGCATGATCGCCAAGGACGGCACCGTGTACCTGATCGGTCACGGCCGCACGAACCACGCCGGCCGCGGTGATGGTGACGTGCTGCGGGCCGTCATCGCCGAGCGCGGGCTTCCCGCTGCGAACGAGGCGGGCACCGACGGCAACACGCATTTCTATGGCTTCGAGTGCGAGAACCGCGGTGATGGCACCGACCCGTGGCCGAGGGCTCAGCTTGAGGCGATCGAGCGGGCGGCGGCGGCGCTGTGCCGCGCGCACGGCTGGAGCGCGGCGAGCGTCATCGGTCACAAGGAGTGGCAGCCCGGCAAGGTCGACCCCAAGGGCTTCACCATGAGTTGGCTGCGCGAGCGCGTGGCCGCCCGGTTGAAGTCGAAGCCGTCCAGCGGAGGTTCAGGCAGCGGCTCAGCGGGTGGTTCGCCGGCGGGCTCGTCGACCTACGTAGTCAAGAGCGGCGATACGCTGTCCGGGATCGGCAAGAAGCTCGGCGTTCGCTGGGAAGTTCTCGCCCAGGCCAACAAGATCAAGAAGCCGTTCGTGATCAAGGCGGGGCAGAAGCTCACCGTTCCGGGGAAGTCGAGCGGCGGCTCCTACTCCGCTCCTCCCTTTCCGGAGGGTCTTGCTCCGGGCCGTTCGGCACCGTCTGCGCAGGGTCTACAGAAGGCGCTGAAGGACGCCGGCTGGCTTGACCGGTCGGTGCCGCTGTCCGACGCGTACGGGCCGCAGACACAGAAGGCCGTCGCCGCCTTCAACCGCAAGCACAACCTTTTCACCGCAGGTCACCCCAATGATCCGGCGATCGGCCGCCGGGGCTGGAGCCTCCTGCACGAACTCGCCTACGGGAAGTAGAACCTTGATCGGCTTCATTCACGCGCACAGCACCCGCCTCTACACCATCGCCGCAGCAGCACTGGCTCTCGTCGCCTACTCCGTCGACGGTCTACCGACAGGACTGATCCTCGCCCTGGTCGCCGCGATCCTCGGTACCGGTGAGGCCGTCCAGCGGGTGGAGGATCGCAAGACGGTCAAGGCTCTTCACCAGGAACCGCCTGCGCTTCCGTAACCGGGTAGAAAAGACGCAGTACGCCGCCTTCCCGGATTCCACCATCCACGGAAAAGGTTTACTGCGTCGACGGCACCAGAATCCAGCGACAGCGTCGCATTGCCTTTCAAGTCGTCAGCATGCGCAGGAAGGCCCGAATAGAATCGACTCATTCCACTTAGGCCATATGCCGAAAACATAACTTGAGGGATATGCCCCGCTGGTGACACCAGGAGGCATTCGGCGCCTCACCCCACGCCTAGGGACCTCGCCTCCTGTATATCCCATGGGCGAGACTCACGAAGCCCTCCTCACCCTGGAATGTGCACCGATACGCCGGCAGCGCCTGAAGCCATTTAGTTGACTCCAGGGGTGGAGCCGGGTGAGCGTGCGGCGTTACACCAACCGGAATTGAGCTTCCAGAACGGAAGCCGCGTTCAGTTCCGCGACGGCGATCAGCGGCTCACCGCTAAGGCTCATTAATCACCCTCCGCAGTCCGCCGGGTTAGCGGAGTGGGGTAAAACTCCCAAGCAGGTCACGCAACTCGGAAGAGGGACACGAAAGAGGCCTCCATCATGACAATGACGGAGGCCTCTCTCGTCAGACGTAAGGAGTCACACCCAGAGACATCGGAATGCGCCCCTTACCTACTTTCTAATCCTATGCAAGTACAAGGTTAGAAAGGTGGGACGGTCCGACCCGTCAGTCCAAGAGTCCAATATCTTCAGGAAGGCTCCGAAGAACTTCTCGGCGCTCCTCCATGGTGGCTTCATTCTCCATTTGTCGGATGATAGACGTCAGCTCCTCTCGCTCCAGCCTAGACAGAGCAGAGAGCGTCGCCGAAGCGTCCTCAACGAAAGCCGTCGCGGCTTCCAGGGACACGGACTCTTCGTCTGACAACTCCAGCGACAAGAGCAGGTCGATCAGTGCGCGAGCGACGGTCATGTTCACGGCTCTACGATCCTCGCCTTGATGTTCACTATGTTTTGTTGCCCTAGCATTCTAGTGGCTCGCCGGTAGGCACGCTGGTCAGCAACCTCCCAGATGGCGGTGCGCCCGTTCTGGGCAAGGGCCATAGATTGTCGGGCAGCAGCTAGCTTCGAC
Organism: Streptomyces venezuelae; assembly: GCF_008642315.1. Lineage (NCBI taxonomy): Bacteria > Bacillati > Actinomycetota > Actinomycetes > Kitasatosporales > Streptomycetaceae > Streptomyces > Streptomyces venezuelae. Next base: position 8,283,294 of record NZ_CP029192.1, on the reverse strand, counting down.
TTCTGAGTAGTAGCAACCCCCAGTTTGCGGTCAATCAACTGGCCGTTGCTTATACCGTCGAACCGGACTGCTGCTGAAGTCCCATCAGCCTTAACGTAGTCAAGTGCAGGAACCAGCCGCTTCCCCGTAGCAAGTTCACTTCGGGCTCCAGCAGTTCCAGCCTCATACGCATCTGCAGCGGCCGACCTAGTTGTCCCCTCAGGGGTCCACCGCACCTTTCCGAGATTCGCACTAGTTGATGCCGCCTTGTTGAGGAGTTGCCGCTCCATCTGGCGCCCAAAAGCGAAGAATACGCTGCCTGCCCACGTGGCCCCTGCGGATGACGAAGCCGAACCGGCAACCTCACAAGCAGAGTCATCGTGGTGGACGGTGCAGTTGTAATAGTCATCGAGAACGGTCAACTCTTTGTATCCGCGCGCTGCGCGTTCACGGAATCCGGAGTCACATCCTGAACTTACGGAGAAGCCGCAGAGATTGGTGTTTGTGATCTTCGGGGCCTTCAGGCCGTAGTCGAGCGCCCGGGAGCACGAGGCGTCGCATGTGTTGATTGCCCTGGTTCCCGCGTACTGGTCGTAGTAGCCGTAGTGCGAGGTTTCCCAGGGGTATTTCTGTTCCCAAGTCTGTCCCGTGGAGAAGTCCGGGGAGGCATGGGATTCCTTGAACTGCTGCTCGCCACCACACTCAGAACCTCGACACATTACGGAGTCGGAGAGTCCCGTAGGGTCGGAGTTCGTAATCGGGTTGTTGCTCGAATACGCGTAACCATTGAGCGTGTGGGGCTCTTGGGCTTCCAGGAGCGGGTCTACGGAGATGAAGCGCCCCGTTGCCGGGTCGTACTCACGTGCGCCCAGGTGGGTGAGCCCTGTGGCTTTGGTGTCGTCGGTGCCACCGACGAATCCCTTGGAGCCGGGCCAGGACTTGGGCGTCTCTCCACGAGGCCCGCCGAAAGGCAATTGCCTGCGTTGGGTCAGGGCCAGGTCTGCTGCGCTGATGGCCAGTTGGCCAGTTCCCTGGTGGTCACCGATGGTGAAGGTGAAGGAGCCGTCGTCGTTGCGGATGGCGTTCTGCCCTCCGCCGAGGTCGAAGTAGCGGACGGCTTTGGGCTTGTCGGCTCCCTTAGCAAGGACGACTTCGGTGTGGCCGAGATAGAGGGTGGTCTCCGTGCTGGTGCGCCCGATGAGGCGGTTCCCGTCGGCGTCGTACAAGTACTGGGTGCGCTGGTCGGCTTCGCTGACCTTCGCGAGGTGGCCTTCTGCGTCCCAGTTCAACTCCTGGCCTGGACGGCGGGTGGTGTTGCCCGCAGCGTCATAGCCGTAGTCCTCCGTTTTGGTACCGGCTGGGCCGGTAGTGGTGACGGACGAGAGGGTATGCGGTTGTGGCTTGCCCGGGCCGGGGTAGTCGAAGTCGCGTTTGATGTCTTTGCCGGTGTCGCCGGCGGGGTTGTGCTGGGTTTCCGTGCTGCGGTTGCTGGCCTTGTCGTAGGTGTAGGAGTGCCAGTACGGGGCCGGGCCGTCGATCTTGTCGGCTGCGGGTGTATCCGTGCAGGCGGCGGTGGACTGCGTCCATGCTTCCGTCAGGCGAGCCAAGTAGTCGTAGGCGAAGCACTGGTTGTCGGTGCCGGTGCGAGAGACATCAGCCATCGACAGGACGTTGCCGGCCTCGTCGTAGCCGTAGGTGACGGCTCGGTCCACACCCTCCTGGCCCTCACGATCCACGCGGGTGGTGGCCAGTCGCTGGGTTCCCCGTTCGTACGTGTTGGTGACCTGGGACTTCTTGTCCCCGTTGGTCAGGCCCATGGTGTACGTCAGGGGTTTGCCGGTGAAGCTGTAGCTGACGCTGCTGGTCATACCCTGGCCGTAGACAGAGGTCGGACGCAGCGTTTGGTCTTCGTATCCGTAGTTGACCGATCCGCCGGGCAGGGCCCCGGCGGCTGAGTAGCTGGTGGTGCCGACCAGGCCGGAGGGCTTGTACTGCGTGCCGGATTGGTAGGTGCCCTGCAGCTTGCCTTCGCTGGCGGGGATGACGACGGCTGTCTTCGTCGGCCGGTAAAGCTGGTCGTAGTCGGTGACCTTGGAGGTGTAGGCCTCGCCGTCCACATAGCGAGTGGACTCGGCGAGCTGGCCCTTCGCGCCAGTGACCGTGTCGTAGACCCACTTGGCGCGCAGCGGGCCGGTGGGCGAGTCCTCGTGCAGCTCGGTCTTGCGACCGAGGTTGTCGTAGACGTATGCCAGCGCCGGTGTGTCGGTGCGGGAGCCCTTGGTGTAGGTCAGCTGCCCGCGGTCGTCGAAGCGGCTGCTGCTGGTGCCCTTGTCGGGGTCGGTGGCCTCGATCTGACGCCCAAGCTGGTCGTAGCGGTAGCTCCAGCTGCTCCCGGCTGGAGATGTGACCTTCTCCAGTTCACCGCGGGGCGTGTACTTGTAGGTGGTGGCGTCGTATGCGGCGTCCACATTGTGTGAGTGCAGTTGGCGCAGTTCAGTGGTGTTGCCTCGGGCGTCGCTGAGGGTCGTGGTCGCGGTGTCACCGGCAGGCGGGATGACGGTGACTCGGTCTCCACCGTAGATGGTCTTGGTGGTGTTGAGGACCTTGCCGCCATCACCGTTGCCGGCTATCTGCTTGACCTCAGTGGGGCGGTTTTGTCCGTCGTAAGCGGTGATGGCCTGTGAGTCGACGGCGAGCGCACTATCAGGTTTGAACAGCTCGGTGCCGGGCTTGATCGTTGCGTAGTAGGGAGCGAAGGTCCTTTCCGCAAGTCCCCGCTCGTCGTAGAAGGTGTCGGCGAGCAGCGTTCCGCCGTCGGGGCCCGGGTTCTGGGTCTGGCGCTGGCGCAGCAGGCCGTCGTACAGCGTGTACGACGTGATCTGTCCGCCGTTGTTGTCCAGTGTCTTGGTCGCCACGGCGACCGGCTTGTTCTCGGTATAGGTGTAGGTGAATTCGTAGTTGGGTGTCTGGCTGGTGGCCCGTGCGAGCCAGACCTTGCTGGAGCGCCCCAGTGCGTCGTAGGCGAATTCGGTGGTGACGCCGTTGGTGTCGGTCTGCTTGACCGTCTGCCCGCGCAGGTCGAGGTTCTTGATCGTTGTCTGTGCTGTTGAGGTGTCGAGGAGTTTCGCGGGCGGGGTGGTGACCTTGGTCTGCGTCGGCAGGCCGGTGCTCGGCGTGTAGACGGTGGTCGTGGTGCGGCCGTCGCTGCGTTTGGCGCGTACGGGCGCCGCGTCGCCGTCTGTGGTGACGTCGGCGGTGAGATCAGTGCTGGTGAGCACGCGGCCGTAGCTGTCGAAGGTGGCGCCCGTCTCCAGGTAGGTGGCCTTGGTTCCGGTGTGCTTCTTGAGTGTGGCCGTGGCGGTGACGTCGCCCTTGGCCGGCGCCTCCCCGTAGCCCTGGTTGTCGTAAGCGGTGCGGACGTCGGAGATGACGTCCTCGGCACGGTCCGGTGCGGTGTCACATGCCTTGGCGACGGTCTCGACCCTGTCGGGGAGGTTGAGGAGGTTGTCCTTGGTGTTGGTCGCGTAGGTGGTGCGGGTGCACTGGTTGTCTGCGGATGTGGAGTTGTCGCCGAAGTCGTTGGCTTCGGTGACGCGGCCTGCGACGGTGTCGTGCTGGGTGGTTGTGGAAGTGATGCGCCACTTGGTGCCGCCGCCGTTGTCGGTGGAGGTCCAGTTCTTGGTGCTGGAGGTTCCGGTGAGGTTGGCTGTGACAGTGCCCCAGTCGCGGACCTTCTTCGCGGTCTCGTGGTGCCAAGGGCGGCTGACGGCCTTGCTCAGGATCTTGCCGCCGGGCTTGTCGTAGGAGGCAGTTTTGTACTGCATGCCAGCCACGGACTCGTGGTCGGTGATGGGGTCGCCCTCGCCTTCTCCCAGGGAGACAGAGACGGACTTTGTTCCGCCGTCCTTGTTCTTGCGGTCGCCGTCCATGCCGCGCAGGAAGTAGGAGTCCTGCTGCGTCTTCATGGCAGCGGCTCCGCCCTGGCCTCCCGTCTGGACGCGGACGTGGCCGTAGCCCCGCCACTGTGACCACGTCTTGTTCTTCTTCTTGGTCAGGCCGTCGTCGTCATCGAAGTGCCACGCGGCGTCACCGAGGTACTCGTACCGGGTGAACTGGTCGGGGGCTCCACCGGTACGGTCCTTGGAAACGGCGGAGGTGACGACGTACTTGTTGAACCAGTGCTTTTCCGGGTCGCTCTCGCTGTCGCCCCCGATGTACTGGGGGAAGCATCGAGTGGTGTTTGTCTCCGGCGTGGGCAGACTGCCCCAGTTGCAGGCGGGGGCCGAGTAGTCGACTGCGACCTGCCCACCGGACTCGTCCGCTACTGCAGACAGCCGGGACTTGATGAAGGGTGCGTAACCGTCGCCGGTCTTGTCGAGGCGATTCTCCAGCTGAGTGTAGGAGAGGGTCGTCTTCGGCAGGGTGATTGCGGGGGTGGCCGACTCGCCGGTGTGCTGGATGCTGTCCAGCAGAAGCTGGTAGTCGGTGTCAGCCATGCCCCAGCGGTGGTTCAGCTTCCATGAATCAATCTTGCTGTACGTGCCATCGCTCTTGAGCACCTGTGTGGTGACTTCGGTCAGACGCTTGCGGGTCCAGAAGGACGGGGACAGGCGGCCGTTGTCACACCTGGTCCCGGCCTTGCAGTTCAGGTCCCAGGGGGTGTCGTACCAGTAGAACGCCTTGTCGCCGATGGTGTCCGCCGCGCAAGTCACCCCGGTTTGTGGCAGGCACCGCTCTGCGTTGTCGAAGACAACCTGTCCCTGTGGCTTGTCCGCGAACATGTCGGAGGACTTCAGTCCGTAGTCGATGCGCTTGAGGTAGCCGCCGCGGGTGTAGGAGGTGTCGTCCTCAGCCTTGAGGTTGCGACCGTAAGAGTTGGTCTCCTTGGCGTAGTGGTAGCCCATGGCGTTGCCGTGTGGGTCCACCGCGTAGTCGACGTTCCACCGCCAGGCCTGCTGGCACCAGGAGTCGGCGAACGAGTCCTTGTGGCAGTCCTCGCCCGATTCGTTGCCGTATACGGGCACAGTCCAGGTGGAGTTGGTGGCGTCCTTGCCCTCGGCCCAGCCGGGGAGCCGGTTGTAGCCGAAGTAGTAGCGCGTGCCGTTCGGGCTGGTCAGGCGCCAGTACTCGCCGTCGTTGTCGCCGTTGCCGCGGGCCGTGGACTTCCTCCGGACGATGCGGGTGCCGTCATCCTGCTTGAGCTTGTACTCCTCGGTCGCCTCGTCCTTGTCGGGGTTACCGGCCACATGGACGAGTTCGCCGCCCTTGCCGTTGAAGCTGATGAACGCGTTGTCGTAGTCCCAGCAGAGGTCACCGGGCTTGTTCCCGTCGGCGTTCTTCACCCCGTCGTCCGCGCACGACTTGTAGCGCCGCTCGATGAATCCTGGAGACAGGTCGAAGCCGTCGCCGGCCCAAGACCCCTGGTTGTTCGATCCCCCCGTACGGCCGTCGATCGAACCTGATGAGTACGACAGACCCACACTCGGCTTCAACCCGCCGGGTACGGCTGGCACGTTCATGTCGTAAGACCAGCTGAAGTCGCCTGTGTTGAGGTTCGTGCTCCATGCGGCGGACGGGGAGAGCGGGCTCGCCTTGTAGTCGCCCTTGTCACCGTCGGCCGACGAGGTCGCAGCCAGGACCGTGGGTCCACTCGCCGCGAGACCTACCGACTTGGCGCTCAGTGAGTGCTTGGCCGTGTCGTTGACCGCAGCGACAGGAGTGCCGGTACGGCAGGACGTCTTGGCGGGGGTGGTCAGAGCGCAGGAGGGCAACTTGATCAGTTGCATCCGCGAGGCGTAGGCGCCGCCGAAGGCCTGCGCGAAGTCGCCGTAGTCAACAGTGACTTGCAGCTTGGGCTTCGCACCGGTGGTGGATCGGGCCTGGTCTCTCGAAGTCGCTCGAGCTTTGGCCTTGGCTTGCGGGGAAAAGTCGGGTTTCAGGGTGAACAGCATGCCCTTCACCCCTACGTCAGCTGCCTGTTTGCGGCCCATGACGCGGGTCTCTACCTGTTCCAACGTGCTTCGTGTGGCCGGCTGGACCTTGTTATGGCTGCTCGCGGCACGGCCGACTCGGATGGGTGGGCCCTTGGGGGAAACAAGAGACATGCCGTCATCGGCGCTGGCTGCCGGCAGGTCCAGCGTCGAGGTCGAGGGCTTGGGCCACGCGCGCTTCGGCGCCTTCACCGGTACGCGTGGGCCCTTGGTGACGGAGCGGGGCTTGACCTTGCCGCTGTGGCTGCCCGCCACCGGTTTTTCCGACTTGGGCAGGCCTGGCAGTCCACCGTCGGCTGCGGCGGCTGGAGTTGCCGTCGTCTGGAGCAGGCTGCCGATGAGCACCGCGGACAGTACGAGCGAGGTCCGGCGGAGCCGTCTGCCTCCGCGCGAATGCGCTGGTGTGGGTTGCATGTGTTGATGAATCCATCGCTGCCGGGCGCCGCGCCCTTAGGGCGCGGCGCGGAACGTGAGAGGGGAAGGACAGCAGAGGTCGGTGTGAGCTCGGCCAGGCGGCCGAGCTCACACCTGTTGCGGGATCAGCTCCCGGCGGGTACGTCGGTGGGGATGTCGAACCAGGATCCGGCCAGTTCGCTGACCTGGCTGTCGTTGAGTGCGCCCTGGAAGGCCCATACGTCGTCGACGGTGCCGGCGAAGTAGGTTCCGGTGGCGTCGCCCTTGGCCTTGCCTACCTGGAGGGACAGCGGTGCTTTGAAGGTGAGGACGTTGTCGGCCCAGGCGGTGAGATCCTGGCAGGCCGCATCATCGGCGTCTCCGTCGCCGTCCGCGTCCCCGCAGGCGACCTCCTGCAGCACGCCGTTGACGTAGAGGCTGGCTTCTTTGGCGAAGCCGTCGTAGACCACCGCAAGGTGGTTCCACTCGCGTGCGTCGTAGAACTCGGTGTTGCTCACCCGTGTGACTGGTGCATCCGTACTGTCCTTGGCCGGGAGCGTGAGTTCCCAGCGGCCCAGGCCTTCAGGGTCCTTGTCGTCCGGCTGGAAGCGCACTGTGAAGGCATCGTTCTTGAGGCCCGCACCGCTGACCAGGGTGACACCGTGGTCCGGGATGGCTGCGGTCTGGGCCCAGGCGGTAACGGTGAAGCTGGCGCTCGTATCCATCGGCATCAGGGTGGTGCCGGCATAGGCGTCCGTGCCGTTCAGCTGCAGCCCGCTGTTGTCGATCATTCCTGTGCCGAGCTGCGCGCCGCCGTGGAGATTCATCGGGCGCTTGGCTGCGGAGGAGTCCAGCGTGGTGGTTCCGCTGCTATTGGTCTCCTCGAAGTTCCAGCGGCCTTTGACCAGGGGGCGCTGTTTGAACATCTGCTGGACCTCTTCGGCCGACACTGGCCGGTCCAGGAGGCGTAGGTCGTCGATGCTGCCCGGGAAGTGGTTCTTGACCTGGCCGCTGTAGCTGCCCGCGCCCAGATACATGGACTGATCGGCGTAGAACGCGCCGGCCAGCGGTACCGACCCGGCCTTGGCCCCGTTGACGTACAGGGTCAAGGTGTTGGCGACGGTGTCGTGCACGCCCACCAGCTGCGCCCACTCGCCCACGTAGGCGCTGGCACCGTCGTCCTGCATGGCGCGGATCGGGGTCGCGTCGGCGGCATCGGCCGAGTACTGGTTGACGGCCCACCGGTTGTAGGTGGAGGAGTAGTACAGCTCGAAGCCGGGACGTTCCTTGCCCGCTTGCGCGGCGATGATCGCTGCGCCGTCGGGCTTCTTGTCGAGCTTGGCCCAGGCGGAAACTGTGAAGCTGCGGGAGGTGTTCAGATGCGGCCCGCTGATCTGACCGATCCTGGCGTAGCCGTTGGTGCCGTTGAAAGTGGCGGCCTTGCCCGCGATGCCGGGGGTGCCGGTGGTGACACCACCGCGGTAGGCAGCGGGCAGCACTCCGCCATGCCCGGTGATCTCGGTGGCGTCCGCTGGCTCGTCCAGATCGAAAACCGCCAGCGCGGGGCGGCCCGGGTCACCCACGGTCTGCTTCGCGTGCAGCTTGTCGACCTCGTCCTGGGCCAGCGGCTTGTCGAAGAGTTGCACTGCGTCGACCGCTCCCGGGAAGAACGCCGCTGGGTTGCCGCTGTAGGAGGCGGCACCGATCTGCAGGCCGCGGCGGGCCTCCCACGGACTGTCGTAGGCAGTTTGGCCGACCAGCGTGCCGTCCACGAACAGCTCCAGAACGTCGCGCGTCGAAGAGTATGAACCGATCAAGTGTGTCCACGTGTCCGCGGCCACGCCGCCGGGCTTGTCCGCCATGGCCCGGGCGATACCTGAATCAGCGGTGTCGGACTTGTACTGGTTGAATGCCCAGCGGTCGTACGTCTTGGAGTAGTAGAGCTCGAATCCCGGACTGTGGTTGCCAGGCTGGGTGGCGATGACCGCCGCCCCCTCGGGCATCTTTGACAGCTTCACCCACGCCGAGACCGCGAATCCGCGGCTGGTGTCCACCACAGGAATGTCCGTGGCGGCATAGCCGTCTGTACCGTTGAACGACAGGGCCGCGCCCTCCATGCCGGCCACGCCCGGGGTCGCTCCGCCGTGCAGCTTCGCGGTGCGGGCCGGCGTCGAGCCCTTGGCCTCATTCGCGTCCGCAGCCTCGTCCAGCTGCCAGGTGGCTCGCTCCGGCTGGCCCGCCTTGACTCGGTACTGGTAGGTACGGATTTCGCTGCCGTTGCCCGCGCTGTCGAAGGCCTGGGCCGTGATGAAGTTCAGCCCAGGTTTGGCCGGCAACACCTTTGCGGTCTTCGCCGCGCCGCCTGACGTGGTGATCTTGTGCTTCGCACTGGGATCGCTGTTGATGCCATACCAGTAGGTGGTCACATCGCTGTCGGCGGCATCCAGTTCGAAAGACCCGTACTTTCCCACGCCGTCGTACCACGGATCCTTGGGGTCCTCCGGTTCGGAGGCCGGGTACTCACCGGAGGAGACCGCAGGTGCCTTGGGTACCTTGGTGTCGTAAACGAAGTAGCACGCGCTGGGGTTTCCCGCGTACGACCACGGTGAGTACTGCGCCCCGTCATAGACTCGCGCGTACCAGTTGACCTGCTTGTTGACCGGGATCGTCGCCGGCAGACTGATGGCGAAGCTCGAGCCAGAAGGGTCCGCCGACGTACGGCCCGGCTTCCAGCTCCCTCCGTCCCACTTGGCCTGGAACTGCACCGAGACGTCGTCGCCGTCCGGGTCCTTCACATCATTGGCATAGATCTTTCCCCGCGTGCGCACCCGGGCTGCGTTCTCGGAACTCTTGCAGGTCCCGCCGTACTCCATCTTCAGCTGCGAGCTCCGGAGCTGCGCGGGCGCACGGTTGTACTTCACCCGCAGGAACGCCTTGTCGGAGAACCGCTTCCAGCCATATGCGTCTGACTCGCTGGCAGCCTGCAGACCAAACGTCATCGTCGAGTCCCGGCTATCAGCCGCATCCTGGATCGCTGAACGGATGTCGAACTCAGCATCCTTGGCGGCGCAGCCCGAGTAACCGTGGGCGAATGACTCCGACTTGAGTTTCCTGATCCAAAACCCCGAGGCGTTCTGAGAGTTCCAGGTTGTAGAAGACGAGATGTCCTTGGTCTTCCACAGCTCCACGGTGCGGTCCGAACAGGAAGCGGACCAGGTGTTGCGGACCACAAACTCGGCCGACAAGATCGACTTGCCTGCAAACTTCGAGACCGCAATGCGGTAGAAGAGCCGCTTGGTGTCGTTGGGCTTGCAGTAGTTCCAGTTGCAATAGCCCATGCCCGCGTCATGGCTGCCGTTGAACTTCCACTGCGGTTCGTTGTCCCAGTGCTTCGACGCCATCGTCCACGCCGTCGCGCGCGGCGAATGCCATTGTGGGTCGATGAACACCGGGTACGTGGTGTCCGTGCCCTTCAGGACGTCCGCATCCGGCGTCAGCACCAGCTCCTTGCCGCCAGCAGGGACCTCCACTCCGACAGGCGCGAGCTTGCCGGATTCTCCGGCCGCAGGCTCTTCCCCAGTCGGCGAGGCTGTTACTGCGGTAGCTGCGCCTGCCCGGGGCCGCGCAGCTTTCGCACTCGGCGTACTACCGGCCCCCGGGCTGGAGTCCCACATCATGGGCTTCGGTGCCTCGAAGACCGCCCCCCTGGCGCCGTGGTCGACTGCCTGCAGCATGCCCTCGGCGGTCTCTTTCACATCCATTCCGTCAGCCGTCAGCTTGAGCCGCAGCTCAGCCAGCTCCGAACTCTCAGCGGCCTTTGCGCTCTTGACGACCAGCAGCTGTGTGAATCCGTCCTCCTGTGCCCCCATCCGCAGGTCCACATCCGGAAGCACGTCAGGGTAGATGGCGGTCGCACCCTCCAGCCGCGGTGCGGGCAACTCGCCGGGCCATGACAATGCCAGCTCCCGACCGGCCTTCGTTATCCGCACCAGCGGCTCATCACCACCGCCTGAGAACTCAAGACCTACCGTGGCAACTTTCGGCGCCACGGCTCCCCCAGCAGACTTGACCAGCTCGGTGTCCACCGCCTTCCACTGCTCACCCACCCGGGCCCGGACCGGGCGCAGGTACTCCCGCGCCTCCAGGTTCCCGTCGGCCGTCGCATAGGTATCGCTGCTCTCACCGCGCAGCGAGGTCACCTCGACTGGTTTGCCCGTGCGCTTGGCGGCTGCCAACGCTGCCTCGGCACTCGCCTCTTCGCCAGGCGAACCTTCGTGCTCAGCCTTCACCACTGGGGGTGTGGCCGGCGAGTCGGCTGTCGCGGTCGCCGCCGGGACGAGGCTCGTCACGATGGCCACACTCACCAGACTTGCCAAAGCCCCAGCACTGCCGCGCGAACACACGCGCCTCCACATATCCCACCCCGACCTGTCACAAAGATGAAAGTTCCCTTAACGAGGGAACCAAACCAGGACTGTATGTAGTCGCCAAGTAAAGAACCCAGTAGGCCATTCAGGGCGCATGCCACAAAAGGCTTGTCACAGTTGTGACTTCGGTCACGGTTGTGCCCAAGAGTGCATCGGCTTCATAACATCAGCGGTGGCGGCGGCCCCCAAACAGGGCTTCACATCCGGAAGGCCCTCCTCCCACACGCTTCGGCCCCGCCGTCAACCACGAATCCAACCCATCGAATCCTCAGTCGCTAGCACTATTCTGCTCTCCTGGATGTGTCGTCATAGAGAGGAGGCAGATGTGGCGAAGCCGCTGTTGTGTGGCCGGCAGGAGATCGGGCGGGTGTACCGCATCAAGCCCGAAGTGATCAGTAATACGTGGATCCACCGGGGCGTCCTCTCCTACGAGCACGCCGTGATCGTTTCGGGTAAGCCGGTCTGGCCCGGGGGGTTCGTCGAGTCACTGGCGTTGCCACCTGGCTCTCGTGGCCGGCAGCTCGACGCGGAGGAGCTTGCTGCACTGGAGGCCGAGCAGGGGGCAAGGGTGCGCCCCCGGAAGAAGGGCGAGCTGCCCCCGCTGGTCGGTGCGCAGGAGTACGCGGAGTTGTTCGGGGTGACGCAGGTCGCTGTGGGGCAGGCCGCGAAGGCTGGTTCGGGCCGGGTGGCGGAGCCGGACTACGCCCTGTCCGGTTCGAAGGTGTGGCTGCTGGAGTCTGTGCTCGCACATGCGCCGACCACGATGGAGAAGTCACGCAAGAAGATTTGGGTGTTGCGCGAGGATGTCGCCGAGGCACTGGAGCAGGGCCGGTACGACGGCCCGGGGTCGTTCTTCTCGCAGCGGGGGAACAAGGTTCAGTAGTTCCGCACGGCCGACTGGGGCCGCCACCAGCATCTGTCCCGGCAGCCGCCAACTTGGCGCCTGGTAGAGCGTTGTGATCAGCCGGCGGGGGGCGCCGGTAGGCGGGCCCCGCCGAGTTGCACCCCCCAAGAAGGAGAGTAGAATTTCCGTACAAGGTGTGAGGGGTGCCTGCGCTCCCCGATAAGGCATGGCGCAATATAGGTCGCGATGAAAACTATGGAGGGTTGCATGGTCCCCGTTCAGATGGAGCTATCCATCGCGCCACTGCGACACCCGGGGCCGGGGATCGCGGGGGCGAGCATCCAGGAACGCTTCGAGGCGTTCCACCAGCTCAACCCGTGGATTCTGGTGCAGCTGGAGTCGCTGACCGCCGACTGCGCAAAGCGCGGGCTGCGGCGCATCGGCATCGGGATGCTCTTCGAGGTTCTGCGCTGGCAGTACGGGCGGGCCACGAGCGGTGAACCGTTCAAGCTGAACAACGACTTCCGCTCCCGCTATGTCCGACTGCTGGTCCAGCGTCACCCCGAGTGGGCGGCCCTGTTCGAGACCAGGGAACTCCGCACACCTTGAAATAGGTCCCGATACTTAAACTGGAGATACGCGTGAACCGCCCGATACCGAAGCTGCGGACCCGTAAGCCCACCGGCGTGATCCCCTGGCCGATCGTCTTGATTGAAGGCGAGGAGAAGAGCGGAAAGAGCCACCAGGCGGCGGAGTTCACCGGCTGCGAGCAGACCGGCCAGGCGTACTGGCTGGAGCTCGGCGAGGACACCGCCGACGAGTACGCGAACGTGCCCGGTGCGGACTACCTGCTGATCGAGCACAACGGCACCTACCGCGACATCCTCGGCCAGATCGAGGCCGTGCACGCGGAGGCGACCCGCGCGGCTGTCGCGAAGGAGAAGCCGGTCGTCCTGGTCATCGACTCGGGGTCGATGCTGTGGCGGATGCTCGTGAACTGGACCAACGAGCGGGCCAGGCGCTCGCGGACGGGCCAGAACACTCTCAGGCAGGCCCCGGACGCCGAGGTCAAACCGTCCATGAACCTCTGGAACGACGCGGCCGAACGGTGGCAGCGGGTGATGTACCTGGTGCGCACCATGCCCGGCATCGTGGTCCTCCTGGCCCGCGGCAAGGAGGTCGCGGCGGTCGACGGAAACGGCGATCCGATCCCGCGCACGAAGGACTGGCGGGTGGAAGCGCACAAGTCTTTGGCCTTCGATGCGACGGTGTGGGTGCGCATGCGTCGCGAGGAGCCGCCGCAGATCATCGGCGCTCGTTCGTTGAAGTTCCAGGTGCCGCGCGGCGGGCAGCCGAAGCCGATGCCTGACTTCTCCATCGAGAAGCTCGTGTTCGGTCTGATGGGCTGCTCGATCCACAATCAGCCCAAGCCCACCCCGGAGCTGACGGGCGATCTCGCGCAGGCCTGGATGCCGAAGGTGCACGAGGCCGCCGCACAGGGCGTGGAGGAGCTGAAGAAGCTGTGGCGGCAGGTCGAGGCCGATGAGGGTTTGGACCGCGACGAGGTGCTGGTGGTGCGCGCGGCGATCGAGCGTGCGGCCACGGAGCTGAAGAACCCCAGGAAGCTCAGCGATCCCACCAGCGATGACGTGTCCCGCCTGCGGGCTGCTGCCAGCAAGCAGCAGGACCAGGACGCCGAGGGCACGTCCGTCGAGGAGCCCAGCGTCGAGTTCGCCGCCTGACCGCGCTCCGCTTCCCCCTTCCTCTTTCCCCTGCGCTGCCGGGGCCCGCCGCGTGACGGGCCGGGCCCCGGCGCGCCTTCCTGGAGAATTGCTGTGACCGCCACAACGACCAGCGCACCTGCACCCCTGTCGATCTGGGATGCCGCACGAGCCGCTGACGCCCGGCGCCCGCGCTCGGTACAGACTCAGCTCGGGGCGTCGGACACCATTTGCGCGCGCCGGCGCAGCGAAACATCATCAACTTCTACGCCACCACCGGACAGGAATGGCTGAAAACACACCAGGATCAGATCACCACGCACATAACAAACCCGCCACTAACAGGCACCTTCTCAACCCGGATGCGCACCACCTGGGCACGCAACCACACAACCCGCGGACTCACCCTGCACTGGGCCACAGCTCAACTCCCGCCCACCCTCCTCCACGAACTCATCCACCGAACCCTCAACCTCCCCCCCCATCGCCAGCAACCACGACCTCAACAACGCCCTCCGCCGACTCTGGCTCGGACGGCTCACCACCCCAACCCCACCCCTTCACTCCAACCACAAGGAAGAACAACAGCAGTGACACCCCCACGTACCAACGCGTACCGCCCCGGCCTGGGAAAGAGCTGGCACGCCGTATGGGCCGTGACCTACTACGGGGCAGCCGAAGACGGCCTCGGCCCCTCACCGAACGGACGCTGCTGGACAACCGAACTCGAAGCAGACCCACGCACGTCAAACCGAACCATCGGCCACCAGGCCTGGCTATACATCAACCACGAACGGCCAGACATACCCGAAGTCGACCTGCACAGCGCCCACATCCAACTCCAGGGCTACGCCGCCGACCCACCCGACCAGAACGGAAAGCTGCCCCGCCTGCACGACGTGCGCTGCACAGCCTGCGGCTCACCAGACGTCGAGTTCACCGAGCACCCCGACGCCTCCTGCCAGACCTGCGGAAAACACCAAACGCAACGGGAGGCCGCACTGTGCTCCTCACACTGCACGAAGTGCACACCCCTGAGGTCAAGGCCCGGGACGCCCTGAACCGCGAAAACGTACCGGCTGCTGTCCTGCACATTGCGACAGCAGCTGCGGACGCCCTCCTGCCTACTGTCAGCCGAACAGGTCGCTGATACCGCCTTGGCCATCCGCTCCATTCAAGATCGCGGCGCTCATCCAGAAGGGAAACCAAGAACCCGCGCCGGCAGAACCGGGGCGGCAACCAACCAGACGACAGGCAGAACAGTGAACAGCAGGCAGCAGACCAGCCCCCTCCTGCCAGAAGTGTGCGATTTGTCAGGCATCTGGCGAGCGTAGGCGGCGCTCACACGCCGCGCATGAGTAGCCGTACCCAGTTCGTCGCTGAACGAGGATTGCCAGTTCGTCCCGGTGAACGACCTACACCGCGCATCGGAGCAGAGCCCCGCCGGGGGGCCGGTGAAAGGCACTGGCCGCCGCCTTGCCGTCTCGGCCGCGAACTCTGAGCGGTAGTCAGGAAAAACCGTCGTGAGGGCCTACCTGCAAGGACGTCAGACTGGCGGAACAAGTAGACGCAGCAGCTGGTCCTGGAGGCTCTCCGGGGGACACGCGGGGGACAGAAGGGCAAGGACGGTCACGGAAAAGCCGGGTAAGACAGGGCACGGTCCGGAATCGAGGATCTGAGACCTCACCCACTGCCCCGCTGCCGCACCGTCGAACCCGCTCGCCCCTTCACCACCTCCAGCTGCGCGTGCACGCGTCGTCGCAGGTCAGCGACGTGGCTGACGATTCCGACGCTGCGGTCCCGTTCGCGCAGGGAGTCGAGGACGTCCAGGACCTCGTCGAGCGTCTGGTCGTCGAGGCTGCCGAAGCCCTCGTCGATGAAGAGTGTGTCGAGCCGGACGCCTCCCGCCTCGTCGGTGACGACGTCCGCGAGACCGAGCGCGAGGGCGAGGGAGGCGAAGAACGTCTCGCCGCCGGAGAGGGTGGCGGTGTCGCGTTCGCGGCCCGTCCAGGCATCGACCACGTGGAGCCCGAGGCCCGAACGGCCGCGTCCGGTGCGGCCGTCCGAGTGCACGAGCGTGTAGCGGCCCGACGACATGCGGTGCAGCCGGACGGTCGCGGCCGCGGCCACCTGTTCGAGGCGGGCCGCGAGCACGTACGACTCCAGGCGCATCCTGCGTTCGTTGTCCGCCGACGTGCCCGCAGCGAGACCTGCCATGCGGGCCACCCGGTCGTGCGCGGCGCGCAGCGGCGCGAGCCGCCGCGTCGCCGCGGCCGTGCGGGTGGAGAGCCGGTCGAGTTCGGCGCAGCGCCGTGCGGCGGCGTCCCGCGCGGAGGCCGTGTCCCTGAGGCGTCGTGCGGCGGACTCGGCGTGTTCGCCGGCGGCCCGGAGGTCCGCGGGCGGCCGCTGCGCCGCGGCCGCCGTGTCCGGTTCGGCGAGGACGGAGCGCACGGCGGCGTCGTCGTTGCGCCAGGCGTCGATGCGGTGCTGGACCTCGCGGTACCCGGCGTCGTCGAGGAGGGCGGCCGAGGCGGCCGTCGGCGTGTCGAACCCGGCGCGGAAGGCCGCGTCGGCGAGTCGCGCGTCGGCGTCCTTGAGGCGTTCGGCGGTGTCGTCGGCGGCGCGGACGGCGTCGGCGGCCTCGGTGAGCAGTGCGGCCTGCCGCTCCAGCTGGGCGGCGCGGTCGGCGACGCTGCCGGTGGCGCCCCGCGCGCGGGTCAACTCGGCTTCGAGGGACTGCTGTTCGCGTTCCAGGGCGTCTCGCAGGGTCGTCCTGGACGCGGCTCGCCGCGCGGCCTCCTGCTGCTGGGCGAGCCTGCGGTCGTACTCGCGCTCGGCCCGAGCCAGGGCCTCGCGGGCGGCGTGAAGTCCGGAGGCCAGGTCCCGCGCCTCGGTGTAATCGCGCCGCAACGCATCCACGGCGTCGGTGAGTTCGTCGGCGGTGGGGTCCTCGTCCGGGGACCCACCGGGCGAGGTCTCGTGCGGGTTCGTCGCCGGGCCTCCCCGCGCGGCGGCCTTCGCCGCGGCCAGGGACTCCCTGACCTCCCCGAGAGTGCGCTCGGCGGCCGACCGGGACTCGTCCGCGCGACGATGGGCGGCGAGCGCCGCCTCTTCGGCCTGCCGGTCCACGTGTCCGGCCACCTTCCGCGCGGGGGCGAGGTGTTCCGTGGCTCCGCACACCGCGCACGGCTGGCCGTCGGTGAGGTGGGCCGCGAGTTCGGCGGCGATGCCGGTGAGGCGCTGCTCCTTGAGGGCGAGCCAGTGTTCGTGGGCCTCCGTGGCGGACTCGCGGGCGGCGAGGGCGTGTTCCTGCGCCGCGGCCGCGTCCCGGGCGAGCCGGTCGCGGCGGCGGGCCGCGTCCAGGCGGGCCTCGGCGGGCGCGAGCTGGCCCCCCAGGCGCTCGGCGCGGGTCGCGGCCTCCTGGGCGGACTCGATGCGCTCCAGGAGCGCGGACCGGGTCGTCTCCCAGCCGTCGAGCCAGCCCGACGCCTCCTGGAGCAGCTCGTCGTCGGCGCGTTCCTGACGGTCCAGCGCGGTGCGTTCGGCGGTGATCTCCGTGGTGCGTCCCTCGGCGCGCCGGGCCGATGCCAGGCCGCCCAGCTCCTCGGCGGCCGTGCGCGCGGCGGCGGCGAGGCCCGCCGCGCCGGACGAGGCGAACGTCTCGGGCAGTCGGCCACGCGCGCGTGCCTCGGCTTCCGCGGCGCGGCGGTGTTCGGTGTCGGCGGTGTCGCGCAGGCCGAGCGCGGGCGCGACCTTCTCGGCCTTGCGGGCCCGTTCGAGACGCTCTTCGAGGACGCGCTGTTCGTCCACGCGCGCGTGGAGCTGGTCGGCGCGTGTTTGTGCCTCGGTGAACCGGCGCTGCAGCCGGTCGAGTTCGCGTACGTCGGCGAGGCGGCGTTCCGCGCCCGCTTGGGCGGATTCGGCGGCGGCGAGCGCGCAGTGGGCGACAGCGAGGCGTTCCCGCGCGCCCGCGCGGGCGACGGCCGCCCAGGTGAGGACCGCGTCCGCCAGGCCCGGGTCGCCGGGCGCCAGGTCGGGCAGGGGCAGCTCGGCTTCCTGGCCCCCTTCACTCGCGGCCTGCTGCATGCGGTGCGCGTCGGCGAGGAGGGCGGCGTCGCCCTCCTTGACCTCGGCCTCGGTGGTGCGCCGCTGTTCGGCGAGCCGCTGCTCCACGGCGGCGAACCTGCGCGTGTCGAAGAGGCGGCCGAGCAGTTTGCCGCGTGCCTCGGCGTCGGCGCGCAGGAACCGGGCGAAGTCTCCCTGGGGCAGGAGCACGACCTGGCAGAACTGTTCCTTGCTCATGCCGAGGAGCTGGCTGATCTCCTCACCGATCTCCTGGTGGGAGCGGCTGAGGGCCTTCCATCCGCCGTCCGGGCCCTCCCCGGAGTCGTACTCGCGCAGCCAGCTCTGGGCCTTCTCCGTGGTGGTGCCCGTGCCACGCTTCTTGGGACGTTCCCACGGGGGTTGGCGGGTGACCTCCAGGCGGCGTCCCGCGACGGTCAGTTCGAGGCACACCTCTGTGCGGGTGCCCTGCTGCGCGTGGTCGCTGCGCAGCGTCATGCCTTGACCGCCGCCCTGTCGGGCGCCCGGCACCGAGCCGTAGAGCGCGTAGCACACAGCGTCCAGGACGGAGGTCTTGCCCGCGCCCGTCGGGCCGTGCAGCAGGAAGAGGCCTGCGGCGCTGAGGTCGTCGAAGTCGATGTCCTGCGCGGTGCCGAAGGGCCCGAAGGCGGTGATGCGGAGTCGGTGGAGTCTCATCGGGCGACCTCGCGCAGCGTGGCGTCGGTGCGGACCGCGTCGAACGCGGAACGCAGCACTTCCTGTTCCTGCTCGTCCGGTCCGGCACCGCGCACGTGGGTCACGAAGTCCTCGGCGATCTGCTGGTCGCTGCGGTCCCTGAGCCGCTGGGCGTACGAGACGTCCGGGTCGTCCGGGGCACGGTCGGGGGCGAAGACGAGGCTGAGCGTGTGCGGGAAGCGCTCGCAGAGCCTGGCCATCGGGTCGTCGGGGCGCACCGCGTCGGTCAGGGTGGCCTCGACCCACGCGTCCTCGTGGCGGGCGAGGTCCGGGGCGTCGAGCAGCTCGTCGAGGGTGCCGCGGATGCGGGCGAGCGCGCGCGGCACCGGGCAGTCCACGCGCTCGGCCTCGATGTGCCCGTCGGCCCCCAGGTCGACGAGCCACATGCTCTTGCGGTGGTCGGCCTCGGAGAACGAGTACGGCAGGGGTGACCCTGAGTAGCGCACGCGCTCGCCCAGGGTCTGGCTGCCGTGCAGGTGTCCAAGGGCCGCGTAGTCCACGCCCTCGAAGACTCCGGCGGGCACGGCCGCCACGCCGCCGACGGTGATGTCCCGCTCGCTGTCGCTGACCTGGCCGCCGCTGACGAAGGCGTGGGCGAGGACGACGGAGCGGGTGCCGGGGGCGCGGCCTGCGAGGTCGGCCCGCACGCGGTCCATGGCGGCGCCGATGACCGCCTCGTGTCCGGCCTTCTCCACCCCGAACGCGTCCTTCACCAGGGCCGGTTCGAGGTAGGGCAGGCCGTAGAACGCCACGTCCCCGTGCGGATCGGTGAGGATCACGGGCTCCGCGCACGCGGCCGGGTCGGTGCGCAGGTGGATGCCCGCGCGGTCGATGAGGCCCGCGCCGACGCCGAGGCGGCGCGCCGAGTCGTGGTTCCCGGAGATCATGATCGTCGGTACACCGAGGTCGGCGAGCCGGTGCAGGGCGTCGTCGAAGAGCTCGACCGCCGCGAGCGGGGGCACCGCTCTGTCGTACACGTCCCCGGCCACCACGACGGCGTCCACGTCGCGCTCGCGCACGGTCGCCAGCAGGTGGCCGATGAACGCGGCCTGGGCGTCGAGCATGTTCACGCGGTGGAACGAGCGGCCCAGGTGCCAGTCGGACGTGTGCAGCAGCCTCATGATTCCCGAGACTATCGGGCGGGTCGGACATCACGGGTGGCCACTCCCGTAACTCCCCCGGTCCCCCACGCGGCTCCCTCGAATCCGCAGCCGTCAGACATCCCGGCGTCAGGCACCTCGGCGTCAGGCATCCCCGTACGCCTCTCCCCCGAGCTCGAGCACCGCGCTGCCGGCGGTGGCGTCCGCCAGCCAGCCGCGGAAGGCTTCCACATCCGCGTCGGGCAGCCCGATCTCGATCGCGACGGCTTCTCCGTAGCGCACGTCGCGCACCTCGCGGCCGGCCGCCCGCAGATCGTTCTGGACCTTGCCCGCGCGCTGGTGGTCGACCGTGACGGTGGCGAGGCGGAAGCGGCGGCGGGTGACGGTGCCGAGGGCGTCGAGCGCCTCGCCGACCGATCCTCCGTAGGCGCGGATGAGTCCTCCGGCGCCGAGCTTGACCCCTCCGTAGTAGCGGGTCACGACGGCGGCGACGTAGCGCATGTCGCGGCGCATCAGCATCTGGAGCATCGGGACGCCCGCGGTGCCGCCGGGCTCGCCGTCGTCGCTCGCCTTCTGCACGGCGGCGTCGGCCCCGATGACGTATGCGAAGCAGTTGTGGCTGGCGGTCGGGTGCTCCTTGCGGACGCGCGCGACGAATTCCTGGGCCTCCCGCTCGGTGGCCGCGGGTGCCAGGGCGCACAGGAAGCGCGAGCGGTTGATCTCGGTCTCGTGCACGCCCTCGCGGGCCACTGTGCGGTACTCGTCCTGCATCACGCCAGCGTAGGCGCTCGTCGGGGGCCGTCCGCACCCGGGAGGGCGGCCGGGTGGCGTAGGCCACAGCCCGCACTCGTGTGCGGGTCACCCGGTACCGTGATCTCCCGTGACGTCACCTTCGATACCCGCGCGCCAAGTCCCGGATCCGGCGGGACCCTTGGCCACTCTGCTCGCCGACGTGCCCGTCACCGTGGTCGAGACCCACGACGACCCTGCCGACGCGGTCCTCTTCCCCGAGGAGGAGGCCGTGGTGGCGAACGCGGTGGCCAAGCGGCGCAACGAGTTCACCACGGTGCGGCACTGCGCCCGCACCGCGCTGGCCCGCATCGGCGTGCCGCCCGCCCCGATCCTGCCGGGACACCGCGGCGCCCCCGGCTGGCCGGACGGCGTCGTCGGCAGCATGACGCACTGCGCCGGGTACCGCGCGGCGGTCGTGGCCCGCGCGGGCGAGGTGACGTCCGTCGGCATCGACGCCGAGCCGGGCGAGCCGCTGCGCGACCCCGACGTCCTGAACCTGGTCGCCGACGAGACGGAGCGCGCCGTGCTGGCCTCGCTCGGCTCGCGACAGCCGGCCACACCTTGGGACCGGCTCCTGTTCAGCGCGAAGGAGTCCGTCTACAAGACGTGGTTCCCGCTGACCGGCCGCTGGCTCGGCTTCGAGGACGCGCGGGTGGAACTCGCCCCGGACGGAACGTTCACCGCCCGACTGCTGGTCGAGGGCCCCGTGGTGGCGGGCACAGAACTGAAGGGCTTCTCCGGCCGCTGGACCGTACGGGACGGGATCGCCGCGACGGCCATCGTGCTGCGCTGAAAGCCGGGGTGGCCCGGCCCGGTCGCTCTGCGCCGGCCAGGTCGCTCCCTCACCCGACGGACGCTCCGCACCCTCACCCGCCCGCCACGTCATCCACAAATCCGACGGCCGAGTCATCCACGCGCCCGGGCGCCCGGACCGAACCGCCGATCCGGTCCCCGGCCACCCACCTGTCCGCGCGGCCCGGCCATTCACTCACGCAGGTCACCCGCCGATCCAGCGCCCCGCTCGCCCGGGCCACTGGGCCGCCGGGCCACCCGCTCGCCCAGCGCCCCGGCCGCTCACACTCGCCCGGTGGCCGGGCCACCCGCGTACCCGGCCGGCCGGGTCACCCGCCCCCCGGACCCGGATCGCCCACCCCCTCCCTATACGTGGGCCGACCCCCCAGCCACGTGCCCAGCACGCGCGCGTGGTGGATTTTCATCGGGTCGACCGCGCGGGGGTCGGCGGAGAGCAGCAGCAGGTCGGCCGGGGTGCCCGGGGTGAGGGTGCGGCGGTTGTCGGCGCAGGCCTGGTGGGCTACTCCTGCTGTCGCGGCCGTCAGTGCCTCGTCGACGGTGAGCCGCTGGTGCGGGAGCCAGCCCTCGGCGGGCTCGCCCGTGAACGTGCGCCTGGTGACGGCGACTTGGATGCCCTCAAGCGGTACGTGTGAGCTGACCGGCCAGTCGCTGCCGAAGGACAGCCGGGCTCCGCTCCGCGCCAGCTCTCCCATCGGGTACTGCAGCGCGGCACGCTCCGCGCCGATGCGCGGGATGGACAGCTCGGTCTGGAGCGGGTCCGGCTGCGCCCACAGCGGCTCGAAGTTGGCGATGACGCCGAGCTCGGCGAAGCGCGGCAGGTCCGCGGGATCGACGACCTGGACGTGGGTGATCACCGGGCGCCGGTCCCAGGCCGGGTTGGCGGCGATCGCGGACTCGACGGCGTCGAGCGACGCACGCACCCCGGCGTCCCCGATGGCGTGGATGTGCGTCTGGAAGCCGTCGGCATCGAACGCCCGCACCGCCTCGGCGAGGGCGCTCGGCTCCCACACCGGCATGCCGCAGCTGTGCGGCGCGTCCAGGTAGGGCGCGAGCATGGCGGCCGTACCGCCCTCGACGACGCCGTCGCTGAAGTACTTCACCGTCCGCGCGGTGAGCAGTTCCCCGCCCTCGGCCGCCACGCGCGTGCGGGTCGCCGCGAACGGTTCGCGCTGCTCGCGCCAGCGGTCGGGGTCGGCGCGCTGCGCCAGGTCCACGCGCAGGGATAGGGCCCCGCGCCGGACCGCGGCGAGGTACGCGTCCGCCATCTCCGACTCGACCCAGGCGTCCTGGACCCAGGTGACGCCCGCGCGCGCGTACGCGTGCCCGGCGCGGCGGATCGCCTCGACGAGCTCGTCCTCGTCCCGCGCGGGCACCTGGTCGAGCACGAGGTCACAGGCGTGCCACTCGCGCAGGGTGCCGAGCGGGCCGCCGTCCGCGCGGCGCACGATCCAGCCGAGCCGCGGCTCCGGAGTCGCCTCCGTCACTCCGGCCCTGCGCAGCGCCTCCGTGTTGCACCACACGGTGTGGTAGTCGTGGGCGCGCAGGACGACGGGCCGGTCGTCCACCGCGGCGTCCAGCCAGCGCGCGTCGAACTCGCCGTCGGGTGCGAGCGCGGGGTCGTACGAGGCGCCGACGATCCACTTCGCCTCCGGGTGCCGCCGAGCCCACCGTCGGACTTCGGCGACGATCGCCTCGACGGAGTCCAGCTCCTTGATCTGGGGCCCGAAGCTCTCCAGGCCGCCGAAGAGCGGATGGGCATGCCCGTCTCCAAAGGCGGCCATCAGCAGTCCGTCGCCGATGTCGACGACTTCGTCGGCGGTGCGGGCGAGGGCGCGGGCCTCGTCGCCGAGCGCGAGGACGCGGCCGTCGCGGACGGCGAGGGCCGTCGTGTCGGTGTCGCTTCCGGTGCGGACCGCGCCGAGGAAGACGAGAGTCGGTTCCGTCATGATGATGTCGCTGTCTCCTTGAAGTCCTTCACGCACGACGACCGGCGAATGCCTCGCACCACCGTGCCGCCGGAGATCCCGCACGCGCGCAGATCCCTCACGCGCGCTCCGCGTCCACCGTCGTCAGCCGCTCGTACGCCGCCGGTGCCCGCCGCCTCATCCGCAGCGCCACCGCCGCCCCCGCCACGAACACCACCGGCAACGGAGCGATCAGCGCCACGTTGACACCCCTGGACGCCCCGGTGAGCAGGTCGAGGTCGGCGCAGACCAGGACGATCATGACGGCGAGCCCGGCGCAGGCCAGCAGCGGTGCGGCGACCACGCGCCAGGACGGCATGCCTCTCCGGTCGCGCCGGAAGAACCCGTACACGGCGAGCGCCGCGAGGGCCTGCAGCAGCATCACGCCGAGGATGCCCGTGCCGCTGCTCCACAGGAAGGTGACCGTGTACGGATCGGCGCCGGCGACCATCGTCACGACGATCACGGCGAGCGCGACGGCCGACTGCGTGAGCACCGCGACGGCCGGCGCCCGTGTCTTCGGCGAC
The DNA here is from genome assembly GCF_008642315.1 of Streptomyces venezuelae. Taxonomy (NCBI): domain Bacteria; kingdom Bacillati; phylum Actinomycetota; class Actinomycetes; order Kitasatosporales; family Streptomycetaceae; genus Streptomyces; species Streptomyces venezuelae. The sequence continues at coordinate 8,259,947 of NZ_CP029192.1, read as the reverse complement.
ACCGTGCCGAGCCGGGCGGGCAGCAGACCCTCCCTGCCCAGGGCGTAGAAGTAGCGGGCGGCGCCGTTGTGGAAGGCCAGCGTGGCGGCGAACGCGCTGGTGATGATCAGTACGTGCATGGAGTCGGCGGCCCAGGCACCGGCGAACCGTTCGGTGGCGGAGAACACCATGTCGGCGCCGCCGTCCCCGGAGGCGACGGCGCGGGCGCGGTCGGAGCCGTACGCGTTGATGATCATCCAGACCGTGAAGGTGTAGAAGAGCGCGAGGAACGCCACCGCCACATAGGTGGCACGGGGCACGGTCCGCTCGGGCCGCCGCGCCTCCTCCGCGTAGATCGCCGTCGCCTCGAAGCCGATGAACGCCCCTATGGTCAGGACGAACATGCCGCCGACGCCCGGCTCCCCCAGCCCGGCGGGCGAGAGCGTGCCGAAGTCCAGCCCCTGCGGGCCGCCCCCGTGCGCGAGAACGCCCGCTTCGAAGACGAAGAGCACGAGGACTTCCAGGACGAGCGCGACGCCGAGGATCCTGGCGCTGAGCGTGACCCGGAGGTAGCCGAGCACGCCGATGGCGACGAGACCCGCCGCGGCCCATGTCCACCAGGCCACGCGGACGCCCGTGAGGTCCTCGAAGCCGGACTCGGTGAACCATCCGAAGGCGGCGAGCAGTCCGACCTCGATGGCGTTGTACGCGACCAGGGCGACGTACGCGGACCCCGCTCCCGCGGGGCGCCCGAGCCCCCGTCCGACGTACGCGTAGAACGCGCCGGCGTTGCGCACGAACCGGCTCATGGCCGTGAAGCCCGTGGCGAAGACGACGAGGAGCAGTCCGGAGATGAGGTAGCCGAGCGGCGCCGCGTCGCCCGCCATGCCGATGGCCAGCGGGGCCACGCCCGCCATCACGGTGAGCGGGGCGGCGGCCGCCACGACGAAGAACACGAGGTCGCCGGTGCCGATGGCGCCGCCGCTGAGGCCGTCGGTGCCTGCGGGCGCGGAGGAGACGGGTCTGGACGAGGTGGGTGCGGTCACGCGCGATCTCCCGAAAACTAAACCCTTTAGTCCGGGCAGGACCGTACTGTGCGGGGGAATCATCTGGGAAGAGGGCATCGAGTGACGGACAGAGGACGGCCGCGCAGACCGGTGTTGAGCGCGGACCTGATCGCGCGCGAGGCACTGGCGATGATCGACGCCGACGGCTCAGGCGCTTTCAGTCTGCCGAGGCTCGCCGACCGTCTCGGCGTGCGGACCGCGTCCCTGTACAACCACTTGGACGGCCGCTCCGCCGTCATCGAGGGCGTACGGCGGCTGGTCGTCGAGGAGATGGACATCTCCGCGTTCGACGAGCTGCCCTGGTCGGACGCCCTTGCCGCCTGGGCACGTTCGTACCGCGACGCGTTCGCGCGCCATCCGCACACCGTCGAACTGCTGGCCACGACGACGATCAGCTCTCCCGCGACGCTCGCCATGTACGAGTCCGTGGTGGCGGCGCTGGCGCGCGGCGGCTGGCCGGAGCGGCATCTGGTGGCGGTCCTGACGAGCGTGGAGTCCTTCCTGCTCGGCTCGGCACTCGACCTCGTCGCGCCGCCCCTCATGATCGACCCCTCGGATCACGCTCCGCGGGTGCCCGTCCTGGCGGCGGCACTGCGAGCCGCGTACGCCGACCGCAAACCGGCACGCGCCGACCAGGCCTTCGACACGGGGCTCGACGCGCTGATCCGTGGCCTGGAAGCGCGGTTGGCCGAGGTCAGCGACCCCCGCCGGCCCCGCTCTCGCCGGCCCCGCTCTCACGCTCCGCGAGAGTCGTCCAGAACAACTGCTCGTAGTGCGCGAGGAGTCGGCCGAACCGCAGATGGGCCGCCGTGACGCGGTCCCGGTCGAGGCCTGCCCGTACCGCGGCGAGAGCCTGCCTGTCGAGGTCCGGCGCGGGCTCCGCGAACAGGTCGAAGAACCCGCACGCCTCGTCGTCGAAGCCGTAGTGGTCGCGCAGCCCGCGGGCGATCGCGGCACAGGAGTGGCCCCAGGCGGCGAAGTTGGCGGTGAGCGCGAGGACGACGTCGGCGGGTTCGCCGTTCAGGGCGAGCCAGGCGACGTAGGCCGGGTAGGCCTGGCAGCCCGGGTGCGGTTCGTACGTCGCCGCCTCGGACCTGCTCACCCCGCAGGCGTCGAACAGCGGGTCGAGCCGTTCCCTCGCGACGCTCTCGCCGTCGGCGACGGTCTCGAAGAAGGCGGCCGATTCCAGGTCCTTCGACTCGGCGGCCCGCTGTGCCAGGTACTGGAAGGACCGCCGGTCCGAGGGGATCACGTGCCGCTGCTCCAGCGCGAGGAGCGCCACAGTCCGCAGTTGCGCCCGGCCGTCGGCGACGCGCGGCACGACCGGGTTCCTCTCCGGGTCGGGGGCGAGGCGGGCGGCCGTGGTCCGCAGGAGTTCTTGTGCCGTCGGAGTCATCACGCGCACCTTCCGCTGGGCGGGAACTTCTCGGCCCGACTGCTAGTTTCTACTCTGCTGTAGAAACTGGCGGGGGCCCGGACCTGCGCGCAGCGTACCGGGGACTCGTCCAACACCCCTGATACATCGATACGTTTATGGAGTTTCCCCATGGCTCTGTGGGACCGCGTCAAGGAATCCGCATCGACGATGCAGACCCAGCTGATGGCGAAGAAGAACGACCTGAAGAGCGGAGCCTTCCGCGACGCGAGCATGGCGATGTGTGCCCTGGTGGCGGCGGCCGACGGCACCGTCGACCCGTCCGAGCGCCAGCGCGTCGCGCAGCTGATCGGCACGAACGAGGTGCTGCAGAACTTCCCCGCTGACGACCTGCGCCGCCGCTTCGACGAGTACGTGGACAAGCTGACCGCCGACTTCGCGTTCGGCAAGGTGAGCGTGCTCCAGGAGGTCGCCAAGGCGAAGAAGAAGCCGGCCGAGGCCCGCGCGGTGATCCAGATCGGCATCGTCATCGGCGGCGCCGACGGCGACTTCGACAAGGACGAGCAGGCCGTCGTGCGCGAGGCGTGCTTCGCGCTGGACCTGCCGCCGCACGAGTTCGACCTCTAGGGACTGTGCCGGAAGCCCTGCCCTGCCTGCCCCGCGGCGTCCGGGCGGACGACGGGACTTCCGACACACGCCCTGGGCACTCCAGTGGACCGCCCTCCCCGGGGCGGTCCACCCCGGCCGCCGTCAGAGCGGCGTCGCCGCCCGCAGGATGAGGACCATGGTGACGGCCGCGTTCGCGGAGGACATCGCGGACACGGCGGTGCCGAAGGCGGCGGACCACAGGGCGAGCCCGACCCCCGTGAACACGGACGGCCGGGTGGCGGCGGACGGAGCCGGGGCGAGGAGCGCGGCGACGCGGCGCGGTACGGGCCCCGGCGCCGCGAGCCCCGCCAGGGTCGGCGCGGGGGCGCTCCGGGAGACCAGCGCAGCCTTGCCGATCGCCCGGGCGACGACCCGCCGGTCCCGCACCGCGCGGGCGGCGGCCTCGTCGGCCCAGCGCTCCGCGGCGAAGGCGACGGAGGTGCGCAGCGGCCGCAGGAAGGGGTTGGCGCGGGCGGCCAGCTGTGTGACGAGCAGATGCCGGTGGTGCCGTGCCGACAGATGCGCCCGCTCGTGGGCGAACAGCGCGCGGCGCTCCGGTGCGGCGAGCCGGGACAGCATCCCGGTGGTGACGACGACGCGGCCGCCGCGGCGCGAGGGCAGCGCGTAGGCGTACGACGCCTGGTCGGCGACGACGGCGACGGAGCCGCCGCGCAGCCCTTCGAGGGCGCGGCGCCCGCGACGGCGTACCCGGGCGTGCCGCCAGAGCGTGCGCGCACAGGCCGCGCACACGACGAGCAGCGCGGGGATCGCGACCTTGCCCGCGACCTCGTCATAGGGGACGGCCGCGCGCACCTCGGGGTCGGACCATCCGTCCGGCAGCGGGTTGCCGGGCAGTTGGGCGGTGCCGACGACCATCAACAGGGCGAGGCAGAGCGTGCTGCACAGCGCCATCACCCCGGCGACGGCGGTGAGGAGCCGTGTCGCGGTACGTGGGTGGAGGTGCTGCTCGGCGAGGCGGGCGATCGGCCACGCGGTCAGCGGCAGCACGAGCGGCAGGAAGACGAAGACGCCCATCAGCGGATACCCCCCATCAGCGAATGACCCCGGTGGGGCGTCAGTCGTCGGCCTCGGCGCCGGCGTGTCCGAGCAGGTCGCGCAGGAGCTGCTCGTCGTCGGGGGTGAGCGTGGTGACGAAGCTGGCGAGCACGGCCTCGCGGTCGCTCTCGCCGTCGAGCACCTTGCGCATGCGGAAGGCGGCGAGCCCGGCCTCGTCCGACGCGGGCGTCCACGCGAAGGAGCGGCCCGCGCGCTCGCGGGTGACCACGTCCTTCGCGAGGAGACGGGTGAGGATCGTCATGACGGTGGTGTACGCGAGGTCTCCGCCGATCCGCTCCTGCACCCAGGCCGCGCTGACGGGTCCGCGCGCGGTGTGCAGCGCGGCGAGCACCTGTGACTCCAGCTCGCCCTGCGCGCGTCGGCGCAGCCGCGGCTGCCGCTCGCCGTGCGCGTCGCGCTCGCCGTGCGAGTCGTGCTCGTCGTGGTGCGTCATGCCCGCGATCCCTCCAGCCTCTGTGCGCTCCTCGGCGGACGGGGAGCGCCCTATCGTAACGGGACGCGACCGCACCACCCACTTCTACACTCCTGTAGATTTCAGTGAGCCAGATCCAGATCAACAACCCGATCCAGAACTCGGACCGTAGGAGGACATCGTGGGAGTTTCGCTGGCCAAGGGCGGCAACGTCTCGCTCAGCAAGGAGGCCCCGGGCCTCACCGCCGTCGTGGTCGGCCTGGGCTGGGACGTGCGCACCACGACCGGGACGGACTACGACCTCGACGCGAGCGCCCTGCTCTGCGACGAGTCCGGCAAGGTCGTCTCCGATCAGCACTTCGTCTTCTACAACAACCTGACGAGCCCGGACGGCTCGGTCGAGCACACCGGTGACAACCTCACCGGTGAGGGCGAGGGCGACGACGAGGCCGTGAAGGTGAACCTCGCGCAGGTGCCCGCCGAGATCTCGAAGATCGTCTTCCCCGTGTCGATCCACGACGCCGAGAACCGCGGCCAGAGCTTCGGCCAGGTCCGCAACGCGTTCATCCGCGTGGTGAACCAGGCGGACAACGCGGAGATCGCGCGCTACGACCTGTCGGAGGACGCCTCCACGGAGACCGCCATGGTCTTCGGCGAGCTCTACCGCCACGGCGCGGAGTGGAAATTCCGTGCGGTCGGCCAGGGTTATGCCAGTGGGCTGCGCGGCATCGCGTCGGACTTCGGCGTGAACGTCTGACACGCGCACGGCTCTGACGGCATCCCGCCGCGACACACGAGGAGGCAGGCCATGTACGGCGACGACGAGACGGTGCGCAGGATCCTGACGGAGCTCGGCGACACCTGGGCCGTCGTGGGCCTGTCGAACAACCGCGACCGCGCGGCGTTCCGCGTCGCGTCGGTCCTGCAGCACTTCGGCAAGCGCGTGGTGCCCATCCACCCCAAGGCGGAGACGGTCCACGGCGAGCAGGGGTACACGTCCCTGTCCGCCGTGCCGTTCCCGGTCGACGTGGTGGACGTCTTCGTGAACAGCTCGCTGGCGGGCCGGGTCGCCGACGACGCGGTCGCCGCGGGTGCGAGCGCGGTCTGGTTCCAGCTGGGTGTGATCGACGAGGCGGCGTACGACAGGACGCGCGCCGCGGGCCTGGACATGGTCATGGACCGCTGCCCGGCCATCGAGATCCCGCGCCTCGGCTGAGACGGCCGGACCAGGGCCTGTGTCGGAAGTCCCGTCGTCCGACCGGAGGGCGGGCCCCGCGGCGTCCGGTGCGTGCGATCGCAAGGCGGAGGGTCGCCCCGATACTGGTTGTACCGGGGCGACCCGACAACGCCGCTGGGGGTCCCCCCGCGCCCTTCAGGCGTGGGGGAATGCGTGCCGGACGTCGCGGGGCAGGCGGGACTTCCGACACAGGCCTTAGAACGGCTGGTCGGGCCAGTCGAGCAGGCGGGCGCCGATCACCGCGGTCTGGAGCGTGTAGCGGTGCACGGGATCGGCCGGATTGGCCCCCGTGAGCCGGTGGATGCGCTCCAGGCGGTACGTCAGGGCGCGCACGCTCAGCGAGAGGCGGCGGGCCGCCTCCGCCGCGACACAGCCCGAGTCGAAGAACGCGGTGAGCGTGTCGATGAGGGGCCGCGCGCCGCCGCGGGCGTCCCGCAGCGGGCCGAGCGTATGGACCACCAGATCGGCCATGGCCTGCCGGTCGCGGGTCAGCACGGGGTAGACCAGCAGGTCGGCGGCGTGCAGCACGGGTTCGTCGAGTTCGAGGCGCTCCGCCAGGTCCAAGGCGTTGAGCGCCTCCTCGTACGACTGGACGACACCGCCCGGGCCGGGCTGCGGGCGGCCGATGACGACGCGGGCGCCGTCGACGGCGGCGTACGCGTGCTTGGCGAAGAAGGCGAGGACCTCGCCCTGGTCGCCCGGGGCGATGCACACCAGCCGGCCCTCCTTCGTCGTGAGCAGGATGCTGCGGTCGCCGAACCGGCCGACGAGGGCGCCCTCCACCTCGCGCGGCACGGCGTCCCCCTCCTCGTAGCCGCGCGAGCCCTGGGCGACGGCGACCGCGTGTTCGTAGGAGAGGCGCAGCCCGAAGCGTTCGGCGCGTTCGGCGAGCCTGCCGAGATCGCTGCGCCCGTGGAGCAGGTCATCGACGAACTCCCGCCGGGCGGCCTCCTGTTGGCGTACCGCCAGGCGCTGCGCCCGTTCGTACCCTTCGGCGAGGGCGTCCACGGCCTGCTCGACGGCGGCCAGGACACGGTCGGCGGGGGCGTCCCCGGCAGCGGGCCAGTGGGCGCGGGTCGCCGCGAGGTGCGCGCCCACCAGAGCCCGCAGCCCGAGCCCCGCATCCGCCGCCCGCTCCCCCAGCGCGCGCCGCGAGTCCAGCTCGTCCCGGGTCAGCCGGCGCCCGGTCGCCGCGGCGGCGGCCAGGATCCGGTCATAGTCCTCGAGATAGGCCTCGGGTATGCCGTGCCCTGCCATGTCCGCCCCCGGGGTCCTGGTGAAACGGCGTCACCGTGTCGAATGATTTGCTTTGCCATCTTTCTAACCCATAAAGCCCTTCGGCCGGTAACCGCAGGGCTACGGCGCCGTCCAGGTCGTACGGAGAGCTCTGCGTACGGACCACGTGACGTTCGACGCAAACGGCGTCCGCCCGTTGTGGAGGGACGCCCCGAGCTGATCGGGTACGAGGGCCGGGACCCAGGAGAGGCGCCGGTGGAGCCGGCGAGCACAGGAGAACTCCGCATGACGACCGGGTACTTCACGTCCGTCGACGACGTCGCCGCACGCCTGGCCACCACCGGCTATCTGGCCTCGCCCGCCGTCGCCACGACCGTCTTCCTGGCCGACCGGCTCGGCAAGCCCCTGCTGGTGGAGGGCCCGGCGGGGGTCGGCAAGACGGAGCTGGCGAAAGCCGTCGCCGAGGTCGCAGGGGCGCGGCTCGTACGGTTGCAGTGCTACGAGGGTGTCGACGAGTCCCGCGCCCTGTACGAGTGGAACCACGCCAAGCAGTTGCTGCGCATCACCGCGGGCCGCGACGAGTCGTGGGACGAGACGCGCACCGACATCTTCAGCGAGGAGTTCCTGCTCGCGCGGCCGTTGCTGACCGCGATCCGCGGCGCCGAGCCGAAGGTCCTGCTGATCGACGAGACGGACAAGGCCGATGTCGAGGTCGAGGGGCTCCTCCTCGAAGTCCTCAGCGACTTCCAGGTCACGGTTCCGGAGCTCGGCACGGTCAGGGCGGAGCGCCGCCCGTTCGTCGTCCTCACCTCCAACGCGAGCCGTGAGCTGTCCGAGGCGCTGCGCCGCCGCTGTCTCTTCCTCCACATCGGTTTTCCCGAGGAGGAGTTGGAGCGTCGCATCGTCCGGATGAAGGTGCCCGGTCTCGACGAGGCGCTCGCCGCGTCGGTGGTGCGGGTGGTCGGCGCGCTGCGCGCGATGGACCTGCGCAAGGTGCCGTCGGTCGCGGAGACCATCGACTGGGCGCGGACACTGCTGGCACTCGGTGCGGACACTCTGGACGAGAACGTCGTGCGCGACAGCCTCGGTGTGGTGCTCAAGCATCAGGACGACGTGCTGAAGGCGGCCGCCAAGCTGGACCTGGACGCGGTGTGACGGCGCCGCCCGACGGCGTCACCGGGCGGATCACCGGGCTGGTCAAGACGCTCCGGTCGCACGGCCTGCGCATCGGTCCCGGCGAGACCGTCGACGCCGCGGCCGCCCTGGAGGCGCTCGGTCTCACCGACAGGGAGCGCGTCAGGGAAGGCCTCGCCGCCGCGCTGCTCCACCGGGAGAGCCAGCGCGCGGTCTTCGACCCCGTCTTCGATCTGTACTTTCCAGCGGGCGTCGGTGCGCCGGTACGCGGTGACGGCGACCGGGACGCGCTGCGCGAACGACTCGTGGCCGCGCTCGCCGCGGACGACCAGGCTCTCCTCGCACAGCTGGCGGGTGAGGCCGTGGACGGCTTCGGCGGGTACGGCTCTCCCGGCCAGGGAGGGGACGGCTGGTCCTCGTATCAGACACTGAGCAGGCTGCGGCCGGAGACGCTGCTCGCACGTGTCCTCGCCGCTCTCCGCGCGGGACCGGCCGAACAGGGCGCGGACCGGGCCGCGTTCACCGAACGGCTGCTCGCCGACGAGGTCCGGCGCCGCATCGAGGGTTTCCGTGCGCGCGTAGGGACCGAGGCGCGCCGCCGGGTCGCCGAGCGGCGCGGCACCGAGGAGATCGCCCGCCGTGCCGTGGCCCCCAGCGCCGACCGCGTCGATTTCCTCCTGGCGGGCCGGGGGCAGCTGGACGAACTCCGTCGTGCGGTGCATCCACTCGCCCGCAAGCTCGCGACGCGCCTCGCGGCCCGGCGCCGCAGGGCCGCGCACGGCAGCATCGATCTGCGCCGCACCCTGCGCGGTTCGCTGTCGACCGGCGGCGTGCCGATGCGTCCCGTACTGCGGCGCCGCCGTCCCGCGCGTCCCGAACTCGTCCTGCTCTGCGACGTGTCGGGTTCGGTCGCGGGCTTCGCGAACTTCACGATGCTGCTGGTTCAGGCGCTGCACGACCAGTTCGGCAAGGTGCGCGTGTTCGCCTTCGTCAACCGGGTCGACGAGGTGACGGACCTGCTCGCGCACGGCGGCACCGACCCGGCCGGGCTCGGCGCCCGCATCCTGGACGAGGCGACGGTGACGGGGTGGCACGGCAGCAGTGACTACGGCACGTCCCTGGGCGAGTTCGCCGAGCGGTACGTCGACGCGGTCGGCCCGCGCTCCACGGTCTTCGTCCTCGGCGACGCCCGCACGAACATGAGCGACCCCAATCTCCCCGCCCTGCGGCACATCGCCGACCGGGCCCGCCGCGTCTACTGGCTCAACCCCGAGGGGCGCGGGCAGTGGTCGAGCGGGGACTCGGCGGCGTACGCGTACGCCGAACTCGTCGAGATGCACGAGTGCCGCAACGCGCAGCAGCTCAGCGGGTTGATCGCGCGGCTGCTGCCGGTCTGAGTGCCTGCCGCGCCATTCCCGCGCACACGCATACCCAGACCGCCACCGCACGACCCGCCGACGGCCTCCTGACGTGTGCCTTTGCAGCCCATGGGCACTCGGCGGCCTGCACTGCGACAGGACGACATTCCGTGACCGCACAGGCACAAGCACACCCACAGACCCCGCCGAAGAACATCTTCGTGATCGGCCTGGACGACGCGAACTTGCCCCCTGCGCCTGCCGGTGCGGCCGACGGCGGAGCCGGAGAACGCGTCGCAGCGGCCGTTCGGCGAGCCCGAGGGCACCCCGCCGCTCGCCACCACGCAGCTGTCCCCTCCGGAGCAGCGCTGGGAGGTCAAGCGTGACCTGGTCGGATACGACTCCTCCCTGGAGATCGTCAAGGACCGGGGCACCGTGCGCTACGACGAGATCGGGCTCGACGTCGGATGCCGCGCCTTCGAGCGGTACACGGCCACCGGCGACGACTTCACGTCGGTGGGCGGCGAATCGGACTGGACGATGCGGTTGCGGCGGGACGAGTGGGACGTGAGCGTGCGGACCCGGACGACCCTCAGGTGCGACGAGGACCACTTCTTCGTCGACGCGACCCTGGACGGCTACGAGGGCGAGCGCCGCGTCTTCTCCCGCACCTGGAAGGAGACGCTGCCCCGCGACTGGCTCTGATCCACGCGGGGCCTGCCGTGGCGGCGGCGCGGCGGCCGGGTTTGGCACCGGGTCCGGAGGAGACTCGGTCCGGACGCCGACACCCTGGAGGCCGCTGTGCACGCCGTCACGGAGCCCGCATGAACGCGAAGAGGCCCGGCCCGCTGCCGGGGCGCCCCGAGTCGTACTGGATGGAGACCAGCGCGTCGACGTCCCACCCGTCGCTCGCCGAGGACATCGAGGTGGACGTCGCCGTGGTCGGCGGCGGTGTCGCGGGGCTCAGCACGGCCTGGGAGCTGGCGCGTGACGGGCGGTCGGTCGCCGTCCTGGAAGCCGACCGCATCGCCGCCGGAGTCACCGGCAACACCACCGCCAAGCTGACCGCGCTGCACTCCCTGGTCTACGACCGGCTGCGCCGCACCCGCGGTCCGGAAGGTGCCCGCCTCTACGCGGAGTCGCAGCAGCAGGCGGTGGAGCACGTGGCGGCGATCAGTGCCGAGCTCGGCATCGACTGCGAGCTGGAGCGCGCGCCCGCCTACACCTACACCACGCGGGCCGACCGCACCGACGAGCTGCGGGCCGAGGCCGCCGCGGCCAGGGACGCCGGGCTCGCCGCGTCGTACACGGACGAGACCGGGCTGCCCTTCCCCGTGGCCGGCGCGGTACGCGTCGAGGACCAGGCGCAGTTCCACCCCCGCGCCTATCTGCTGGGCCTGGCCGAGGACCTGCGGGCGCGCGGCGGTGTCATCCACGAGCGCACCCGGATCACCAAGCTGCACGACGGGGCTCCCTGCGCCGTGACGACCGAGGTCGGGCACACGGTCACCGCGCGGTCCGTCGTCATCGCCACGCACTACCCGGTCTTCGACCGCGCCCTGCTGTTCGCCCGGCTCTCCCCGCGGCGCGAACTGGTCGTCGCGGCGCCGCTCGCCGCCGGGGAGGACCCGGACGGCATGTACATCACGCAGGACGAGGGCAAGCGGTCGGTGCGGACCGCGCCCTACGGCGGCGCCGGCGGGCGTCTCCTCATCGTCACGGGTGACAGCTTCACCCCGGGCACGGGCGACCCCGCCGCCGGTTTCGTGGCCCTGGACAGGTGGATGCGGGAACGCTTCGACGTCGGCGCGACGGCGTACCGGTGGGCGGCGCAGGACAACGACGTCACGGACGGCGTGCCGATGGTCGGGCCCTTCCACCCCGGCGCCCGGCACACCTATGTGGCGACGGGGTTCGGCGGCTGGGGCATGAGCGGCGGCGTCATGGCCGGGCAGCTCCTCGCCCGGCTCGTCGCCGGGGAGAAGTCCTCGTGGGCCGAGCTGTACGACCCGCGGCGGCTGTGGAGCACCGTGCGGGAGATGCCGTCCCTGCTGGGCCAGCAGGCCGAGGTCGCCAAGCACTTCATCGGGGACCGGCTCCGCACGACCCACGTCGACTCCGTCGACGACATCCCGGCGGGCGCCGGGGCCGTGGTCCGCGTCGAGGGCCGCCGCTGCGCGGTGCACCGTGACGAGTCCGGCGCCCTGCACGCCGTCTCCGCCCGCTGCACCCACCTCGGGTGCCTGGTCGCGTTCAACGAGGCGGAGACGACGTGGGAGTGCCCCTGCCACGGCTCGCGTTTCGCCACCGACGGCTCGGTGCTGCAGGGGCCCGCGACGCGCCCGCTGGAGCCGCGGGAGCTGCCGGACTCATGAGGGCCCGGGCACCGGCCCGTCCGTGAGCGGCGCGGGCAGGCCGTCGAAGGTGCCGGTGCGGGCGAAGCCGAGCCACGCGGAACGCAGGGCCCTGCCGAGCCTCTCGGTCTCCTCGCGCGGCGTGCTGCCCAGCATCGGTGCCGACCGCCAGGCGTCACGGGTGCCGAAGAGCAGCGGCAGTTCGAGGCAGTGGGCCGCCCCGAGCGGGGACCCGGCGGGCCGCCAGTCGACGCGGTACGCGTGGACCCGGGCACCGGCCCGGGCCAGCCGCTCCGCGTGGCGCGTCAGCGGCTCCTCGTACACCTCGCGGGTGCGCACGGCCGCGTCGTCGTCCTCGCCCATGAAGACGATCATGTCGTCGGCGTTCCAGCCGTACAGGACGTCGAGGCCCCGGACGCCGTCACCGGGCGGCCCGCCGGGAGCGGGGACGGGGCCGGCGCCCTCCACCGGTATGAACGCGGGTTCCATGCGCCGGCCCGCGCCGCGCAGGTGGTGGCGGGCCGTCTCGCCCTGTGCGGCGAGCAGGGCGGGGAGGTCGGCGGTGCGCGGGTCGGTGCCGAGCGCGTCGGCGAAGTACCGGCCGAGTGCGTGGGACTCCGCCGCGGGCCGGGCGGTGATCTCCAGCGGCGCGCTCTGGAGGATCGCCCTGCGGAACAGGCCGCGCGCCTCGGGCAGTTCCATGAGAAGGCGTACGGAGATCCCGCCGGCGGACTGTCCGAGCACCGTGACGTCGGTGGGGTCGCCGCCGTATGCGGCGATGTGCGTGTGGACCCACCGCAGCGCCTCCACCTGGTCGAAGAGACCGAGGTTGCCCTCGCTCACCCCGTCGAGGAGCAGGTAACCGAGCGCTCCCAGGCGGTAGTTGACGCTGACCACCACCACGTCGCCCTCGGCGGCGAGCACTCCTCCGTCGTACCAGTCCATGAGGCCGGCGCCGCTGCTGAAGCCGCCGCCGTGCAGCCATACGAGCACGGGCCTGGGTCCCGCGTCCCGTGCCGGGGTGGCGATGGACAGGTTGAGGCAGTCCTCGCCCTGGGGGTGGACGTCCGCGGGCGGGCCCATGACGAAGTCGAGCCGGGAGGGCGGTTGCGGAGCGATCTCGCCGGAGGCGGGGCGCGGATCGTCGTCCGGTACGGGGCGGGGCCGCCCGAAGCGCTCCGCGGTGGCATAGCGGATCGGTCCCGTACGCAGCACTTCCGTACGCGGCCCCACGGTGTCGGTCACGCGACCGCCCCCTAGCTCTGGTAGTTCGTGCGTCCTTCGTCGTCGAGATCGAAGGGTTCGTCGGGGATGATGCAGAACTCGTTCCCCTCCGGGTCGGCCATGACGAGGAACCCGCCGTCGTCGTACCCCTCCAGCCTGCGTCCGCCGAGCGCCTCGACCCTTCGCTGCTCGGCGGCAAAGTCGGACGCGGCGAGGTCGAGGTGCATGCGGTTCTTCACCGTCTTGCGTTCGTCGACCCGCTGGATGCCGAGGACCGTGCCGTTCTCGCGCCGTAGCCAGATGTAGGGACCCGTGCGGCCCGCGACGGGCCAGTCGAGCAACTCGGACCAGAAGGCGGCGACCGGTTCGGGGTCGACGGCGTCGATGATGAAGGCTTTGATCTCCATGGCTGATCCTCCCAAATCAGACCAGCGCGTCGGACCGCGGAGGACCGCCGGGCGTGTCGTGGTGGATCGGTGTCAGCGCCCCGGTCAGCGGGCGGCCCGTGCCGCCCTGGCGTACCGCGACGATCTCCGCCGCGATGGAGAGGGCCGTCTCCTCGGGGGTGCGGGCGCCGAGGTCGAGGCCGATCGGCGAGCGGAGCCGGGCCAGTTCGGCCTCGGTGACGCCCTCGTCGCGCAGCCTGCGGTTGCGGTCCTCGTGGGTGCGGCGCGAGCCCATGGCGCCGACGAACGCGACGGGCAGCCGCAGGGCCGCCGCGAGCAGCGGCACGTCGAACTTGGCGTCGTGGGTGAGGACGCACAGGACGGTGCGGGCGTCCGTCACGGTGCGGCGCAGATAGCGGTGCGGCCACTCGATCACGATGTCGTCGGCGTCGGGGAAGCGGTCCCGGGTGGCGAAGACGGGGCGGGCGTCGCAGACCGTCACGTGGTAGCCGAGGAACGCGCCCACGCGGACGAGGGCGGCCGCGAAGTCGACGGCACCGAAGACGATCATGCGGGGCGGCGGCTGGCTCGACTCGGCGAGGACCGTCACGTCGGTGCCGCAGTGCGCTCCGCTCTCGGAGACGACGAACTCCCCGGTGCGGCCCGCCGCGAGGAGGGCGCGGCTCTCCCCCACGGCGGTGCGGTCGAGGTCGGGGTGTCCGCCGAGGGTCCCTTCGTCGGTCCCTGCCGGGGTCACCATGAGCGGCCGGCCGAGGAGTTCCGCCGGGCCTCTGAAGACCCGGGCCAGGGCCGTGGCCTGCCCTTGGGCGGCGGCCGACAGGGCGGCGGCGAAGACCGCCCTGTCGGGTGAGTCCGCGGCGACCGGGGCGACCAGGACCTCGATGACGCCGCCGCAGGTGAGTCCGACCGCGAAGGCGTCGTCGTCGCTGTACCCGAACCGTTCGACGACGGCTTCGCCCTGGTCGAGGGCCTGGACGCACAGGTCGTAGACGGCCCCTTCCACGCAGCCGCCGGAGACCGAGCCGATGACGTTTCCCTCGCCGTCGACGGCCAGCGCGGCGCCGGGACCGCGCGGTGCGCTGCCGCCGACGCTCACGACGGTGGCGACCGCGAAGTCCCGGCCCTCCTCGACCCAGCGGTTCAGGTCGGCGGCGATGTCAAGCACGGTGCGTTTCCCCGGGTGCGGTGCCCGCCCGCAGGACGCGGTCGGGGCGGATGGGCAGGGACCGGTGGCGGACGCCGGTCGCGTGCCGGACCGCGTTGGCGATGGCCGCGGCGGCGCCGACGATGCCGATCTCGCCGACACCCTTGATGCCGACGGGGTCCTCCGCGTCCGGGTCGTCGACCCAGTCCGCCTCGATGTGCGGCACGTCGGCGTGCGAGGCGATGTGGTAGCCCGCGAGGTCGGGGCCGACGAGGCCGCCCGTCGCCGGGTCCCTGACGGCCTCTTCGTGCAGCGCCATCGACAGGCCCCAGGTCATGCCGCCGATCAGCTGGCTGCGTGCGGTGAGCGGGTTGACGATGCGTCCTGCGGCGAAGATGCCGAGCATGCGCCGTACGCGCACCTCGCCGGTGGTGACGTCCACCGCGACCTCGGCGAACTGCGCGCCGAACGCGTGCCGTTCCTTCTCCGCGAGGGCGCCGATGACGTCACTGGTGTCCGACCGTGCGGTGAGACCGTCCGGCGGGATGTCGCCGCCGGGCACCAGCTTCTCCCGCAGTTCGCGCGCGGCGAGCATGACCGCCCAGCCCCAGGACCGGGTGCCCATGGAGCCGCCCGCGATCATCGCGGGGCCGAAGTCGCTGTCGGCGATGCGCACGCGGACCCGGTCCGTGGGCACTTCAAGGGCGTCCGCGGCGATCAGGGTGAGCGCCGTGCGCGCGCCGGTGCCGACGTCCGCGGCCGTGATGCGCACGGTGAAGGTCCCGTCGGCCTCCGCCGTCACCGCCGCCGTGCTCGGGGCGACGAGCACCGGGAAGGTGGACGCGGCGGTGCCGGTGCCGAGGAGCCAGCGCCCTTCGCGGCGCACTCCCGGGCGCGGGTCGCGGTCCGCCCAGCCGAACCTGCGGGCGCCCTCGTCGAAGCAGGCGAGCAGGTTGCGGCTGCTGAACGGCAGCCCGGACACGGGGCCCACGGCCGGTTCGTTGCGGGCCCGCAGCGCGATCGGGTCCACGCCGCACTTCTCGGCGAGTTCGTCGAGCGCGGACTCCACCGCGAAGGAGCCCGGGGCCTCGCCCGGGGCCCGCACCCAGGTCGGCGTGGGCACGTCGAGGCGTACGACACGGTTGACGGTGTGGTGCGCGTCGGCGGCGTACATGGGCCGCCCGAACCCGGCGCTCGACTCGACGAACTCGTGGACCGTCGACGACAGGCTCTGCCCCTGGTGGTCGAAGGCGAGGAGCCGTCCGTCCGGGTCGGCGCCGAGCCGGACGCGTTGCGTGGTGGGGCTGCGGTAGCCGATGAGCGAGAACATCTGACGGCGGGTCATGACGACGCGGACCGGCCGGTCGAGGACGGTCGCCGCCATGACGGCGAGCACCTGGTGGGCCCGCGGCCCCTTGGATCCGAAGGCGCCGCCGACGTGCTCGGCACGCACCCGCACCGAGGATGCGTCGAGGGAGAAGAGGCGCGACAGTTCGTCCGCGATCCAGGTGCTGCCCTGGTTGGAGTCGACGACTTCCAGTCGCCCGTCGTCCCAGCGTGCCGTCGCGGCGTGCGGTTCCATCGCGCTGTGGTGCTCTTCGGGCGTCGTGTACTCGGCGTCCACGACGTGCGCGGACGCGCCGAGCCGGGCCTCCAGGTCGCCCACCGCCGTGCGCATCCCGTCGCCTTCCGGCGTGTACGTGCCCGGGCGTCCGGCGGAGAAGGCGACGTCGTGCGGCTCCTGGTCGTAGTGCACCACGAGCGCTTCGGCGGCCTCCCTGGCCTGTTCCGACGTCTCGGCCACGACGAGCGCCACCGGCCAGCCCACGAAGGGCACCCGGTCGTGCTGGAGGACCCCGACGACCGGATCGGGCTTCCCGAGCATGCCGACGTAGTCCGCGTCGACCCGCGGGGCGTTCCCGTGGTGCAGCACGGCGAGGACGCCGGGCATCGCGAGGACGGGCGCGTCGTCGACGGAACGGATCCGGCCGCGCGCGATGGTGGACAGGACCAGCCAGCCGTGGGCGAGGTCGGTGAACGGGATCTCGCCGGCGTAGCGGGCCGCGCCGGTGACCTTGTCGACGCCTTCGATGCGGGTGTGCGCGGTGCCGACGGCGCCCGTCACCGCGGTGGTTGCGGTGGTCGTGGTCATCGGGCGGCCTCCTCGGTGAGTTCGGACAGCACGGCCACGACGAGGTTGCGCGTCAGCGTCACCTTGTAGCCGTTGTCGGGCAGCGGGCGGGCGGCGGTAAGTTCGGCGTCGGCCGCGGCGGCGAAGGCCTCGGCGGTCGCCGGGCCGCCGGTCAGCGCCTGTTCGGCCGCCCGGGCGCGCCACGGTCGGGACGCCACCGCGCCGATGCCGATGCGTACGTCCCGTACGACACCGTCCCGCACGTCGAGGGCGGCGGCGATCGAGCCGATGGCGAAGGCGTAGGAGGCGCGCTCGCGCACCTTGCGGTAGCGGGAGAGCGCGGCGACGGGGGCGGGCGGCAGCGTCACGTGGGTGATCAGCGCGCCGGACGGCAGCGCGGTCTCCAGGTGCGGGGTGTCGCCCACGGGCAGGTAGAACTCGGTGATCGGCAACTCACCGGGGCCTTCGGCGGTTTCGTAGTGGACGACCGCGTCGAAGGCGGTGAGGGCCACGCCCATGTCGGAGGGGTGCACGGCCACGCAGTGGTCGGTGGCGCCGAGGATCGCGTGGTTGTGGTGCTCGCCGCCGACGGCCGAGCAGCCGGTGCCCGGCTCGCGCTTGTTGCAGGGCTTGGAGAGGTCGGTGAAGTAGCCGCAGCGGGTGCGCTGGAGCAGGTTGCCCCCGACGGTCGCCATGTTGCGCAGCTGGCCGGAGGCGCCGGCGAGGACGGCCTGGGTCAGTGCGGGGTAGCGGCGGCGTACGTCGGGGTGGGCGGCGAGGTCGCTGTTGGTGACGGTCGCGCCGATGCGCAGCCCGCCGTCCTCGGTGGTCTCGACGGTGTCCAGGGGCAGTTCGCGTACGTCGACGAGGAGCGCGGGGCGTTCGACGCCGGTCTTCATCAGGTCGACGAGGTTGGTGCCGCCGCCGAGGTAGCGGGCGTCGGGGTCGGTGCCGAGGACCGCGACCGCGCCGGACACGTCGTACACGCGCTGATAGCCGAAGTCCCTCATGCCGCGCCCTCCTCCACTGCTGCTCCCTCTTCCGCGCGGGCGGCCTCGGCGACGGCCTGCACGATCGACACGTACGCGCCGCAGCGGCACAGGTTGCCGCTCATCCGCTCGCGGATCTCCTCGGCGGTGAGCTCGGGCACGCCCGCTTCGGGGCGCACATCGGCGGTGGCGGCGCTCGGCCAGCCCGCCGCGTGTTCCTCCAGCACGCCGAGGGCGGAACAGATCTGCCCCGGCGTGCAGTAGCCGCACTGGAAGCCGTCGCGGTCGAGGAAGGCCTGCTGGACGGGATGCAGCCGGTCGCCGTCCGCGACGCCCTCGATGGTGGTGATCTCGCGGCCTTCGGAGGCGACCGCGAGGGTGAGGCAGGAGACGGCCCTGCGGCCGTCGATCAGCACCGTGCAGGCCCCGCACTGGCCTTGGTCGCACCCCTTCTTGGTGCCGGTCAGATCGAGCCGCTCGCGCAGTGCGTCGAGCAGGGTGGTGCGGTGGTCGACGGACAGTGTGTGCTTCTCACCGTTGATGTTCAGGGTGAGGGCACTGGACGTCGATGGAGCCATGAGCAGCCTTCTTTCGCGGATCGCGTCGAACGAGGCGGTCCCGGCCGGGAGATCGGGATGAGCTCGGGGAGATCGGGGTGAGATGGCGCTGTACGGGAGGGGGAAGACGTCGCCGCTTCGGCGGCAGGGGTCGCCAGTGGACGTGGCTGCGGTATGGTGAGCCTAAGCGGACAGCTGTCCGCTCACCGTCGAACTTAGCGGACAGTTGTCCGCTCAGCAAGGCACCCTCAGGCCGTGCCGCACGGAACAGGCCACGACGCGCCGAAGGAGAGCGAATGGGTCAGCACAAGACCCCGCCCCTGCGCTCGGACGCCCAGCGCAATCGCGAGCGGATCCTCGAAGTGGCCCTGGCGGAGCTGACGCTGGCGAGTGACGCGCCGCTCAGCGTGATCGCCAAGAAGGCGGGCGTCGGCCAGGGCACGTTCTACCGCAACTTCCCGAACCGCGAGTCCCTCGTCCTCGAGGTGTACCGCTACGAAGTGCAGCAGGTCTCCGACGCCGCCTGCCAGTTGCTGGCGACCCGCGAACCCGATCGCGCCCTGCGGGAGTGGATGGACCGCCTTGTCCGGTACGCGATGGCCAAGGCGGGTCTCGCCGAGGCGATCCGCAAGGCCACCAGCACGCTCGGCAGCCTCGCCGGGGTCGGCCCCGGCCCGCTGACCGAGGCCGTCGGCCACCTCCTGCGGGCGAACGAGGAGGCCGGAACCATTCGGCCGGGGGTGACGCCCGACGACTTCCTGCTCGCCATCGCCGGGCTCTGGCACATCGACCCGCACAGCGACTGGGAGTCCCGGGCGGGCCGGCTGATGGACCTCGTCATGGACGGACTGCGGGCCGGGGCACCCGGCGGCCGGGAACGCGGATAGGTCCGCTTTTCCGCAACGCGGATGAATGCGCGGCGGCGCAGAATGCCCGGAGCGCAATTGTTGCCCGCACGTAAATGCACGGAACAAACATCGCGATCACCGCGGCCGAGCTGGGGCCGGTTCGTCAAATTCCGCTAGAGCCGAGCATGAGCCCGCTCCCACGCCGTGTCCGTTTCCATGCGGTCGACAGGGAGCGGGCGGCCGGGCATCGAGCGCCCCCCCACCCGCTCCGACCACCTCATCGACGCAGATCCGGATCCGGAGCGGATAAACAGTATCCGGCCATTCCGCCACCCCTGAAGAGCCATTTCTCACCAGGCGGGAAAACCCCGAACTCCCGCATTTTTCACCTGGTGGGAAACCCCCGGTCACGCTTGACAATCTCCCGTGCGGACGCCACATACTTCTGTCGGCGACGGATTCGGGCCATGAGTTCCCGGACCACTGTCCCAAGGGGGAAATATGTTCAGCACTATCGACGCAGTCGCGCGCAAATGCCTGCCACGCCCGTCGGGGAAACCCGATCCGCATCGCGGCCGGACACGTCGATCGAACGCGTAGCGCCGAAGCGACCGATGCCGAAGCCGTCATCCACCTGACGCCGGCGTCGACATCCGTACGTTCCCGCGCGGCACCGCCGAGCGCCGGGCCCCGGCAGCCGAGGGCCCTGCCCTCCATTTGCCCGGGCCGGCCATTCATCCGGCGCTTCCGATGAACTCGAACGGTAAAGACCATGCAGCAGACTCTGAATCCGATCGACGAGATATTCCTCTCCATTCCCCGTGAACTCACGCCCGTACAGGGCAAGTTCATTCGCTTCCGGGGTGACGTGCCGTCACTGGACGTGCTCCGCCGGCACCTGGCGGAGCGGCTTCCCGCCCTCGCCCGCCTGACGTACCAGGCCGTGCGTGCGGGGCGCCGGACCGTCTGGTCGCCGAGCGCGCGCTTCGACCCCATGGACCACGTGCTGGAGCTGAAACTGCCCGAGGGCAGCTCGCTGGACGAGGCACTCACCGACGTGATGCGCCTGCCGCTGCCCGGTTCGGGCGCGCTGTGGGACATGTACCTGGTCCACGGGTACGCCGTCGGCGAGTACGCCGTGTGCTACCGCGTCCACCACGGGCTGGAGGACGGAATGGGCACCGTGCACGTGGCCGCCGTCCTGTTCGGCGACCACGTCCCGGCGACGGCGACAGCCGGGAGCGCACGGGGGCCACTGCTGACCGCGGGCCCCGCGGAGCTGGCGAACGGCATGCTGACCGTGACCAAGGGCATGGTGCGCGGGCTGCGGCCCGCACACCCGTGGCCCAGCCTCTTCAGGTCAGGGCCCGACCAGTTGGCGGTGTGCAGCACGAGCGCCACCCGGCAGGAACTGAGCACCTTGGGGCGGAAGTACGGCGGCACGGTCACCGACGCCTTCCTCATGGCGCTGCGCGGCGCGCTGAGCGCCTGGAGCCGCTCCGCGCAGGACGACGGCGCGCCCGGGAACGGTGAGGGCCACGCCGTACGGGCGGCGGTCGGCGCGTCCCCCGTACCCGTACGCATGCCGCTGAGCACCCGGCACAAAGCGGAGGAGGCAGCTGTCGGCAACCATCTCGCGACAGCGGTCGTCACCCTGCCGGACGGGCGGCTGCCCACGGCCCCCGCCTTCCACCAGCTCATCGACCGGACGCACCGGATGCGCAGCAGCGGCCTGCGGCCGGCCAGCCGGGCGCTCGTCGGCCTGCTGCCCGCCGCCTCCACCCGCATGGCCGTCAAACTCCTGCTCAACCCGAGCACGGCCCCGCTCTACGCGTCCAGCTACTCGCTCCCCGACTCCCTCACCTTCAACGGGGACCCGGTCATCGACGTCGTCCCGATCGGCGTGCTCCTGCCGGGCAACGGACTCTCCGTCACGCTGCTGTCCTGCGGCGCCCGGGTCCAGGTGAGCTTCCTCCACGACCTCAGGCTTCCCGACGCGGGCCGGCTGGCCACGCTCTGGCGCGAAGCGCTGGACGCCCTGCCCACGTCGTAGCGAACCCCTCGGCGCCCTCGCCCCCACCAGCACCTCCCGTCAACTCCTCTGGAGAATCCCTATGTTGAGTCGGTCCAGCTCACGCGGCCATGCCGGATGGACCCTGGTCATCACCGGTCTCGCCGTCTTCATGGCAGCGCTGGACAACCTCGTCGTCATCACCGCCCTGCCCGCGATCCAGTCGTCCCTCGACACCAGCCTCCAGGACCTGGAGTGGACGGTGAACGCCTACACGCTGGTGTTCGCCGTGTTCCTGCTGGCCGGGGCCGCGGCCGGTGACCGGTTCGGCCGTCGGCGCATGTTCGTGGTGGGACTCGTCCTGTTCACCGCCGCCTCGGCGGCGTGCGCGCTGTCCGACACCTCGCAGCAGCTGGTCGTCGCCCGCGCGGTACAGGGGTTCGGTGCGGCGCTGGTCATGCCGCTGACGCTGACCCTGCTCACCGTCGCGGTGCCGCCGCGCCGCCGGGGCCTCGCCCTCGGGATCTGGGGCGCGCTGAGCGGACTCGCGGTGGCGCTCGGCCCGCTGATCGGCGGAGCGGTCGTGGAGAAGATCTCGTGGCAGTGGATCTTCTGGGTCAATGTGCCGATCGGCGTCGTGGTGCTGGTGCTGAGCCTGTGGAAGCTCGCCGAGAGCAACCGTCCCGAGAGCGCCCTCGACCCCGTCGGCACGCTGCTCGTGTGCCTGGGCATGTTCGGCGTCGTCCTCGCTCTCGTACGGACCACGGACGACGGGTGGACCGACGGCACGGTGCTGGGTTCGCTGCTCGGCGGTCTTGTGCTCCTCGGCGTGTTCGTCGGCTGGGAGCTGCGTACGCGTCATCCGATGCTGCCGATGCGCCTGTTCCGCAACCGCTCGTTCAGCGCGATCAACACCGCGGGTCTGATGATGTTCGCCGCCATGTTCGGGCTCGTGTTCCTGCTGACCCAGTTCATGCAGAACATCCAGGGGTTCTCGCCGCTGGAGACGGGCGTCCGGATGCTGCCGTGGACGGCGATGCCCGTGGTGATCGCCCCGCTGTCCGGACTTCTGACGTCACGGGTCGGCAACCGGCTCGTGGTGGCGGCGGGACTGCTGTTCCAGACCGCCGGCCTCGGCTGGCTCGCCGCGGTGGTGAGCGTGGACACGCAGTACGCGGACATGGTGCCCGGCCTGGTGCTCGGCGGCATCGGGCTCGGCCTGTTCTTCGCGCCGGCCGCCGAGATGGCGATGGGCGTCGTCGCCCCGGCCGACCAGGGCATCGCCTCCGGAGCGAACAACACGTTCCGCCAGCTCGGCGGTGTGCTCGGCGTCGCGGTGCTCACCTCGGTGTTCACGGCACGCGGCGGCTACGGCTCCCCCCAGCAGTTCGTGGACGGTCTGGAACCCGCCGTATGGCTCGGCACCGCCATCTCGGCCTTCGGATGCCTCGCCATCCTCGCCGCGCCCCGGCGATCCCGGCAGTCCCCCACCACGGAGGCGGCGCCCGCGAGCGCCACGAAGCAGGCCGCGCGCGGCGGCGACCCGCTGGAGACCTCGCACCACTGAACCCCCCGCGATCCCGGACGAAACGTTCAAGTCGGCCCATCGGCCTCGGAGGCGAGATGTACGACGTCATTGTCGTGGGAGCCCGCATCAGCGGTGCCTCCACCGCGATGCTGCTGTCGAAGGCAGGTCACAGGGTCCTGCTGCTCGACCGGGCCGTGTTCCCGGGCGGGAAGGCCGCGGCGACCAACCTGGTCCACCCGCCCGGCATCCTGCGGTTGAAGAAATGGGGGCTGCTCGACGAGCTCACGGCCACCGGCTGCCCGCCGATCCGCGAGTACGGCCTGCAGAGCGGCCCCGCACGCCTGATGGCCGAGCTGCCCAGCGTGGAAGGCGTGAACGAGGCCTACTCCCCCGAGCGCAGCCGGCTCGACCAGATCCTGCTCGACGCCGCGGTCAAAGCGGGCGCCGAACTGCGGACCGGTGTCTCGCTGCGCTCGCTCCTGACCGACGAACACGGCACCGTGACCGGCGTCCGCGGCGAGACCGAGGACCGCACCCCGGTCATCGAGCACGCCCGCCTCGTGGTGGGCGCGGACGGCTCCAACTCCACCGTCGCCCGGCTGGTCGACGCCGAGAAGTACGACGCCCACCCGGTGCTCAACAAGAGCCACTGGTCCTACTGGGAGGGCCTGCCGCACGACGGACGGGTCCGCACCTACCGCCACGCGCACAAGCACGCCTTCACCTGGCCGACCCACGACGGCCTCACCATCGTGGGCGTGGCACTACCGGTCGCCGACTTCAAGGCGAGGAGCGACGAGGACCGCGACCGGACGGTGATCTCCGCGTTCGAGGAGGTGGACCCGGCACGGGCCGAACTGCTGCGGCAGACCAAGCGGGCCGACCGCTGGATGACGGGCTCGGTGCCCAACTTCCTGCGCCGCTCCGACGGACCCGGCTGGGCCCTGGTCGGAGACGCCGGATACACCAGGGACCCGATCACGGCCGCCGGCATCACCGACGCGCTCCGTTCGGCCGAGCTCCTGTCGGAGGCCGTCGACGCGGGCCTGACCGGACGCAGGCCGCTGCCCGAGGCGCTCGCCAGTTACGGCAGGCAGCGCGACGCGCTGGTCTCGGGCCACTACCGCTACACCCGTGACCACGCGACCATCGCGAACCACTCGCGCGAAGAGATCGCCTTCATCCGCGCCATGACCAGGAGTCCCACGCACGGCCGGGACATGGTCGGCATGTTCGCCACCATGATCCACCCCTCGCAGTTCTACTCGGCCGCCAACATCCACGCCCTGCTGGACCACCTGGAGCCGGGCGCGGGCCCGGGCTGGAAGCTGCGCATGGTCCGCTGGCTCGTGCGCGGAGCCCCCCGGCACGTCCCTCCGGCGCCCCGCGTCGCCGACCGGCTCATCGCCAAGAACCTCGGGCCCATGGGCACGTATCTCGCCTGACGGCCACCGCGCCTTCTCTCCCTCTCTCACCCTTTCTCACCTTTCCGCACCACGACGGAGGATCCGACATGCCCGAAAACACGTCCACCGAGCTGCGCACCGCGATTCTCTTCCCCGGCCAGGGCGGCTTCGACGGTGAGGCGCTGCGCCTGGCCCACGCCCGCCACCCGCAGGTCCGCCAGGTCTTCGAGCGTCTCGACGCGGAGACCACGACGCTGTTCTCACGCCGAATATCAGACCTGGTCCTGGGGCCGGAGCAGGTGGAACTGCGCCGGCTCCTGGCGGAGGACCCATGGGTCTCACAGGTGGCCATCTACGGCGCCGGGCTCGCCGCGTACGAGGTGCTGACCGCCCAGGGCGTGCGGCCCGACGTCCTGACCGGTCACAGCCTCGGCGAGATCACCGCCCTGGTGGCCGCCGGCGCCTTCTCGGTCGAGGACGGGGTGCGCATCGTCGCGCAGCGCGTCGCGGTCATCGCCCGGCAGTCCGGCTTCGAAGGGCGCATGGTGGCCCTGTCCGCGGGCGCGGCGAAGGTGCGCCGACTGCTGGAACTGCTGGAGGACCCGCAACTGGCCGTCGCCACCGAGAACCACGACGAGCAGACCGTGGTGAGCGGGCCCGGAGAAGTCCTGGACCGCCTCGTGGCGATCGCCGGTGAACTGCGCATCGGCGCCGTCGAGATCGACGCCGCCTTCCCCTTCCACTCCCCCGCCCTCGCACCGGCCGTTCCCGAGTTCGCCGCGTACGTGGGGAAGCTGGACCAACTGCCGCTGCGGTGCCCCGTCTACTCGCCGATCCTCCAGCGCTACTACGAGCCCGGCGACGCCCTGAGCGACCTGCTGGCGGAGCACTTCGTCAAGCCGGTCCGCTTCGCGTCGGCCGTGCGCCACCTCCAGGAATCCGGTGTCACCACGTTCGTCGAGGCGGGCGGGCGGGCCGCGCTGACCAAGCTGGTCACCCGTCTGACGAAGGGGTCCGACGTGCGCTCCCTGGCCACCCTGGCCACCGACGACGACGCGCTGCTGACGCTCGACGCCACCTTGCGGACGCTGCGGCTCGCCGGTCTGGCCGACCCGGGCCGCGCCCCGGTCCTCGCCGAACTGCTGCCGGAATCCGTCTCCGCCGAGCTGTTCGAGGCCTACTGGAGCGAGCACGGCGACGCGGTGCTCCAGCGGATCGTCGACGACCTCGCGGCCTTCCGGCCGCAGCCGGCCACGTCTGCGGCCACGGCACCGGTCGCGGCCCCGGCCACCACCGTGGTCACGTCGTCCCTCGCCGACGAAACGAGCGGCTCCGCCGCCGCGGGCCCCGACCGCGCGGAGGTCTTCGCCGAACTGCGCAGCCTGTACGCGGAGGCCCTCGAGTACCCCGAGGAGGTCTTCGAGGGCGGGGTGCAACTGGAGGCCGAGCTCGGTGTCGACTCGGTCAAGCAGGTCGAGCTGCTGTCGAGGGTCTCGCAGCGCTACGGCCTGCCTCCGCGCGAGTCCGGTTTCCGGCTCTCGGACTACAACACCATCGACAGGCTGGTCGATTTCGTGGTCACCGCACTGGCCGGCCAGCCCACCGGCGTCACGGTCTGACGAGGGCCGACCGACTCCGTTCGCTCTCCCGTTCTCGCTCAGAAGGACATGTGTGCCATGAAAGACCTCACCGGCAAGGTGGCTCTGGTCACCGGCGGGTCCAAGGGGACAGGAAAGGCCATCGCGAGGGAGCTCGCCGCGCGTGGCGCCGACATCGTCCTCAACTACTTCCACTCGCACGACCAGGCCAAGCGGACGCGCGACGAGATGGTCGCCGAGGGCTTCCGGGTCGATCTCGCCCGGGCCTCGGTGGCCCGTCAGGAGCAGGTCGACCGGATGCTGGCGGAGGTCGACCGGCTGCACGGCCGGCTCGACATCCTCGTCAACAGCGCCGCCGACGGCGCGTTGCTGCCCATGGACGAGGTCACGGACGAACACCTCGACCGGGCGCTCGAGACGAATTACAAGGGCGGGCTGCGCGTGGCGCGCGCGGCCGCGCCGCTGATGGCACGGGGCGGCGGCGGGTCGATCGTCACGGTCTCCGCCCTCGGCGGCTCGCAGATGGTGATGGCCAACTACTTGGCGTGCGCCCCTGCGAAGGCGGCCGCGGAGGCCGCGTCCCGGTATCTGGCGGTGGAACTGGCTCCCCTCGGCATCCGGGTCAACACGGCGTCCGCCGCCATGCTGACCAGCGAGGTGGCGGACAAGTTCCCCCGGGCGGCGGAGATGCAGGACGTCATCGCCAGGGCGACGCCGTGGGGCCGGCTCGGACGGCCCGAGGAGTTCGCCGCCGTCGTGGCCTTCCTCGCCTCGGACGACGCGCGCTGGATCACCGGCCAGGTCATCCTGGCCGACGGCGGGCTGACGCTCGGTGCCGCGCTCCTCTCACCGCCGAAGACGGCTGAGGAGACGGCTGATGCGACGGCCGGGAAGACGGCTGAGGGGACGGCACCGGAGACCGCTCTGGAGGCGGCTCTGGAGACGGCTGTTGCGACAGCGGAGGCACCGGTCCGGGCGGCCGTCCCAGAGCCCATTCCGGAGCCCACGCCCGGACCCGTGCCGGCCCCCGAGCCGGACCCCGAGGACGATGCGATCGCCGTCGTCGGCATGGGGCTCGCCGTCGCGGGCGCGAACAGTCCGGAGGAGTTCTGGAAGCTCCGCATGACGGGCGACGAGCTCTTCGTCAAGGTCCCCGCGGACCGCTGGCAGCACGAGAACTTCCACTCGGCCGACGCCGAAACCGAGGACAAGGCGTACGCCGACCGCTGCGTGTTCATCACCGGCTTCGAGCCCGCGGCCGGTGCTCTCGACGGCATGGAGGGCAGCTCCGACGAGCAGGAGCAGACCACGAAGTGGCTGCGGCACAGCCTCGTCCAGGCGCTCGACGGGGTGCGCTACGGGGACAGTGACACCTGCTCCTTCGTGGTCGGCTACACGCCTGACGGAAGCCAGTACCTCGAGGAGGCCGGTGTCCTCGACAGCATGACCCGGCTCACACACGACATCGTCGACGACCTGGACCTGCCGGCCGACGAACAGTCCGCGCTGCACTCGGGTTTCGAGACGGTACTCACCCGGCGCTACGCGCACGGCGACGCGCCCGCGTCGCGCTATCTGCCCCACAGAGTCGGCGAGTCGGCGATGCAGGGCATCTTCCCGCCGTCCACCGAACTCCACATGGTCGACACCGCCTGCTCCTCATCCCTGTACGCCATCGACATCGCGGCCAAGGGTCTGATGATGGGCAAGCAGGACATCGCCGTCTGCGGCGGCGCCTTCGCCCTGGCTCCGCGCGGCACCGTGCTCTTCTCCAAACTGCAGGGGCTCTCCAAGAGCGGCCAGGTGCACGCGCTGGACGAGGCCGCCGACGGTGTGATCTTCGCCGACGGCGCGGCTCTGGTCGTCCTCAAGCGGCTCAGCAGGGCCCGGGCGGACGGCGACCGGGTGCTCGGCGTCCTGCGGGCGTTCGGCTCGTCGTCCGACGGCAAGGGCAAGGCGATCTACGCGCCCAACTCGGCCGGTCAGAGCCTCGCGGTGCAGCGCGCGCTGGAGGACGGCGACGTCGACGCCGACGACGTGGAGTGGATCAACGCCCACGCGACCGGGACCCCTGCCGGTGACCTCGCGGAGTTCACCATGCTGCGCGAGCACTTCGGCACCGCTCGGCCCACCGCGGTCACCTCCAACAAGTCGCTCATCGGGCACACCGGCTGGGCCGCGGGCGTGGTCTCGCTGATCGAGAATCTGCTGGCCCTGGAGCAGCGGACCATCCCCGGCCAGTTCCGGTTCAGCAAGGCCCGCGAGGACTTCCGGCTCTCGGAGACCGGCCTGCGGATCGGCTCCGAGCCCGTGCGGTGGCCGCCGCGGGAGGACCGTCCCCGGCTCGCCGCCGTGTCCGGTTTCGGCTTCGGCGGCACCAACGCCCATCTGATCGTCTCCGAGGACACGTCCGACACCGCACGGCACACCGCTCCCTCACCCTCGAAGAGCGCACGACCCGATGCGGCCACGGCCGCCGGAGATTCGGACCGGTCCGACCGAGTGGTGATCGTCGGCTGGTCGTCCCACCTGCCCGGCCTGACCGGGCGTGACGAGGTCGCGCGCTGGCTGGACGGCGGGCCGCGGCCCCTCGGCACCTTCGGCGCCGACTATCCGTCGCCGCCGTTCAACGAGGTCCGACTGCCGCCCAAGACGATCCGCGCCCTGGACCGCTGCCAGTTGATGATCCTGCAGTGCGCGCACCGGCTCCGGGACCAGATGCCGGAGTTCTGGGGCGACCAGGCGGCCAAGACGGGTGTGTTCGTCGGTCACATGGGCCCGACCCGCGCCGCGATGCTCTACGCCAACCGCTGCTATCTGGACGACGTCGAGCAGGCGGTCGCCACCGATGCGCGCCTGGCCGGTTCCGCCGCCGCCACGAAGGTGCTCGACCGGCTGCGCGATCAGGTCCGCGCCATGATTCCGGCGTCCAACGAGGACTCGTTCCCCGGTCAGATGCCCAACGTCATCTCCGCCCGGGTCGCCAACTACTTCGATCTGCACGGCCCGAACATGACGATGGACTCCGGGTTCGCCTCCGCCCTGTCGTCGATCAGTTCGGCGACCCGCTACCTGCGGACCGGCGAGCTCGACTTCGCGCTGGCGGGCGGCATCAACGGCAACAGCCTGCCGGAGTACCGCACCCTGATCGGGGACCTGCTGCCGGCCCAGGAGGGCGAACTGGCCGAAGGAGCCTTCCTGTTGGCCCTCACCACCGAGGAGCGCGCCCGGCAGGCGGGCCTGCGGGTCCTCGCGTACGTCGACGAACCCCTCGGCAGCACGGCCGCCCCGCCGACGACCGCCCCCGCGTCCGAACTCCCCCCGATCAGGTGCGGGGATCCGGAGTACGCGCGCTACCTGGGCGCGGCGGGCGGACTCGCCGTCCTCAAGGCGCTGCACGGCCCGGCCGGCACTGTCGAGGTCTCCTGCACCGACAGCGACGACGCCCCCGGCGTCCGGCTCCGGCTGACGGTCCCCGGATCCAGCGCCCCCGAGCGGCAGGACAGCGGTTCGCCCGAAGCCGCGGCGACCGGAACGCTGCCCGACGTCTTCGTGTCCGGCACCCACACGGGCGACGGCACGCCCTTGCGCGTACACCGGCAGGTCCCGGTGCTCGAAGCGGCACCGCCCCGACGGGTGCGGGACGTGACGCCGTTCCTCGCGGACGGCACCGTGGTCGTCACCGACGCGCCCGATCTCCTCGCCCGTGCGGCGGGCCCGGACCTCGCACTGACCGTACTTTCCACCGCTCCGCTCGACACCCCGCGGCCGGGCTGGCACCACCTGCCGCGCCTCTCCGCCGAGACGGTCGGCACAGCCCTGAAGTCCGTCGGCGGACCGGTCGGCCACCTCCGCGTGCTGACCGACCTGGGCCGGAGCGCGCCCTTCGGGCAGGAGGTGCGCGCCGAGGCGGTCAAGCCGCTGCTCGCCCTGCACGACGCCGTCTTCCTGGCGCTTCAGCACTCCTTCGACGACCTCTCCGCAGACGGGTCCTCGGTCGTCATGCTGCTCCTCGACGCGGTGCACGGCGGCACTGCGCATCCTTGCTCGGGCCTCTTCACGGGGCTGCTCAAGAGCGCGGGCAGGGAGCTCGGCGACAGCACCGGTTTTGGGCTGCTCACCTCGTGCGCCGACCCCGTGGAGGCGGTCCGGCTCGCGGAGGAGGAGAGCCGCGCGCACCGGGACTTCCCGGTGGTCTTCGACGACGACGGCGTACGCCGGATGTACCGGCTGCGCGCGGAGCCGAACGTCCTGGACACCGGAACCCCCGCCGTGCTGGACCGCGACTCGGTGGTCGTCGTCGCGGGCGGCGCCCGCGGCATCACCGCCGAGGTGCTCAAAGCGGTCGCCGAGCACATCGGCCCCCGGCTGTACGTGTTCGGCAGCAACGCGCTCGACAGCTATCCGCCGTCCGTCTTCGCCGGCAGCGACGAGGAGTTCGCGGCGGGCCGCGCGGCCTACATCTCCGCTCAGCTCGCCGAGCGGAAGGGCCGGACCGTCGCGGACATCAACCGGGCCTATGACCGGATGCTCAACGCCCGCGAGGCGAAGAGGAACCTCGACGCCATGGCGGAGCACTGCGGCGAGGGGCGGGTCACCTACCTGCCGTGCGACATGCGGGACGGCGCCGCGGTGGAGAAGGCCGTCGGCGAAGTGCTGGCGGCGCAGGGAAGCATCGATCTGCTCGTCAACGCGGCGGGGCTCCAGCGTTCGGCGCTGATCAGGGACAAGGACTTCGCGGAGTTCACCGCCATCCGCGACCTGAAGGTGGACGCGTATCTGCATCTCAAGCACGCGCTGCGTGCCGCGCCGCCCCGCCTGTGGTGCAACTTCGGGTCGCTGCTCGGGTACTTCGGCCAGCTCGGTGAGTCCGACTACGCCTCGGCGAACGACTTCCTGGCCTCCATGTCCGGCCACGCGGCCGCCACTTCGGACCGCGTCGAGTTCACGATCGGCTGGACGCTGTGGGCCAGCGTGGGCATGGGCGCCAACGAGCTGACCAAGGCGTACTACGAACGGGCCGCTTCCTACAGCAACATGGCGGTCGCCGAAGGGGTGCACCACTTCTTCCAGGAACTGCACTCTCCCGTCCGGCGGCCTTCCGTCGTCCACCTGGGGGACGCCGAGCGGGCCACGGTCGAGAAGTTCTATCCCGGCTATCTGACGGCGCCCGGTGGGTCGGACGGAGGCTTCTTCCTGCGCCGCCTGCTGTCGTCCGACGAGCGGTCCGCTGTCTTCGAGTGCCCCTTCGACCTGGAGACCGACGGCTATCTGGAGCACCACACGGTGCGCGGGGAACCGACCCTGCCCGGCACGTTCGTCACCGAGATGGCAGCGGAGGCGGCGCGGCACCTGGTGCCGGACCGGCACGTCATCGCCTTCGAGGACCTGCGCTTCGAGCACTTCCTGCGCGTCTACCGCGGCCTGTCGTCGGCCCCCCGACGGCTGAGCGCCCGGATCGTCGACACGGCGGGCGACACGACCGTCGTCGACGTACGGATCACCCAGGACGTGGTGTCGCCGGCGGGCGTCGTCCTCATCGAGGACCGGGTGCACTTCACAGCCCGGGTCGTGCTCGCCGACGCCTTCCCTGCCGCGCCCCGCTGGGAGGCCTGGGACACCGCCGACGACACCCCTGTTCCGGACCCCTACCACCTGCCGGGTTCCCCGGTGCGGCTGACCGGACCGTTCGTGTCCACGACGGACACCCGCATCCATCCCAAGGGCAAACGGGGCCGCTACGCACTGGACCTCCCGGCGGACGACCCGGCGTTCTCGCGCTTCGTCGTGCCGAGCATCCTCCTGGACGGTCTGGCCCGCGTCGGTGTGCTCGATCTGGTCGACGGTCATCTGATCCCTGTCGCGGCGCCGCTGTCGATCCGACGCATCGACCTCTACGAGGACGCCGACGACCAGGTGCTCTCCGCGCAACAGGCACCGATCGAGCTGTACGCGACACCACCGGGCTTCGACCTCGCCGCCGACCGGGTCGACAACCGGTTCGTGGCCGCCCGCTCCGACGGCCGGATGCTCCTGCAGATGAAGGACATGCGGGCGACCCTGATCGGCTACGTCGACGCGCGGACCGGCGAAGCCGTCGCCATCGAGCGCGACTGACGGGAAACGGAATTCGATCATGCTGTCCGTACACGAGGCACAGGAAGCACAGAAAGCACAGGAAGCCCGCGACGCACGGACCCGGCCCGCGGGTCAGGTCCCCCCGGACACCGACGCGCCGGTCCAGCCCGTCACCCGCATGGAGTGGCACCTCACCGCCCTGCCGGGCCCCGCGCCCGAACCCTCCGGCCTCGCGGGCATGCGGGTCCTCCTCCTGGGAGGCGACACCGCCGGCACCTCCGACGAAAGCGCCACCGCCGCCGCGGTGGAGCGGGAACTGAGCGCGCACGGAGCTCGCGTGATCCGCGACGGGCGCTCCCACAGCGGGATCGACGCCATCGTCGACCTCACCATGGGCCGGCTGCCGGAGGGCGAGGACCCGGCAGACGCCTGGCGTCGCCCGTTGCTCCGGACGGTCGCGGCGCTGCGCGGGACGTACGACGACTGGGCGGCGGAGACCTCCGCGCGGCGGCTGTTCTACCTGGCCGTCACATATCTGGGCGGCGGGATGGGCCAGCACCCCGACGACGATCTGGCGCAGCCGCTGGGCGGCATCTGGGCCGGCCTGGCCAAGACGCTCCACCGCGAACTGCCCAACTGCAATGCCCGCGTCGTCGACACCAGCCTCGCCGCGGCCGGGGATCTGCCGAGGATCGTCGCCGCCGAACTCGGCCGGACCGGCGAGCTGGAGGTGGGATATCGCGGAAGCCGACGGCTGACGCTGACCCCGATGGCACGGCCCGTGAAGGATCCCGTCCTCGGCCTGGGCGCCGACGACTGCGTGCTGATCTCCGGCGGCGGCCGCGGCATCGGCTGGGAGCTGGCCCGCTCGCTGGCGGACACCTACGGCATGCGCGTCCTGGTGACCGGCCGCGAGGCCCTGCCCACCGGGGACGAGCCGTGGTTCGGGCTGAGCGAGAGCGAACTCAAGTCGTACGAGAAGGGGTTGTGGTCGCAGCGGCGCAAAGGCCGATCGTTGGCCGACATCCGGCAGGACATCGTGCGCACCCGCCGCCTGTGGGAGCTGGCCGCCAACATCACCGGGGCCCGGGCGCGCGGACTGCGCGTCGACTACGCCCGGTGCGACTTCTCCGACCGCGAGCAGGTCCGCGCGCTGGTGCGGCGCGAGGGCGCCGCTCTGACGGGTGTGGTGCACAACGCCGGTGTGGACACGGCGGCCAGGCTGCCCAAGAAGTCGGACGACGAGATCGCACGGACCGTCCACATCAAGATCGCTGGATTCACCCACCTCTTCGCGGAGCTGCGGGGCCACCGCCTCAAGTTCTTCTGCAACGTGGGGTCCCTCACCGGCCGGCTGGGCGGCATGGTCGGCCAGCTCGAGTACGCGGCCGCCAACGAGGGGCTCGCGCGGCTGGGGCGGTGGGCGGGCCGCCTGGCGGAATTTCCCGTGATGACGCTCGCGTGGCCCACCTGGGACCGTATCGGCCTGATCGCCAACTTCTCGGCGACGCTGCGTTACATGACCGCCGTCGATGTCGGCGACGGCCTGGCCAGATGGCGGGCCGAGCTGCTCGCGGGGTCGGACGGCGAGGTCACCTTCGTGGGACCGTTGGGCAGAGCGATGAGTCCCGGTCAGGCCACGGACTACCCGGTCGTACCCGATCTGCCGGGGTTCGCCGGCACGTACCCGAGGATCCACCATCTCGGCGAGGTCACCGCGTACCGGCCCCACGACCGGCTGGTGTCGCGCGTGACGTTCGACCCGGAGACGGCGCCCGTCCTCACGGACTTCACGGTGGGCGGGGTGCCGGCCGTGCCGGTGAGCATGCTGTTGGAGAGCGCGGTGCGGGGCGCGGAGTGGATCGTGCCCGAGGACTTCCCGCAGTTGCGGGTCGGCTGCCTGGAGAAGGTGGTCGTCCCGCTGGAACTCCTGCGCCTGGACTCCGGGACCGCCGTGTGGGAACGAGAGGTGTGCGGCGCCCACGAGGGGCTCGCCTGGGTGGTCACCGTGCGCTTCCGTCGCCCGTCGGACGGCGGGGACGGGCCGGAGGCGAGTCTGCGGGTCGTCCACGACTCGCCCGAGGCACGCTCCTTCGTCCCGCCCCGGTCCGATGCGCCGCGTACGACGACCTGGCGGTCGGGTCGGCCGCTCCTGCGCTGGCGTTCGTCCGTCGTGCCGGTCGCGCTCTGGTCCGAGGAGCCGGACGGCAGACGGGTGGCCGAGGTCCCGGCGTGCCCTCCCAACGACCTGTGGGCCACGCACCACGTACCGCGCACCTCCCTTCCGGTGGGCGCGCTGGAGAACGTGCTCATGGCGTGCGCCAAGCAGAGCAACGGCCTCTCCGTGACTGTCGACCCGCTGACCGTCGGCAGGTTGGCGCTCCACTCCGAGGAACACGGGATGTCCGTCGTCGAGGGCGACCCGATCCTCGGCATCTGGAAAGTGCGGCGCCGGGACTCGGGGGCGCCGGTCATGACCGTCTCGGGCCTCACCGGGCCGCTTTGATCCGACTCGACCGTCCACACATCAGAGATCACATCAGAAGTTCTGGAGAGGAAAACATGTCGACCCTGCAGGAGAACAAGGCCGTACTGGAGCGCTACTACGAGGAGTGCCTGAACAAGGGCAACCTCGACGTCATCTACGAGGGCGCGGGCGACGACCACATCAGTCACGGCACCGCGCCGAACGGCAAGGAGGGCGTGGAACACCTCAAGGAGTGGGTGCGGCTCCAGCGCGCCTCGTTCCCCGACCTGCACGTGACGGTCGACGACTGGATCCTGGAGGGCGACAAGGTCGTCAGCCGGTTCACCGCGCGGGGCACCCACACCGGAGAGCCCTACGAGGGCGTACCGGCCCAGGGGCGTGCGTTCGCGGTGAGCGGCATCGTCATCGACGAGTTCAAGGACGGCCTGATCGTGGAGAGCTGGTTCTCCCTCGACGGACTCGACCTGGCCAAGCAGCTCGGCGCGCTGGGCTGACCGGGCGGCCCCGGCGCCTGTGGGCGCCGGGGCCCGACCTATGACGAATGGGCGAGTCCAGAGAAGGAGATTCTGATGACGGCACAGCTCCCCGTACTGATCACCGGTTGTTCCTCGGGTATCGGCCGGGCCACCGCCCTGCGGATGCACCGGTCGGGGATGCTCGTCTACGCCACGGCGCGGCGGCCCGAGACGCTGAAGCCGCTGGCCGACGACGGCATCCGCACCCTGCCCCTGGACGTCACCGACGAGGCGAGCATGCGGTCCGCGGTCGACGCCGTCGAGGCGGCGCACGGGTCGGTCGGAGCCCTGGTGAACAGCGCCGGGTACGCCCTCTCGGGAGTCGTGGAGGAGGCCGGCCTCGACGACATGCGTCGGCAGTTCGAGACCAATGTCTTCGGGCTGGCCAGGCTCAGTCAGATGGTCCTGCCCGCGATGCGCGCCGCGCGCAGCGGCACCATCGTCAACATCTCGTCGATCTTCGGCCGTTACGCGGTGCCCGGTGGGGGCTACTACCAGGCGTCCAAGCACGCGGTCGAGGCGCTGAGCGACGCGCTGCGCCTGGAGACGGCCGACTTCGGCGTCCGCGTCGTCCTCATCGAGCCGGGTCCCGTGCGCACGACGGAGTTCGGGACCACGTACGTCGCCAACTTCAAGCCCGTGAGCGAGGACTACGCGGAGTTCCGTCGGCGTACGGCCGAGTACTTCGACGCGATCTACACCGGCAGCCGGCGCACCTTGGCGGGCACCTTCACGATCCAGGCCGACGATGTCGCGCGGGTCGTGGAACGTGCCGTGCGCAGCGGGCGCCCGCACGCCCGTTACCCCGTCGGTTTCCTGGCCCGCAGCACCATCGCGCTGCGTCGTCTCGCGCCCGACGTCGTCTTCGACAACCTCTTCGTGCGGCGCGCCTTTCCCGTGCCGCGGAGACTCGACCGCCAGGCGGCGCCCGCCCCTTCGCACCTCCGACAGCAGGGAGAATCTCGATGACGACCACCGCATCCGCCGACTCGCCGCTCGCCTTCGCCACCGCGGTCGGCGCCACGGCTCCCGGCCCCAAGGGGGCGCCTCTGGTGGGCAGTCTCAGCTCCTGGCGGCGCAACACCGCCGAGTTCCTGCTGGGGCTGCAGCGCGACTACGGCGAGGTGGTGCGGCTGCGCCTCGGGCCGATGACGGTGCATCAGGTCACCGGTCCCGAAGCGGTGCACCAGGTGCTGGTGAAGAACCACGGGAACTACGTCCGCGGCCCGCTGTACGAGCAGTTCGGCGTGGTGATGGGAAAGGGCCTGCTCACCACGGACGGCGAGTACTGGCGGAGCCATCGCCGTGCGGTGCAGCCGGTGTTCTCGAAGCACGCCGTGCCCGACATCATCCCGAACATCGTCCGGGCGACCGGCGAGATGCTCGACGAGTGGGAGGGCAAGGCGGCGCGCGGCGAACCCGTCGACCTGATGACCGAGATGCTGCGGCTCACCCTGGTCACCCTCAGCCGTTCCCTGTTCGCGTACGACATCAAACCGTCGTCGCGGGTGCTCAAGCAGATCGTCGACGACGTGGTCGAGGTGATGTTCCGCCGCGGCACGCTCTCCGAGATGCTGCCGTCCTGGCTGCCGACCGACCGCAAGCAGAAGATCGCCCGTATCCACCACGTGTTCGACAAGATCGTGGCCGATGTGCGCAAGAGCCACGCGGAGACCGGCGAGGGCCCGCTGATGGCCCTGATGGAACAGGCCAAGGACCCCGTCACCGGCGAGCCCTGGACCGATCAGCAGATCCGTGACGAGCTGCTGACCATCTACCTCGCGGGTCATGAGACGACCGCGGTGTCGCTCTGCTGGACCCTGCTCTCCATCGCCAACCACCCCGCGGTGCAGGAGGAACTGGACAGTGAGATCGACCAGGTCCTGGGAGGCGGGCTGCCGGACGCCGAGAACACCGAAGCCCTCGCGTACACCCGGATGGTGGTGGACGAGAGCCTGCGGATGCACCCGCCGATCTGGATCTTCCCGCGGGCCGCTGTCGGCCCGGACACTCTGGACGGCTATGCGATCGAGGCGGGCTCCTCGATCCTCCTCTCGCCGCTGGTGTCCCACCACAACCCGCGCCATTGGGAGAACCCCCTGGCCTTCGACCCCACCCGCTTCACGCCCGAGGCCGTACGGGAACGCCCGCGCATGGCGTACCTCCCCTTCGGGGCCGGACCGCGCCAATGCGTCGGAAACACCATGGCGCTGCTGGAACTGCGGACCATCGTGGCCATGATCAACCAGCGGTTCAAGGTCAGCATGATCCCCGGCGACTCGCTGGGGTACGGGTCGCCGGTGATCTCGCTCAGGCCGCTCAAGGACGTGATGGTGCGGCTGACCTCCCGCGAGCGCACGTCCGGGGCGGCATCACGGACTCCCGTGGTCCCGCGGGCCGCCGCGGTCAGCCGTCAGAGGTGCCCGCGGGCAGCCGGAACCCTGGAGGACCAGGCCCCGGAGTCGCTCGCCTGAGTGAAGCGCGCGGCGGCCCCCATGACGGCCTGGACGCAGGCGGCGGGCCGTCGTGGCCCGGCGCCCTCGGGCCTGAGAACCAGGACGGACCCCATCACGAGACCGTCCCAACTGACGGGAGCGGCCCAGCCGTTCCAGCCGCGGGCCCACTCCTCGCTCTCGACGGCGTACCCCGACTGCCGGATGTCCTGGAGCGACGTGCGCAGCTCGCCGTCGTCGCGGTAGGCACCGGGGCCCGCCTCCCCGGGCGGCGGTTCGGCCAGCACCTGGTCCTGGATGACCTCGGGCAGGTGGGCGAGGATCGCCCGGCCGCAGGCGCCGGTGCG
Organism: Streptomyces venezuelae; assembly: GCF_008642315.1. Classification (NCBI taxonomy): domain Bacteria; kingdom Bacillati; phylum Actinomycetota; class Actinomycetes; order Kitasatosporales; family Streptomycetaceae; genus Streptomyces; species Streptomyces venezuelae. Next base: position 8,222,346 of record NZ_CP029192.1, on the reverse strand, counting down.
CAGCGACTGGGAGATGGAGAGCAACGCGCGGTGTCCGATGCCCAGTTCGGTGAGGTCGGAGTCGCCCACGGCCATGTCGAGGCACTGCTTCCTGGCGCCTCCGAAGGGGGCGAGGACGAACAGGAACACCAGGCCGCCGTCGGTCTCCTCACGCAGTTCCTCCAACGCCGCGTGCGCCACCGCGGCGTTGGGTTCGTGCATCAGCGCCTTCAGGCCGAGCCGCGCCGCTCCGGAGCCGAGCCGGTACAGGCCGCGCGACTCCCGTACGAACGTGCCGTCGTGGACACCGGACTGCAGGATCCGGTGGACCGTGGAGTCGTCGAGACCGGTCGTCTCGGCGAGTTCGCCGGGGCCGTGCGCCGGCCCGCCGAGCTCGGTGAAGGCCCGTTGGACCCTGAACACCCGGGCAGCGTGGACGCTTCCGCCCTGGGCAGCGGATCTTGTCACCGTTTTCCCCTTCCCCGTCGACCACGCGGCCGGGCCTCACGGCCCGTACCGCGTCGCGCCGCGAGCATGGATCGCCCCGACGCGGCCCCATGGTTCCGCACGCAGCCGCCGCAGCACCGTCCGGAGCCCGAACACCCCGTTCTTCCGTCGTGCCTCGAGGCGGACGCGTGCGTTTCTCGAGGCGGACCGTGCGCGTCTCGAGCGTTTCCGCTCGCTCAGGCTCCCCGGCCCCCTGGCTCTCCCTGGCTCGCCTGCGGGCGGGCGTGGCCCAGATAGGTGACGACGGGCTTGCCCTCGGGTTCCAGCACGAAGTCGGTCATCCGCGGGATCGCCTCGTCGGTGATCTTTCCGCCGCGGCGGGCGATGGTGGCGCGGACCAGGCCGACCACGCTCTTGGGCTTGAAGGAGCAGATGTCCTCGTTGCGCAGGCCGTGCGCGGCGAGCGCGGCCGCGATCTCCTGCGGGGTGCGGAACCGATCGTTCGTGTAGCGGTCGCCGGGCATGATCCGGGTGAGCGGCAGGGACTGGAAGGCACCGAGGTAGATGAGGCGGGACACGGGCGTCCTGTTGACCGTGTCGTAGAAGAGGACACCGTCGGGGAGCAGCAGCTCGGAGGCGCGTGCCACGACCGCGTCGAGATCGCCGGTGATCTCGAAGGTGTCCGTGCAGAAGACGACGTCGAAGCGCCGGCCGGAGAGGCCGGGATCCTCGGCGGGCGCCGTCACGTACTCGACGGATTCGTCACCCGCGGCCTGTCGGGCAAGGTCGGTCGCCCGGGCTGCGGGATCCAGGGCGACGACGTCGAAGCCGAGTCCGGCGAGCCCGCGCGCGAGGAGGCCCCGCCCGCTCCCGATGACCAGGGCGCGGCGCCCGGCCGGGTCCACACCGAGCCGCTGGAGGACCGTCGTCAAGTACTCCATGCGCACCTGCTGAAAGGTGAGGGCCCGGATGTGCCGGCCGTCGACCGCGTCAGGTGCGAGCGAGTTGAGTTCGATGAGCGGAGCCATGACACCCTCCCGATTGGTTCCCTTAGGGAACCCAACTCTAGTGTCTTAAGGGAACTCGGATAGCCTCGAGGGGTGACCCGAACCTCCCTCACCGACGTGGCCTGCTCGATCGCCCGGGCGACCGACCTGTTCGCCGACGCATGGACGGCGCTGATCATGCGGGACGTCCTGATGGGCGTCACGCGCTTCGATGACATCGCCCACGACTTGGGCATTTCGCGCAAGGTGCTCGCGGCGAGACTCTCGCGGCTGGTGGAAGAGGGCGTCCTGCGGCGTGAGCGCTACCAAGACCATCCGCCGCGCGAGCACTACGTGGCGACGGAGAAGGGCGCGGACCTGTATCCGGTACTGCTCGCCCTGATGCGGTGGGGGGACCGCTGGCAGAGCGGCGGGTCCGGGCCGCCCCTGCGCCTGCACCACGTGGAGTGCGGGCACGACACGGAGCCGGTGACGGTGTGCGCGCGCTGCGGCGGCGCGCTCACCGTCGACAACACCACCCACCTGCCCGGGCCGGGCGGCCGCGTCGGTCCGGGCACCCGGGTGGTCGGCCCGCTGGTCGCGGGGCGGCGGCAGGCCGACTGAACGGCCGCGGAGGCCGCCATTGGTTTTCCGATACCTCCTATTCGTTTTGTCATTGGCTCCCTATGTCCGATGGATTTACGTTGGGGACATCGCCGTCCTGACGTTCTGCACCCAGAACGTCAGACCGACCGCCCGACCACCCCGCCCATCCCGTTCATCGGAGGCCCCCCATGTCGAAGATCCTGTTCGTAGTCACCGGCGTCGACCACTGGACCCTGGCCGACGGAACCCGGCATCCGACCGGGTTCTGGGCCGAGGAGGCCGTCGCGCCGTACGAGGCGTTCAAGGCCGCAGGCCACGAGATCGTCGTCGCCACGCCCGGCGGCGTCGTCCCCACCGTCGACGGCGGCTCCCTCGCTCCCGAGGTCAACGGCGGACAGGAAGGCGCCGAAAAGGTCGCCGCCTCGCTCGCCGCGTTCACCGAGCCCCAGCACCCGGTCAAGCTGGCGGAGGTGAACCTCGACGACTACGCCGCCGTCTTCTACCCCGGCGGCCACGGCCCCATGGAAGACCTCGCCGTCGACGCGGAGTCCGGCAGGCTGCTCACCACCGCCCTGGAGTCGGGCAAGCCGCTCGGCATCGTCTGCCACGCCCCCGCCGCGCTCCTGGCCGCCGTCTCCGCCGACGGCCTGCCCTCGTTCGCGGGCTACCGCCTCACCGGCTTCACCAACGCCGAAGAGACCCAGGCCGGCCTCGCCGACCGGGCGAAGTGGCTGCTCCAGGACCGCCTGGTGCAGGGCGGCGCCGACTTCCAGGAGGGCGAGCCCTGGGCCCCGCACGTGGTCGTCGACCGCAACCTCGTCACCGGCCAGAACCCCGCGTCCTCCGCGCCGCTCGCCGTCGAGCTGCTCGGGAAGCTGGCCTGAGTCATGGGCACCGACCGGCTCGACGAGGTCCTCGACGCCGCCTACGACTGCCTCACGCGGTACGGCGCGCGACGCACCACGATGGACGACATCGCCTCCGCCATGGGCGTGTCCCGGTCCGCCGTCTACCAGTACGTGCGCGGCAAGGACGACGCCTTCCGCAGGCTCGCCGGACGCCTCCACGAGCAGGCGCTCCGGCGGGCCAGAGAGGCCGCCACCGCCGACGCCCCGTACCCGGAGAGACTGCACGGCGTCCTGGCCGCCAAGCTCGACCTCGTCCTCCAGCTCGCCGGAGACTCCCCGCACGGCGCGGAGCTGCTCGACGGGAAGGCCCGTCTCTTCGGGGACATCTGCACGGCGTTCACCGGGGAGCTGCGCGAGGTGCTGACCGGCCTGTTCAGCGAGGCGGGCACGGTCGCGGGCGCCACGCCCGGCGAGGCCGCCGACATCTGCGTGGCGCTGGTCGTCGGCCTGGAGGGGGCGCCCGAGCCCCGCGGGCTGCTGGCCCCGGCCACCGAGGCCCTCGCCGTCGGCCTGCTCGGCACGGCGGCCCCGGCACGGGACGGATGACGCACCACGGGCAACTCGTAACGCATGAGGCGTCACGCGTCACGCATCACCAAGAACACACCGCACCGCACCAAGTACTCCTGAGGATTTCCCGCATGACCAGCACAACCACCACGCCCAGCACGACCAGCACCACCCCCGACGCCGCCCTCACCGACCGGACCGCCGCCCTGGTCGCCCGGCTCCGCGCCGCCTTCGCCACCGGCCGCACCCGGCCCCTCGCCTGGCGTCAGGAGCAGCTGACCCGGCTGCGCGCGCTGTTCACCGAGAACCGCGAGGCCATCGCCGACGCCCTCCACAGCGACCTGCACAAGCCCCGCCCCGAGGCGTACGGCGCCGAGGTCGACCTGCCCGTGCACGAGATCGACCACACGCTGGCGCACCTCGCACAGTGGCTGGAGCCGCAGCGGCTCGACCAGGCCTCCCTCGCCGGACTGCCCGAGGGGTCCACGGCCGGCACGCAGTACGAGCCGCTCGGCACCGTGCTGGTCATCGCCCCGTGGAACTACCCGGTCCAGCTCTCCCTCGTACCGGTCGCCGGAGCACTCGCCGCGGGCAACACCGTGGTCCTCAAGCCGAGCGAACTCGCCCCGGCGACCTCGGAGTTGATGGCGCGCCTGGTACCCGAGTACCTGGACCCCGCGGCCGTCGCGGTCGTCGAGGGCGGCATTCCCGAGACCACGGCACTGCTCGCCGAGCGCTTCGACCACATCTTCTACACCGGCAACGGCACGGTCGGCCGCATCGTGATGCGCGCCGCCGCCGAGCACCTCACGCCCGTGACCCTGGAACTGGGCGGCAAGTCGCCGGTGTTCGTCGACCGTGACGCCGACGTCGCCACCGTCGCCGCCCGGCTGGCCGACGCCAAGTTCCGCAACGCCGGGCAGACCTGCGTCGCGCCGGACTACGTCCTGACCGACCCGGGCACCGCCCGCGCCCTCGCAGGCGCGCTCGCGGAGGCCGTGGAGCGTCTCTTCGGCGCGGACCCGCAGTCCTCACCGGCGTACGGGCGGATGGTGAACGAGCGGCACTTCGACCGCGTGAGCGCCCTGCTCGATTCGGGTACGACGGTGTTCGGCGGGCGGACCGACCGGGGCGACGTGTACATCGCGCCGACCGTCCTGACCGGCGTGACGGCGGACGACCCCGTCATGGCCGAGGAGATATTCGGCCCGGTCCTGCCCATCGTGGAGGTCGCGGACCTGGACGAGGCCATCGCGTTCATCAACGACCGCGACAAGCCGCTGGCCCTGTACGGCTTCACGGAGAACGAGACGACCCGGCACCGCCTCGCCACCGAGACCTCGTCCGGCGGACTGGGCTTCGGACTGCCGATGGCCCATCTGCGCGTGTCCGACCTGCCGTTCGGCGGGGTCGGCGAGAGCGGCATGGGCAGTTATCACGGCCCGCACTCCATCGCCGCGTTCAGTCACCGCCGCGCTCGCTTGGACGTGCCGCTCAGCACAGGCAAGTAGCCCTACAGCAGTGTGCGCAGGCGAGTTGAGGAGGGAGACCCACCAACTCGCCTGCGCACACAGGGGTTCACACCGCGGAGCGTTACGCGCCGCTCGCCTTCAGCATGTCCTCGCGCTCGACGATCTTCACGCGCTCACGGCCGTGCGGCTCGCCGAGGGACTTCTCCGCGGCGTCGAGGCGGTACCAGCCGTCCCACGTGGTGAAGCGGACGTTGCGCTCACCGAGGAAGGCGTCGACGGCCTCCGGCTCCGGCGACGCGGGCGTGTGCAGTCGGCCGTTCTCACGGTCGTCGAGGAGGCTCGCGACGGTCTCGTTGGCGTCGCCCTTGGTGTGGCCGATGAGGCCGACCGGGCCGCGCCGGATCCACCCGGTGACGTAGGTCGACCGGAGGTGCTCGCCGGACTCCTCGATCACCCGGCCCGCCACGTCCGGAACCGTGCCGGACGCGACGTCCCAGGGCAGCTTGGGCAGTTCGTCGGAGAGGTAGCCGACGGCGCGGTAGACCGCCCCGAGGTCCCAGTCCTTGAACTCGCCGGTGCCCTCGACGTTCCCGGTACCGTCGAGGGCGGTGCGCTCCGTGCGCAGGCCGACGACCTTGCCGTCCTCGCCGAGGATCTCGACGGGCGACTCGAAGAAGTGCAGGAACAGCTTGTGCGGGCGGTCGCCGACGTCGCGGATCGCCCAGTTCTCCAGGGTCTTGGCGACCATGTCGGCCTGCTTGTTGCCGCGCCGGGTCGCGATCGAGCCGTCGTCGTAGTCGATGTCCTCGGGGTCGACGATGACCTCGATGTTCGGCGAGTGGTCCAGCTCGCGCAGCTCCATCGGGCTGAACTTCGCCTGCGCGGGGCCACGGCGGCCGAAGACGTGGACCTCCAGCGCCTTGTTGGCCTTGAGCCCCTCGTGGACGTTCGCCGGGATCTCGGTCGGCAGCAGTTCCTCGGCGGTCTTGGCGAGGATGCGGGCGACGTCGAGCGCCACGTTGCCGACGCCGAGGACGGCGACCTTCTCGGCCTCCAGCGGCCAGGTGCGCGGCACGTCGGGGTGCCCGTCGTACCAGGACACGAAGTCCGCGGCTCCGTACGAGCCGTCGAGGTCGATGCCGGGTATGTCGAGCGCGCGGTCGGCGGTGGCGCCCGTGGAGAAGATCACGGCGTCGTAGAAGCTGCGCAGGTCGTCCAGGCTGATGTCGCGCGGGTAGTCGACGTTGCCGAAGAGGCGGATCTGGGGCTTGTCGAGCACCTGGTGCAGGGCCGTGATGATGCCCTTGATGCGGGGGTGGTCCGGGGCGACGCCGTAACGGATCAGGCCGAACGGCGCCGGCATCCGCTCGAAGAGGTCGATCGACACACCCGGCTCGACCGCCACTGCGGACTTGAGCAGCGCGTCGGCGGCGTAGATACCGGCGGGGCCGGCTCCGACAATGGCTACCCGCAGAGGGCGAGGCATGTTGGGGTTCCCTTCGAGCGGTGATGGAGTGACTCGAGGGAAAGCCTAAACTAAGGCAAGCCTAAGTAAGTAGGCGGGTCTGATTTATGACCTCATAAGGCAGCCTTATGTCTCCCATCATATCCGCTTGGGTCCTGTGCCAGGTCCACGCTTCACACGCTCGCGAGGAGTCCTTCGAGCGGGGCGGGCACTTCTCCGGGGGCGAGGGCCTCCGTCAGCAGACCGCCGTAACGGATCTTGCGTCCCTTCTTGGTGCCGAGGAAGCGCCGCAACTGCTGGTGACGCGGCGTGCCCTGGTGGGCGGGCTGCCGCTGCAGAGTCTGCCAGGCCCGAAGGTCGCCCTCGTCCCGGACGATCTCCTCGACCCTCGCCGTGCCCAGCGCGCGGATGAGCTCGTCCTCCAGGTCCGCGGCGCAGACATAGATGTCCCGCCGCGACGCCCCGGCCCGCTCGAGACCGCGATCGTAGAAACCCTGCTCGCGCACGTCGCACAGCCCCGTCAGGCGCAGGCCGAGACCGGGCGGCCCGAGCAGCCCGGCGTACCGCCCGACGCTCATCGCCCCGCCCATCGGTACGACGCACACTCCCTCGGCGGCGAGATCCCGCCCCCGCCGCGCGGCCAGCGCGTCGACGGCCGCGAGGTCGCTGGGCCCCTCCAGCAACACGGCGGTCCGCAGCCCCAGCCGCGCCGCCAGATCACTCGCGGGCCCACCGGGACCACCCGCCGCCCAGTCGCCGACCGCGTCCCTGAACGCCCACATGTCCGCCATGGGAACGAGTCTGCACGTCGGCCGCCCGGCACGGCACCGAATATCGGCGGGACAATCGCCCCATGACAGGCTCCACACCCACATCCGACACCCCCGCCGGCCCTGCCGGCCGCGACACCCCCATCGACCACGGCTATCTCCTGGACAACGCGCGTTCCGAGGCGGGCATCCGTTTCGACGCGCTGAGCGAGCTCTTCGACCCGGTGACCTTCCGGCACGTCGAGGCCTTGGGCATCGCTCCGGGGTGGAAGTGCTGGGAAGTCGGGGCGGGCGGGCCCTCCGTGGTGACGTGGCTGGCCGACCGGGTCGGCGGTACGGGCCGGGTGCTGGCGACCGACATCGACACCTCCTGGGCCTCCGGGGCCGCGGGAGACGTCGTCGAGGTCCGTCGCCACGACGTGGGCCGGGACGACCCGCCGGTGACCGGCTACGACTTCGTGCACGCGCGGCTGGTCCTGGTCCACGTGGCCGACAGGGAGCGGGCCCTGCGCTCGATGGTCTCCGCGCTGCGGCCAGGCGGATGGCTGCTCCTCGAGGACGCGGATCCGGCGTCTCAGCCACTGATCTGCCTGGACGAGTACGGACCCGAGCAGGTACTGGCCAACAGGCTGCGCACCGGGTTCCGTTCCCTGCTCGCGACCCGCGGGGCCGACCTGTCCTACGGCCGCAGACTCCCCCGCCTGCTGCGGGAGTCGGGCCTCACCGACGTCACCGCGGACGCCTACTTCCCGATCACGTCCCCGGCCTGCGACGTCCTGGAGGCGGCGACGGTGCGGCACATCCGCGCACAGCTGGTCTCGGCGGGGCTCGCCACCGACGAGGAGATCGACCGGCATCTCGACAACGTCACGTCGGGCCGCCTCGACCTCGCCACAGCACCCTTGGTATCCGCGAGGGGCCGACGCCCGACGTGGTGGTGATCGGCCGGGCCCGGCGCGTCCAGAGGGCCATCCTGGGCGCGCCGGTCAGTCAGCCGAGCCACCGTTCAACCGGCGCTCGTGTCACGCGACATCGAACCGGTCCAGCTCCATGACCTTGACCCACGCCGCGACGAAGTCACGTACGAACTTCTCCTTCGCGTCGTCGCTCGCGTAGACCTCGGCGAGCGCGCGGAGCTCGGAGTTGGAGCCGAAGACCAGGTCGGCGCGGGTGCCGGTCCACGTGACGGCGCCGGAGGCGTCGCGGGCCTCGAACGTGTCCTGTGCCTCGGACGTCGACTTCCACTCCGTGTCCAGGTCGAGCAGGTTCACGAAGAAGTCGTTGGTGAGGGTGCCGGGGCGGGCGGTGAGGACGCCGAGCTTCGAGCCCTGGTGGTTGGCGCCGAGGACGCGCAGACCGCCGACGAGGACGGTCAGCTCCGGGGCGCTCAGGGTCAGCAGGTTCGCCTTGTCGAGCAGCAGGTACTCGGCGGGCAGACGGTTGCCCTTGCCGACGTAGTTGCGGAACCCGTCCGCGGCCGGCTCGATCTCGGCGAACGACTCCACGTCGGTCTGTTCCTGCGTCGCGTCGACGCGGCCCGGCGTGAAGGGCACCTCGACGGCGAACCCGGCGTCCTTGGCGGCCTGCTCGACGGCGGCGCCGCCCGCGAGCACGATCAGGTCGGCGATCGAGACCTGCTTGCCGTCCGTGCGGGACGAGTTGAAGGACTCCTGGATGCCCTCCAGGCCGCGGAGGACCGTCGCCAGCTCGTCGGGGTTGTTGACCTCCCAGCCGCGCTGCGGCTCCAGACGGATCCGCGCGCCGTTCGCGCCGCCGCGCTTGTCGCTGCCGCGGAAGGAGGACGCGGCGGCCCACGCCGTGGACACGAGCTGCGACACCGACAGATCCGAGGCGAGGATCTGCTCCTTGAGAGCCGTGACGTCCGCGGCGTCGATGCTCTCGTACGTCACCTCGGGCAGCGGGTCCTGCCACACCAGCGTCTCGCTCGGGACCTCCGGGCCGAGGTAGCGCACGATCGGGCCCATGTCTCGGTGCGTCAACTTGAACCAGGCGCGCGCGAACGCGTCCGCGAACGCGTCGGGGTCCTCCTTGAAACGACGCGAGATCTGCTCGTAGACCGGGTCGAGCCGGAGCGACAGGTCGGTCGTCAGCATCGTCGGCGCGTGCTTCTTCGTCGCGTCGAAGGCGTCGGGGACGGTGCCCGCGCCCGCGCCGTCCTTCGGCCGCCACTGGTGCGCGCCCGAGGGGCTCTTGAACAGCTCCCACTCGTAGCCGAAGAGGATCTCGAAGAAGCTGTTGTCCCATGTGGTGGGGGTGTCGGTCCAGATGCCCTCGAGCCCACTGGTGATCGCGTCGGCTCCGACGCCCGTGCCGTGCGTGCTCCGCCAGCCCAGGCCCATCTGCTCCATGGGCGCGGCCTCGGGGTCGTCGCCGACCGCGTCGGCCGGGCCCGCGCCGTGGGTCTTGCCGAAGGTGTGGCCGCCCGCGATGAGGGCGACGGTCTCCTCGTCGTTCATCGCCATCCGGCGGAACGTCTCACGGATGTCGCGGGCCGCGGCGATCGGGTCCGGATTGCCGTTGGGGCCCTCGGGGTTGACGTAGATGAGGCCCATCTGGACCGCGCCGAGCGGGTTCTCCAGCTCGCGGTCGCCGGTGTAGCGCTCGTCGCCGAGCCAGTCGGTCTCGGGGCCCCAGTAGACGTCCTCGTCGGGCTCCCACACGTCGGCGCGGCCGCCGCCGAAGCCGAAGGTCTTGAGGCCCATCGTCTCCAGGGCGACGTTGCCGGTGAGGATCAGGAGGTCGGCCCACGAGAGCGACTGGCCGTACTTCTTCTTGACCGGCCACAGCAGTCGGCGGGCCTTGTCGAGGCTGGCGTTGTCCGGCCAGCTGTTGAGCGGGGCGAAGCGCTGCTGGCCGGCGCCGGCGCCGCCGCGGCCGTCGCTGATGCGGTACGTGCCGGCGCTGTGCCACGCCATGCGGATCATGAACGGGCCGTAGTTGCCGAAGTCGGCGGGCCACCAGTCCTTGGAGGTCGTGAGCACCTCGGCGATGTCCCGCTTCACGGCGGGCAGGTCGAGGGTCTTGAACGCCTCGGCGTAGTCGAACTCCTCACCGAGCGGGTTGGCCACGGCGGGGTTCTTCGCCAGGATCTTCAGGTTGAGCCGTTCCGGCCACCACTGCCGGTTTCCACCGCCCTGCGTCGGGTGCGGCGCGCGGTGCACCACCGGGCAGCCGCCCGTCTCCTCCGGTTTGGGGTCGGTGACGATCGCGTCGTGGTTCTCGGTCATGTGGGAATCCTTCCGGAGGGGCGGATCGCGGTGCTCAGGAGCTGAGGGTGGTGGTGCGGGTGCACGCGCGGGTCGGAAGGCGATCCGGTGACGTGAGGTGTTCCGGTGAAGTCACGTGTGATTTCCTGCCGTTGCCCTGACCCTTGGCTGCCAGCCGGATCCGATCCTACGATGGACGAAATCCAAGTCAATACGACAGACAGGCGCACGCGTATTCATTCGCGAGGACTCTGCACAGTGAGGGTTGGTGGCCATGAGTGACCTGCTGCAACGGCTCCGCGGACGCGGCTGGCGGATGACCGCCCAGCGCCGCGTGGTCGCCGAGGTGCTCGCCGGCGAACACGTCCACCTGACCGCCGACGAGGTGCTCGCCCAGGCCACCGCCAGGCTGCCGGAGATATCCCGCGCTACCGTCTACAACACGCTCGGCGAACTCGTCCTGCTCGGCGAGGTGATCGAGGTGACCACGGACGGCCGCGCCAAACGCTACGACCCCAACGCGCACCGCCCGCACCAGCACTTGGTGTGCTCGGGCTGCGGCACGATCCGCGATGTCCACCCCTCCGGTGACCCCCTGAGCGACCTGCCGGACTCCGAACGGTTCGGTTACGCGGTCTCCGCGGCGGAGGTGACGTATCGGGGGCGGTGCCCGGGATGCGCGACGGAACAAGGGCCGTGACGAAGGAGCCGAGCCGGGCCCTCCGATTTCTCTGGGACGTACAGGCGGAGGTGGCCACCGCGCGGGGCAAGAGGGGCTTCGACGCGGAGCGTGCCGCCTCCCTCATGCATGTGGCCGTCGACAAGATGAACCTCGAAGGGTTCCCGGGTCCTCGCGGCGACGTCCTCGACCGCTTCCGTAATCCGCCTGCGCACTGGCCCCCGGCGGGGCCGCACGAAGACCGCGGGATCCACCAGTTGATCCACTCGCTCGCCGACACGGTCGAGGAACACCTCACCGGCCCCTTCGCCCGGCCGGTCCTCGGCTCGCTCGCCACCGGCGAGATCAACGCGGTCACCCTGCGCGTGCCGGGCTCGTCCGAGCACATCGTGCTGTTCGAGGACGAACTGCCCACCTATCTTCTGCTGTTCAGCAAGGCTGTCGCCTATGCCCTCCCGAAGGCGGGTGACGGACAGACCGCCTTCGCCCGCAGCCAGGACCGGGTGCGCGACATCGTCGAGAACTCGCCCGAAGCACTCCTCCGGTTCAGGGAGGTCGTGCTGGCCTATCTGCTGCACGGCTCCCCGAACCGGGCACCGCAGTACTTCGCGCCGAGCAGGATCAACCACACGGCCGTCCACCTGCTCCACGCGATGGAATGCTTCGTGCTCGGCCACGAGTACGGCCACATCGCGGCCGGCCATCTGTCCGAGAAGGTCGGCCGACGGCGGCTGCTCGGGGACGAGGACCTGGAGTTCGACGAGGTCGAATGGTCCTGGCAGCAGGAGTTGGTGGCGGATCAGCTCGGCTGGCGGGCCGCGCTTTTGACCACGTCGTCGGAGGAGGAACCCAGCCTCTACGGCCACATCGGCGCCGAACTGTTCCTCTTGGCGTGCGAGGTCCTGGAGAACGCCCGGAACCTGTTCACGACGGGGGCCGAGGCACCCGACGCGTCCGCGGGCACCCACACCCACGCCGACGCCGACGCCGACGCCGACGCCGACGCCGACGAGCGGAACGGCTCGCACCCCCCTGCCTGGTTGCGCCGCGAGATGCTGCGCGAAACCCTGACGAATACCTTCACTGAGGACTCCGACCTGTACGTCGAAGCAGCGCAGAGCATCGAGGAAACTGTCGCCGTGCTGTGGGAGCACACGGCACCCCTCGTGGAAGAACTGCGCCGCACCGGCCACACGCCGGACGCCCGTTGGACCTGACACCTGACCGTCCCGAACCACGAGACCCGGGCGACCTGCCTCTCACCGCTTGGGACAGCCCCCGGGCACCGGCTTGGCCGAGACAACACGGGACAGCTGAATCCGCCGCTCCTCGGCTCCGCTCACCCGGATCCGCACGAACTTCTCATCCATGGAGAGGAGTTCGCCGCAGCGTGCGGTGCCCGATGTCTCCACCACCCGGAAGCCCGGCGCGGCGACCCGCTCTCCGTACCAGGTCAGTCCGACGGCAGCCGTCACCGCCGCGAGCGCCGTGAAGCCCGCGACGATCGCACGCCGCAGATCGGTCACGGCCCGGCGCGTGACGGTCCGCTGTCGGACGAGGAGTTCCTCCAGGGAAGCCTCCGCGAGCCTTCGCCGAGGCATGCCGAAGGCCGCCCGCATGGCGAGGAAGGCGCCGAGTGCGGCGAGCGCCAGGCCGCCGAGCAGCAGGATCCCGACCGTACGACGCGTACCCGCCGTGAGCCCCTGAATGCTGTCCGGGCCCTTGACCACACCGACCGTGGTCAGCAGGGCGAGCAGCGCGGCCAGGCCGTTGCGCCAGCTCTCCGCCTGCTGGCGGACCCTGGACAGCTCCTCGTCGAGCAGGCGGCGCGCCTCCTCGGCCCGCCGTCGTCCGGCCGGGGTGCTCGCCGGTCCGGCCGTGACCCGTATGGCCACCTCACTGCCCCCATTCCACGGTCAGCACCCAGGAGGCGCCGCATCCCGACTCCTCCCCGGCGTCCGGGTGGGCGCCGCCGCACGAGCAGATCACCTCGATGTCGCGCCGACCGCCGCGGGCCGCGGCCCGCCTGAGGGCGCGGGCGAGGAGGCCGCGTCGTCCGGAGCCCGCGCCGAGCATGTCGGAGTAGGCCACGAGCCGTTCCGAGAACACCGTGTGGTGCTCGCAGCGCGGGCAGGGGCCCGACACCACGACGACCTCGGCGAGTTCCTCGCTCGGATGCACTCCGACCGATGCGGTGGCCGCGGCGGCCGCGTTCCACTCCGGCTCCGACACCACCCGGTACGGCAACTCGACCGATTCCTGCTCCGGTGAGCTCTGCATGGCCCCTGCCCCCTTCTCCCGGCTCTCGGTTCGAGAGAACAGGGTGCCTCACCCTCAACCGAGGAACGACAACCGCACCTTCCGCTCCGGATTGTCGACGTTCGTATCGACCAGGCACACCGACTGCCACGTCCCCAGCTCCAGCCGGCCCTCGACGACCGGCAGGGTCGCGTGGGGCGGGACCAGGGCGGGGAGGACGTGGTCGCGGCCGTGGCCGGGGCTCCCGTGGCGGTGCTGCCAGCGGTCGTCCGCGGGGAGCAGCGTGTGCAGCGCGGCGAGCAGGTCGTCGTCGCTGCCCGCCCCCGTCTCCAGTACGGCGATGCCCGCCGTGGCGTGCGGGACGAAGATGTTGAGGAGGCCGTCGCGGCCGTCGGCCGCCTCGCGCAGGAAGGCCTCGCAGTCGGCGGTGAGATCACGGACGACCTCGGTCGATCCGGTGGTGACCTGCAGGACTCGGGTGGTGAACGCATCGGGCATGGGTCCATCCTCCCCCACGCCGGCTCCCATTCCCTGATACCGGGAGTCCGCCTTTCGAGACGCCATTGACCGTGCGCTGACGAAGTGGCTACGTTCTGCCGCATGTTGCGTTCAGCCCTGCTCACCACGCGCGGTCACATCGACCTGCTGCGGGTGGCCTCCTCCGCGTGTCGTCGCGGCCGCTGACGCCCTTTCCCCGCTTTCGCGTTCTCCTCTCTCCCGGTTCCTGCCGTTGAGCAACCCGTGCCGCTCCCGCGTGTCCGCATGCGGGGCCTGAGCTCGGGTCCGGGCTCGGCCTCGCGGTCGAGCCGCCGCCTCGGCCGCCGGTGACCCCGTCACGTCTGCCTCTCCCCCCGTGGAGCCCCCGTGAGCATCAGTCACGCCCCGCCGCATCCATCCTCACCCGACATATCCCCTAAAACGGGTTCTGATCCTGAGCTTGAGACCGGGCCCGAGCCTGAGCCTGAGCTCGAACTCGAAGCCCTCGTCCCCTCCTCCACCCGCCGCGCCCGCGTCCCCCGCTGGCTGCGCCGCACCTCGGGACCGCTCGCGCTGCTCGCGCTCTGGCAGGTCCTGAGCGCCACCGGCGTACTCGCCGGTGACGTGCTCGCCTCGCCCGGGACCGTCGCCCGCGTCGCCGGCGATCTCATCGAGAACGGATCCCTGCAGAACGCGATGGGCGTCTCCCTGCAGCGCGTCGCGCTCGGGCTGCTCTTCGGGACCGTCGTCGGGACGACGCTCGCGCTCGTCTCCGGGCTCTTCCGCATCGGCGAGGACCTCGTGGACGCCAGCGTGCAGATGCTGCGCACCGTGCCGTTCGTCGGGCTGATCCCGCTGTTCATCATCTGGTTCGGCATCGGCGAGGCACCGAAGATCGCGATCATCACGCTCGGTGTCTCGTTCCCGCTCTACCTCAACGTGTACGCCGGGATCCGAGGCGTCGACGCCCAGTTGATCGAGGCCGGGGAGTCGCTCGGCCTGTCGCGGTGGGGCCTCGTGCGGCACGTCATCCTGCCGGGCGCGCTGCCCGGTGCCATGACAGGGCTGCGCTACTCGCTGGGCATCTCCTGGCTCGCCCTCGTCTTCGCCGAGCAGGTCAACGCCGACGCCGGTCTCGGCTTCCTCATGGTCCAGGCCCGCGACTTCCTGCGCACCGACGTGATCGTCGTCTGCCTGGTCGTCTACGCCTTCCTCGGCCTGACGGCCGACTTCGTCGTCCGAACCCTCGAAAGGCTGCTGCTGCAATGGCGACCGACGTTCACCGGCCGGTGACCACGACTGTGCCTTCCGTGCCCTCCGTGTCCTCCGCCGTCCGCGTCGACGGCCTCACCCGCACCTTCGACGGTCGTGCCGTCATCGACGACCTGCACCTCGACGTGCGTCCCGGCGAGTTCGTGGCACTCCTCGGCCGCAGCGGCTGCGGCAAGTCGACACTGCTGCGCATCCTCGCCGGGCTCGACCGTGACATCGAGGGCACCGTGCTCGTGCCGCGCCGCAAGGCCGTCGCGTTCCAGGCGCCCCGGCTGATGCCGTGGAAGCGGGTGTGGCGCAACGTGCTGCTCGGGCTGCCGGGCAGGCCCGACCGGGACGTCGCCGAGCAGGCCCTGACCGAGGTGGGCCTGAAGCACCGCACCAACGCCTGGCCCAAGACCCTGTCCGGCGGCGAGGCCCAGCGCGCCTCGCTGGCCCGCGCGCTGGTGCGCGAGCCTGATCTGCTCCTGCTCGACGAGCCGTTCGGCGCGCTGGACGCGCTGACGCGCATCAAGGCCCAGCGTCTCGTCGACGAGTTGTGGCAGCGGCGCGGATGCGCGGTCCTCCTCGTCACGCACGACGTCGAGGAGGCGGTGCTCCTCGCCGACCGGGTCCTGGTCATGGACGACGGCGTCATCGCGTACGAGACGGAGATCGACCTGGAACGGCCGCGCGGCATCTCCGACCCCCGCTTCGGCGAGCTCCGCGCGGAGCTGCTCGAACGCCTCGGCGTCGAGGCGCCCGCCAAGGGGTCCATCGAGGCGCCCGCCAAGGGGTCCGTCGAGGCGCCCGCCAAGGGGTCCGTCGAGGCGCCCATCGACGTGCCCGCCTCGTCCGCCGAGGAGTCCACCAAGGTGCCCGCCGAAGCCGCCGCCCCCTGATCCCCCCTCTCCCGCTCCCTCTCCCGCTCCCGCTCCACGCACCGCCGCCCGTCCCCACGTACCGAAGCGAACGGAACCGCCATGCGACGACCACGCCCCGCCCCCGCCGCCCTGCTCCTCCCCCTGGCCCTGCTGCTCGCCGCCTGCTCCGGCACCTCGTCCGCCGACAGCTCCATCGGCGGCTCGGGCGGCGGCACCGACGGAAAGGGGTCGTTGACCCTCAACGTCGGCGACCAGAAGGGCGGTTCGGAGGCCGTGCTGCGCGCGGCCGGAGAGCTCGACGACCTCGACTACAAGATCCGCTGGTCCACCTTCACCTCCGGACCGCCGCTCCTGGAGGCCATCAACGCCAAGGCCGTCGACATCGGCGGCATCGGCAACACCCCGCCCGTCTTCGCGGCCGGCGCGGGGTCGAAGATCTCCGTGGTGGCGGCGAGCCACGGCGCGGCCGCCGGTGACACGATCCTCGTGCCGGACGACTCACCGCTGAAGAAGCCGCAGCAGCTGAAGGGCAAGTCCGTTGCCGTGGCGCAGGGTTCGTCCGCGCATTTCAATCTGGTCGCGTCCCTGAAGAAGGCCGGGCTCGACTTCAAGGACGTACAGGTCAAGTATCTGCAGCCGGCCGACGCGCTCGCCGCGTTCACCAGCGGCAAGGTGGACGCCTGGGCCGTCTGGGACCCGTACACCTCGCAGGTCCTGCGGGCGAAGACCGGCCGCGTCCTGACCGACGGCGACGGGCTGTCGAACGGCCTCGCCTTCCAGGCGGCGGCGCCCGGCGCCCTCGCCGACAAGAAGAAGGCCGCCGCGATCTCCGACTACCTGGACCGGCTCCGCAGGGCGCAGGACTGGGTATACAAGCACCCCAAGGCGTGGGCGAAGGTCTGGGCGCGGGACACCGGCCTCCCCTACGAGGTCGCGCTCGACGCCGTCAAGCGCACCAACGGCACCCGCGTCCAGGTGGCCGTGGACAAGAACGTCATCGCGTCCGAGCAGGAGATCGCGGACACCTTCACCGATCTGAAGCTGATCCCGCGCCGCATCGACTTCGGCGACTTCGTCGACACCCGCTTCAACGGCGACCTGCCGCCCTCCACCACCGAGCCGCGCTCGTACCGCAAGGAGTCCTGACCATGAACGTCCACCTGCACTGGTTCCTGCCGACGGGCGGCGACGGCCGCACCCTCGTCGACCGGCACGCCTACACCGACGGAGGCATCACACGCTCCCGCGTCACCCCGGTGAGCGGCGTGCGCGCGCCCGACATCGAGTATCTGGCCCAGATCGCCAAGGCCGCGGAGCAGTTGGGGTTCGAGGCCGTGCTCACGCCCACCGGTACGTGGTGCGAGGACGCCTGGCTGACGACGGTCGCGCTCGCCCAGCACACGGAGCGGCTCAAGTTCCTCGTGGCGTTCCGCCCCGGCGTCATCTCCCCCGTGCTGGCCGCGCAGATGGCGGCGACGTACCAGCGCATCACCCGCGGCAGGCTGCTCCTGAACGTGGTGACGGGCGGCGACTCGACCGAGCAGCGGCGGTTCGGCGACCATCTGGACCACGACCGCCGCTACTCCCGCACCGACGAGTTCCTCTCGGTCGTACGAGGGGTGTGGGGCGGCAAGCCGTTCGACTTCCGGGGCGAGCACTTCCAGGTCGACGGCGGGCTCACCGCGCTGCCGCCGGATCCGCTGCCGGAGATCTTCTTCGGGGGCTCGTCGGCCGCTGCGGGGCCGGTCGCGGCCCGGCACACGGATGTGTACCTGACCTGGGGCGAGCCGCCCGAGCAGGTGAAGCGGAAGATCGACTGGATCCGAGGGCTCGCCGAGCAGGAGGGCCGCACGGTCCGGTTCGGCATCCGGCTGCACACGATCTCCCGCGACTCGGCCGCCGACGCCTGGGCGACCGCGAACCGGCTGCTCGACGACCTCGACCCCGACACGATCGCTGCGGCCCAGGAGGCGCTCGGCCGCAGCGAGTCGGTGGGCCAGCAGCGGATGCTCGCGCTGCACGGCGGCTCGCGCGACAAGCTGGAGATCTCGCCGAACCTGTGGGCCGGTGTCGGTCTGGTGCGCGGCGGGGCGGGCACGGCGCTGGTCGGCAGCCATGCCGATGTCGCCGACCGGATCGAGGAGTACCACGCGCTCGGCGTGGAGCACTTCGTACTGTCCGGCTATCCGCACCTGGAGGAGGCGTACTGGTTCGGCGAGGGCGTGATTCCCGAGCTGGCCGCGCGCGGGCTGCTGCCGCGGATCCCGGCGTCGCCGCTGTCCGGTGTGCCGGCGGCGAACGGACGGCCCGCCTCCGCACCGGGCGGCGCGCCGCTCCTGGTCGCGGGCGGCCGCTGAGACGAGCCGGTCCCGACGGACGCCGAGGCCGGTTCCGGCGTCCGTCGGGAGAATCTGGCGCCCGTCGGGAGGTTCCGAAGCCGTCGGTAGGATCCGGCGTCCGTCGGGAAGATCCTGGACTCCGGTGAAGTTAGTAGAAACGTGAACGACATCGGGGTACGAGACGCATCCGCCGCAACCACGGTCCGTGACGTGGACGTCGTGGTCATCGGCGCCGGGCAGGCCGGCCTGTCCGCCGCCTACCACCTGCGGCGGGTCGGCTACGAGCCGGACCGCGACTTCGTGGTCCTCGACCACGCTCCCCGGCCCGGCGGTGCCTGGCAGTTCCGGTGGCCGTCCCTGACGTACGGGAAAGTGCACGGGATGCACGCGCTCCCCGGGATGGAGCTGACGGGCGCGGATCCCGCACGCCCGTCGTCCGAGGTCGTCGGGGAGTACTTCGAGGAGTACGAACGACGCTTTGACCTGCACGTACGACGCCCCGTCGACGTGCGCGCAGTCCGTGAGGGCGAGGCCGGCAGACTGCTCGTCGAGACGTCGGCCGGCACGTGGTCGACACGTGCCCTGATCAGCGCGACGGGCACCTGGGACCGGCCGTTCTGGCCTCGCTACCCGGGCCAGGACTCGTTCCGCGGACGCCAGCTGCACACCGCGATCTACCCGGGCCCCGAGGCTTTCGCGGGACAGCGAGTGATCGTCGTGGGCGGCGGCGCCTCGGGCACGCAGCACCTCATGGAGATCGCCCCGCACGCGGCGTCGACCACCTGGGTCACCCGCAGCGAGCCGGTGTTCCGCGAGGGGCCCTTCGACGAGGACTGGGGGCGCGCGGCCGTCGCCATGGTCGAGGAGCGCGTACGCGAGGGCCTGCCGCCGCGGAGCGTGGTGTCCGTGACGGGGCTGCCCACGAACGACGCGATCCGGCGGGCGCGGGCCGAGGGTGTCCTCGACCGGCTGCCGATGTTCGACCGCGTCACACCGACAGGCGTCGAGTGGACCGACGGCCGCCGTGTCGACGCGGACGTGATCCTCTGGGCGACCGGTTTCCGCCCCGCCGTCGACCACCTGGCCCCGCTGCGGCTGCGCGAGCCGGGCGGCGGCATCCGCCTGGAGGGCACGAGGGTCGCCGCGGACCCCCGCATCCACCTGGTCGGATACGGACCGTCGGCCAGCACGATCGGCGCCAACCGCGCGGGGCGCGCGGCGGTGCGCGACGTCCAGCGGCTGCTGGCCGGAACCTCGGTCCCGAGCCCGGCCTAGCCGAGGTACAGCGTGTAGAGCAGCTTGTCCGGCGTGACGGGTGGGGTGCCCTGCAGCGCTCCTGTGGTGGCGTTGTCCACGAGGCCCTTCTTGACCTGCGCCGGAGTGTCCGTGGGCCGGAACCCCAGATGCAGCGCGGCCGCGCCGGCCGCGTGCCCGGTGGCCATCGACGTACCGCTGAGGGTGGCCGTCGCCGTGTCGCTGTCCTTCCAGGCGGAAGGTATCTGCACGCCTGGTGCGAACAGGGAGACGCATGAGCCGTAGTTGGAGGAGGACGCCCGGCGGTCGCCGCGGTCGCTCGCGCCGACGCTGATGGTCTCCGGCACGCGGGAGGGCGAGGTGTTGCAGGCGCCGCCGGCCTGGCCTGAGCTGCCCGCGGCGACCGTGTACGTGACGCCGGAGCGGATGGAGCGCCGCACCGCGCTGTCGAGGACGTCACTGGCCGCCCCGCCGAGGCTCATGTTCGCGACCGCCGGCTTCGCGGCCTTCGCCGTCACCCAGTCGATGCCCGCGACGACCCCCGACGTGGTGCCCGACCCCTGGCAGTCGAGGACGCGCACCGCGACCGGCCTGGCCTGCTTGGCCACGCCGTACGTCTTCCCCGCCGCGATGCCGCCCACGTGCGTGCCGTGCCCGTTGCAGTCGTCGCCGTTCCTGCCGTCGCCGACGGTGTCGGTCCCGACGGAGGCGCGCCCGCCGAACTCCGCGTGGGTGGTGCGCAGCCCGGTGTCGATGATGTAGATGCTCACGCCGGGGGCGGTGGTGCGGTAGGTGTACGTGGTGGACAGCGGGAGGCGGCGCTGGTCGATGCGGTCGAGACCCCAGGGCGCGTTGGGCTGGGTCTGCTCCTTCGCGGTTCGGCCCTTCGCGGCCTGCTCCTTCGAGCCGTCGATACGGACACGGGTGTCCTGGCGGACGTACGCGACACGGGGATCCGCGGCGATCCGGGCCGCCTCCGCACGGTTCATCCGGGCCGAGAACCCGTGCAGCGCCGCCCGGTACACATGTCCGAGCCGCGCTCCCTCGGCCCGCCCGACGAGCTCACGCGCCAAGCCGGACACGGACCCGGACCCGGACCCGGTCCCGGCGGAGTCCGTCAGCCGCCCGGAGTCCTTCAGCACGACGATCCAGCCGTCCGGAACGGCGGTCTCGGAACCGCTGGCAAGCCGCAGGTCCCCGCCGGAGGAACCGGGAGCGGCCTCGGCGTGGGAGGAGGGCGTGGCGACGATGAGACCGGTGGCCGTCAGCGCGGCGGAGAGCAGCACCGCTGTCTGCCGCCGACGGGAGGGCATTCTCATTCCCGGTGCACCTGAACCTTTCATCGACTGACCAGGGACGGGGTCGGGCCATGTGCGGTGCAGTGCGGTACTGGATGAGCCGCGCCGGTTGACGTCGCGCGCGCCTGCCAGCCTCTCGCGCCGCTCAACGCGGCACAAGAGGCCGAACCGGTCCAGCGGGAGGGCTGAGGTGACCGCCGCTCAGGGTGCCTCGACGTTCACCAGGCTCTTGTACGGGAGATAGCGCGGCACACCCAGCTGCGTCGGAGCCGGAGCGACGCCCTCCAAGCCCTCGATCAGCATGCCCATCTCGACCGTGCCGCCGCTCTCGGCGAAGCGCCGCCAGGCGGACATGTCCCGCCACTCGGCGTGGTTGAGGACCCCGTGCCCGTCCTTGCTCATGTGGAAGTGGGCCGCGAGCAGCCCCGGCGGCCGGGTCCGCTCCAGGATCGCGATGACGCCGTCGATGAACGCGCGCTGGCTGTCCGGCCCTTCGGTCTCGAAGGTGGGGGTGACGAGGGCGCCGGGGGCGCTGTCCGCTTCCTCTTCGGACGTGTAGCTGCGGTGGAGCGAGTAGCGCACCTCGCCTGGCCGTTCGATGCCGAGCACCATGCGCTCGACCCCGCCGATGTCATGGGAGCGCCGGGCCGCGCGCGTCCACTCCCGCTGGGAATCGTCGTCCGTCCACTGGGCGTAGTTGAGGACCTCGCGGCCGTTCTCGCTGAGGAAGGTGGTGAACGAGAGCATGGCGTCCGGGCGTTCCTGGTGTTCCCACTTCTCGATCGCCAGGTCCGCGGCCTGCTTCTGCACCCCTGGGGCCGGCAGGGTCCAGGAGCTGACGAGGATCGTCCCGGCGTCCGCCCGCCGGACATCGGGAAAGGCACGTGTTATTAGTGCGGCCATGGTCGGCTCCTCCTGCACACTGAGCGGCACGTTCAGAGAAAAGCGTTCTACCTGAACCACGGTTGAGGTCAAGACGGAGCAGACACGATGGCCGAGCGCACCCCCCTGGACATTGCCACTTTTCGCCCTCCCGCTACTTCGCCTTGTTGAACTCCCCTACGTTCTTCTGGTGTTCCTGAAAGTCTGATGTGAAACGCGTGTCTCCTGGTTTTACGGTGACGAAATAGAGCCAGTCCCCCGGAGTCGGGTTGATCGCCGCCCGCATCGCTTCCTCGCCGGGGTTGCCGATCGGCGTGGGTGGCAGGCCCATGCGCGCGTAGGTGTTGTACGGGCTGTTGATCTTCGTGTCGCGTTCACTGGTGGCGAGCGTCGAGCGGTTGAGCGCGTAGTTGATGGTGGAGTCCATCTGCAGGGGCATGCCCCGGTCGAGGCGGTTGTAGATGACCCTGGCGACCTTGCCCATTTCGTCCTTGGAACCGGCTTCCGCCTCGATCATGCTGGCAATGGTGACGCTCTGGTAGACGTTCAGCGCATTCCGGTCCGCGCCGGCCGTGACTTGGCCGGCACCGAACTTCTTGTTGGCCGTGTTCACCATGTACGACAGGACGGATGCCGGGGTCGACTGTGAGCTGATCGGATACGTCGCCGGGAAGAGATATCCCTCGGGGTTGCCGCCCGCGTCTTTGGGGAGTTTGAGGTCGGCCTTCGGGAGTGCCTTCTTCGTGGTGCCCGCGGGCACCTCGAGGGCCTTGTCCACGGCCGCGTACACCTGGCCGGAACGCCACCCCTCGGGGATGGTCAGCGTCTCGGGCCGTTCGTCGTCGTCGGGAAGCAGCAGCGGCACCGCCACGGCGGCGGCCACGGCGGCGGCTCCGGCCGCGATCAGGGCGATCCGGCCCCGTCGCGTCAGTCGAATCGTTCCGCGTCTCGGAGTCTTGGTCTGCATGCGGGCACGGTAACCCGCAAATGGTCATATTCCTGGCATATCTTCATGTCGCGGGCTCCAGTTGGGCGTCTCTGCGAACCAGGGCGGCGTAACGGCCGTCCCGCTCCATGAGTTCCTCATGGGTGCCGCGCTCCGCGGCCCGGCCGCCGTCCAGGACCACGATCTGGTCGGCGCCGCGGACGGTGGAGAGCCGGTGGGCGATGGTGAGGGTGGTCCGGCCCGCCGACAGTGAGTCGATGGCCTCCTGCACGGCCCGCTCCGTGCGGGTGTCGAGGGCGCTGGTCGCCTCGTCGAGTATCAGGACCGGCGGGTCGCGCAGGATGGTGCGCGCGATGGCCAGGCGCTGCTTCTCGCCGCCGGAGAACCGGTGGCCGCGCTCGCCGACGACCGTGTCGTACCCCTCGGGGAGGGACGCGATGTGGTCATGGATCTGGGCGGCGCGCGCGGCGGTGAAGAGCTCCTCGTCGGTGGCGTCGGGCTTGGCGAAGCGCAGGTTGTCCGCGACGGAGGCGTGGAAGAGGTACGTCTCCTGGGAGACCACGCCGACGGCGCGTGCGAGGGTGTCGAAGTCGAGGTCACGCACGTCGACGCCGTCGAGGGTGACGCGTCCGCCCGTGACGTCGTAGAGCCGGGGGACGAGGTGGCTCAGCGTCGACTTGCCGGAGCCGGTGGGGCCGACCACGGCGAGGCTGCCGCCCGCGGGTATGACGATGTCGATGCCCTGGAGCGTGGGGGCCGCCTTCTCGTCGTAGCGGAACTCGACGTCGTCGAAGCGGACCTCGCCCTTGATCTTGTCGAGGTGCACCGGCCGCTCGGGCTCGGTGATGTCGACGGGCAGGTCGAGGTACTCGAAGATGCGCTGGAAGAGCGCGAGCGAGGTCTGGATCTGCACGCCGGTCGACAGCAGGCTCACGGTCGGCCGGAAAAGTCCCTGCTGGAGCGAGACGAAGGCGACGAGCGTGCCGATGGAGACCGTCGGGCCGCCCATCTGGAAGGCGATGCCGGCGGTCCAGTAGATGACGGCGGGCATGGCGGCCATCACGATCGTGATGACGGCCATGCGCCAGCGGCCCGCCATGTTGGACCGGATCTCCAGGTCGACCAGCTGCTCGGACTCGTCGGAGAAGGACTTGGTCAGGGAGTCGGCACGCCCCATCGTGCGGCCGAGGAGGATGCCGCTCACGGAGAGCGACTCGGTGACGGTCGCGGCCATGACGGCCATCTGCTTCTGTCGCTGCGTGGCGATCTTCTTGCGCTCACGGCCGACGCGACGGCTGATCCACACGAACACCGGGAGCAGCAGGAGCGAGACGACGGTGAGCCGCCAGTCAAGGGCCAGCATCGCGACGACGGTCGCGACGACGCTGGTGAGGTTCGAGACCAGGGACGTGGCGGTGGAGGTGACGGTCGCCTGCATACCGCCGATGTCGTTGGCGATCCGGGACTGGACCTCGCCCGTTCGGGTGCGGGTGAAGAAGGCCAGGGACATGCTCTGCAACCTGCCGTACACCGCGGTGCGCAGGTCGTGCATGACGCGCTGCCCCACGGACGTACTGATCAGGGTCTGCAGGACGCCGAAGACGCTCGTGACGACCGCGCTGAGGATCATGCCGAGCGCGAGCAGGCTCAGCAGGCCCGTGCGCCCCTGTGGCAGGGCGGTGTCGAGGATCTCCTTCAGCAGGAACGGAGTCGCGACCGATACGAGCGAGGCGGCGCAGACCAGGAGGCCCACGATCGCGAGGCGGCCTCGGTAGGGACGGAAGAGGCGAAGGATGCGGCGCATCTGGCGCGGCTGGGGCTCCTCGCCGGGGGCAGGGGGCTGCGGCGTCCAGGTGGTTTCGTCGTGACGCATGGGCTCCTACGGGATTTCGGACGACAATGACTCAGGGAGCATAGCTCACTGTTACCTATACTCACAATGCACAAGATCCTGGTAATGTTCCCGCATGAACACCCCGGACCCCGACGGCCTGCTCGCCGAACAGTTGCTCCGACTGACCCGCAGGCTGCAGCGGATCCAGAAACGCCATCTGGTGCCGACCGGCATCACACCCGCGCAGTCCCGCCTCCTGCGCACCCTCGCGCACTACGAGACGCCGCCGCGCATGGCCGATCTCGCCGAGCGCCTGGAGGTCGTGCCCCGCGCCGTGACCACGCTGGTCGACGGCCTGGAGGCCGCCGATCTCGTGCGCCGCGCGCCCGATCCCACCAACCGCCGGGTGATCCGCATCGAGCTCACCGACGCGGGGCTCAAGGCCCTGGGCGAGCTGCGCGGCGCGCGCCGCGCCGCCGCGGAGGACATCCTTGCCCCATTGGACGCCGAACAGCGGGCACAGTTGGGCGTGCTGCTGAACGCGCTGTTCGACGTGCCGGACGTCCGCCGCTGCTGAACCCCGGCCCGCTGATGTGCCGGGGACGACCGCCGAGGAGAGCTCATGCCACTGCTGGAGCCCGAGCCCGACGCCCTGCGCCCCGGTGCCGCGTCGCGCACGGACGGCCCCGCCCACGACCGCGTGCCGGACCGGCGCGGCGGCGGCACCCCGGAGCCGCTCCGCTCGGAACTGATCGCGCTGCTCGGCGCGGACAAGGTCCTGACGAAGGTCTCGGACCTGGTGCGGTACGCCTCGGACGCCAGCCCCTACCGCTTCGTGCCGCAGGTCGTGGTCGTCCCCGAGGACATCGACGACCTGTCGGCCGTCCTGTCGTACGCGCACGGCAAGGGCCGCGAAGTCGTCTTCCGCGCGGCCGGTACGTCGCTGAACGGCCAGGCGCAGGGCGAGGACATCCTCGTCGACGTGCGCAAGCACTGGTCGGGCGTGGAGGTGCTCGACGGGGGCGGGCGCGCGCGCATCGGCCCCGGCACGACGGTCGTGCGGGCCAACGCGGCGCTCTCCCGGTTCGGCCGCGTGCTCGGCCCCGACCCCGCGAGCGCGATCGCCTGCACGGTCGGTGGCGTCGTCGCGAACAACGCGTCGGGCATGACGGCGGGCACCACCCGCAACTCGTACCGCACGGTCGCCTCGCTCACCGTCGTCCTCCCCTCCGGCACGGTCGTGGACACGGCCGAGCCTGACGCGGACGAACAGCTTGCGCACGCGGAGCCCGATCTGTGCGCGGGCCTGCTGACGATCAAACGCGAGATCGAGGCCGACCCGGAGCTGGTGGCCCGGATCCGCGAGAAGTACGAGATCAAGAACACCAACGGCTACCGCCTCGACGCGTTCCTCGACGGCACGACGCCCGTGGAGATCCTGCGAGGCCTGATGGTCGGCTCCGAGGGGACCTTCGGCTTCCTCTCCGAGATCGTCTTCGACACGCTGCCGCTGGACCGGCACACGAGCACCGCTCTGCTGTTCTTCCCTTCGCTGCCCGCGGCCGCCGCCGCTGTGCCGTTGTTCAACGCGGCGGGCGCCCTCGCCGTCGAGCTCATGGACGGCAACACCCTGCGGGCTTCGGTCAGCGTCCAGGGAGTGCCCGCCGACTGGGCGGAGCTGCCGAAGTCGACGGCCGCGCTCCTGGTCGAGTTCCGCGCCCCCGACGAGGCCGCGCAGGAGGCGTACGAAGCGGCGGCCGCGAAGGCTCTGGAAGGCCTGGAACTGACCGCTCCCGTGCCGTCGGTGACCAACGCGTTCACGCGCGACGCCAGGACGATCGGTGGCTACTGGAAGGCGCGCAAGGCGTTCGTCACCGCCGTCGGCGGCTCCCGTCCCTCGGGCACGACGCTGATCACCGAGGACTTCGCGGTTCCGCCCACTCGGCTGGCCGAGGCCTGTGAAGCGCTGCTCGACCTCCAGACGCGGCACGGCTTCGACGCCGCCGTCGCGGGCCACGCGGCGCACGGGAACCTCCACTTCCTGCTCGCCTTCGACGCGGCGGTCCCCGCCGACGTCGAGCGCTATGCCGCCTTCATGGACGAGTTCTGCCGGCTGACCGTGGAGCGCTTCGACGGGTCCCTCAAGGCGGAACACGCCACGGGCCGCAACATCGCGCCGTTCCTGGAGCTCGAATGGGGCCCGAAGGCAACCGAGCTGATGTGGCGCACGAAGCAGGTCATCGACCCGGACGGAGTGCTCGCTCCCCGCATCGTCCTGGACCGGGACCCGAAGGCACATCTGCGCGGCCTGAAGACCATCCCGAGGGTGGAGCCGATCGCCGACCCGTGCATCGAGTGCGGCTTCTGCGAACCGACATGCCCCAGCGAGGACTTGACCACGACACCGCGCCAGCGCATCGTGCTGCGCCGCGAGATGATGCGCCAGCCGGCGGGCTCCCCGGTGGAGGACGGCCTCGTCGAGGCGTACGGGTACGACGCCGTGGACACCTGCGCGGGCGATTCGACGTGCAGCATCGCCTGCCCTGTGGGCATCGACACGGGCGCCCTGATGAAGGAGTTCCGGCACGCACGGCACTCACCGCGCGAGGAGAGGGCGGCCGCTGTCGTCGCGAAGAACTTCAAGGCCGTCGAGGCGTCGGCGCGGCTCGCGGTGGCCGCCGCCGACCGGATCAGCGACCGCCTGCTCACCGCGGTCACCCGCGGCGCACGCAAGGCCGTGCGCCCGGACCTCGTCCCGGAATGGCTGCCGCGGATCCCCGGGGCAGCGGCGCGCAAGCTGCCGCGCACCGCGCGCGTGGGAGCATCCGCCGTCTACTACCCGGCGTGCGTCAACCGCATCTTCGGCAGCCCCGGCGACCGCTCCCTGGCGGAGGCCGTCGTCGCCGTCTCCGCTCGCGCGGGGAAGGCGGTGTGGATTCCGGACGATGTCGCGGGAACGTGCTGCGCGACGATCTGGCACTCGAAGGGGTACGTCGCGGGCAACCGGGTCATGGCCAATCGCATCGTCGAGGCGGCGTGGGGCTGGACGGCGGGCGGCCGCCTGCCGCTGGTCGTCGACGCCTCGTCCTGCACGCTCGGCATCGCCCACGAGGTCGTGCCCTATCTCACCGCGGACAACCGGGAGTTGCACCGGGAGCTCACGGTCGTCGACTCGATCGTCTGGGCCGCCGACGAACTGCTCCCCCGGCTGACGGTGCACCGCACGGTCGGCTCCGCCGTCCTGCACCCCACCTGCTCCATGCAGCACCTCGGCGACGAGGCGCAGCTCCGTGCCGTCGCCGAGGCGTGTGCGGACGAGGTGGTCGTCCCGGACGACGCCGGGTGCTGCGCCTTCGCGGGCGACCGGGGCATGCTCCACAAGGAGCTCACGGAGTCGGCGACGCGCAAGGAGGCCGCGGAGGTCATGTCCCGCCCCTTCGACGCGCATCTCTCCGCGAACCGCATGTGCGAGGTGGGCATGGACCACGCTACGGGTCGCGGCTACTACTCCGTACTCCTGGAACTGGAGCGCGTGACGCGCCCGTGAGGGGCGGGCCCGCGAGAGAGGTGGGCTCGCCAGGGGGGCTCGCCATGGGGGGGGCGTGGGCCTTCGATAAATCCAACTCTTCGGCACCTCCTGTCTCTTGCGCCCCGACCGGACCTCCTACCAGGGTGGCTTCCGCCCCAGTGGTAGAGACCAGCCGCCCTGAGCTACGGAGGTCCGATGCACGACGAGAACGTCACACCGCACCCTGAAGGCACCATTCCGGACGGCACCGAGAGCGGCGGGGCGGGTGACGGCCATTCACGTCGCGCGGTACTCCGTACTGCGGGCCTCGCCGGCGCGGGGCTCGGTGTCGCCGCCTTCGCGAGCGGTACGGCGCACGCAGACGCCCACGGCTCGGCCACCACCGGAGCGGCCGGGCCCGGAGCCGCGGAGGACACGGCCGCGGCGCCCGCGCGCAAGGGCAAGACGATGATCGGCGTGCCGTTCCAGCGCCGCTCGACGGTCCGGGTGGGGATCATCGGACTCGGCAACCGCGGCGGCAGCATGATCGACCTGTTCCTCGCGATCCCCGGCGTGCGCGTCGTCGCGCTCTGCGACCCGGTCAAGGACAAGACCGCGGCCGCCGCGAAGAAGGTCACGGCCGCGGGCCAGCCCGCCCCGGCGACGTACACCAAGGGCGACCACGACTACGAGAACCTGTGCAAGCGCGGGGACATCGACTTCGTGTACGTGGCGACGCCCTGGGACTTCCACTTCGCCATGGCCAAGTCGGCGATGCTGAACGGCAAACACGTGGGCGTGGAATGTCCCATCGCCCTGCGCCTCGACGAGCTGTGGGAGCTGGTCGACCTCTCCGAGCGCACCCGCAGACACTGCATGCAGCTGGAGAACTGCTGTTACGGCAGGAACGAGATGCGCGTCCTGCGGATGGCGCACGCGGGCAAGTTCGGCGACCTGCTGCACGGCGCGGGCGCCTACAACCACGATCTGCGCGGCCTGATGTTCGACCCCGACTACTACGAGGGGCCGTGGCGGCGCCTCTGGCACACCCGGCTGCGCGGCGACCTCTACCCCAACCACGGCTTCGGTCCCGTCGCCAACTACATGGACGTCAACCGCGGCGACCGCGCCACCCACATATCCAGCTTCGGCACGCCCTCCCTCGGCCTCGCCGAGTACCGCAAGGAGCACATGCCCGCGGGGGACCCGAGCTGGAAGGAGACGTACATCGAGAGCGACCGCACCATCAGCCTGGTCCAGACGGCGAAGGGCCGGGTCATCCGCCTGGAACACGACGTCAGCACGCCCCACCCCTACTCGCGGATCAACAGCCTCGGCGGCACACGGGGCGTCTTCGAGGACTACCCCGAGCGCATCTACATAGAGCCGGACCACACGAACGACGAGTGGGGCGACTTCGCCAAGTACGCCGACTTCGACCACTGGCTATGGAAGGAGCACTCCAACCCGCCCGGCGGCCACGGCGGCATGGACTACATCATGATCTTCCGTCTGATGCAGACCATGCAGCTCGGCCTGGTCCCCGACTTCGACGTGTACGACGCCGCGACATGGACGGCCCCCGTTCCGCTGAGCCACCTGTCGATCAAGGCGAAGGGCGCGCCGCAGGCGATCCCCGACTTCACGCGTGGTCTGTGGAAGAAGGAGCGGCCGGGAGTGGACTCGGAGAAGCCCAAGGCGTAAGGGGCATGGCCTAGGGGGCGAAGGGGCCGCCGGCTCGGGGTGGTGGGCGGCGCATGCGTCGCCCACCACCCCTTCTCGTTCAGCAGCGCCGATGGTCCCGCGTCAGGGTTCCTTGCGCGGTGGCGATCGTCCGGTCGTAGCAGCCCGTGTCGCCGGTCAGGCGGTAGCGCTCGCGCGATGTGCCCACGGCGTGCCGCTGATCGCGGGGAACGTTCGCCGTGTACGTCGCGTCGCCGTCGTAACGGTCGTCCAGCACGGACCAGCCGGTGCGCCGGCCTCCCGTCCTGGTGACGCTCTCGGCGCGGTCGCCGAGGGAGATCTCGGTGCGCAGCCGGTCACCGGCGCCCAGGGTCGTGGTGCCGTCCATGGTGTACGTCCGGTCGGTGCGCACGGCGCGGCGACCCGCGGTGACCGTCTCCCGGTCCGTCCAAGTGGCCTTGAGCGCGTCCGTCGACTCACCCTCGGTCCAGCGGTGCAGGGACGTGTTCGCGAGGCTGCGGGTCACGGTCGTCGCCACCCGTCCGTGCGACGTGTTCACGTACCCCGACACGCGGAGCCGGTGACCGCCCTCGGTGTCCAGCCGGTGCGCCTCTTCGCCCGTCCCGGGCATGTACTTGGTCGTGTTGACCGGGGTGTTCTCCTGGTGGCCGGTCAACCTGCCCGTGACGCGGTCGCTCTTCTCGTCCTGCCAGACCAGCACGTTGACCGGTGTGCTCCATCCCGTCTGCGCCTCGGGGACACCGACGACGGAGACCTCCACCCGGTGGGCGCGGCCGTCGTTGAGAACGCCCGCGAAGGGAGTCAGGTCGTACTCGATGGGCTTGATGTCGAAGGCGCGGGGCCCCGGGATCACGTACCAGAGGAAGGGGTTAGACCAGCCACCGGTCCAGACGGTCGGGAACGGCGCGGCGATGCCCGCCAGTTGTCCGTCGACCTTGACCTGCACCTCGCGGTAGGGGCCGTGATCGGCCTTGCAGGAGTAGGGCGCGGCGCCGGGCACGGTCAGATACCAGTACTCCTCACAGCCTCCGCCTGAGCCGGTGGCGTACACCTCGGCGACGATGCGTTCGCTGTTGCGCGGCGTGGTGAGGGTGGCGCCGTCCTTGCCGTCGCCGAGCGGGAGGACACGGTCAGGCACTGTCGTCGGCTTGGCCGCCTCGTAGAACGTCAGCGTCGCCTTGACGTCGATGATGCCGGTGTACGTGTCGTTGACGACGTTGCCGATGAGCATCTCGACCTGCTGGTCGCGGCTCAGCGTCTCGCGGTAGCGGGTGACGTCCTTCTCCACGGACCAGGTGATGCCGTCGACCGACGGCTCCGGAGTCGATGTGCGCAGAACTTCGACCCCGCCTATGCGCAGGTACCCGAGACGGTCGTACTGCCGCCCCTTCACCTTCCCGTCCAGCCGCAGCACCACCTTGCCCCATCGGCCCTTGCCGCATTTCGTCGGAGGCGTGTACTCACCTTTGTACGGGGTGAAGTCCTTGAACTGTGCCTCGGCGACCGTCACTTCGCAGGACTTGGTGTGCGGTTTCGGTACGGGCGGCGCGGCAGTGACCGGGTCGTGCCAGTCGTCGCCGAATTCCACGGGGGGCGTACCGGCCGCTGTGCCTACCGCCGTGTCGGCCGCTACTGGACCGGCACCGAGGAGGGTGCTCGCCGCGAGGGTCGCTCCGGCGAGCATGGACATGACGCGTCTTCTCATGGGGGATTTCTATGGGCAGTTGCCGATCACCGCAATGGTGCCGCCCGCGCAACACGCCTACCGCTTGAGGCCTCACGCCTTACGCCTTACGCCTCCAGATGTGCCCGATCGCCCATGACCACGACCGGATGCTGCTTCGGGTCGAGCGTGCGCAGCAAGTACTCCATCGCCGGCTTCGACAGACTCACGCAGCCCGACGTGCCGCTGCCGTGGTCCATGTGCAACCAGATGCTGCCGCCTTTGGCCTGGCCTTGTGGCCGCGTCGGATCGTTCGGCGGGGTGCCCTTGGCGCGGTTGTAGTCGATCGCGATGACGTAGTCAAAATCGTGCCAGTGCGTCTTGGGCCAGTAGTGCGGGGCCTGAATGGACGACGATTTCGTGTACGGGAACTTGGCCCCCGGGTCGGCGAGGACGCCACCCGCGTCGGTGAGCGTGAACACGCCGACCGGACTGCGCTTGTCGTTCTCGCGGTGGTCGGTCGTCCAGCCCTTCTTGCCGTTGTGCGCGGGCCAGCTGCGGGCCTTCTCCCAGGTGGTGCCCTTCGCCCCCGACTTCGTGTAGAGCACGACGGTCGACTTCGCCGAATCCTCACCGTCGCCGTAGACCGCGACGACCTGGCGGGACTGCGCGGGAATCTTGGACTGCAACCGGTCGCCGACATCGGGGATTGTCCGCGAGTCGGCGGCCCCGGCCTGAGGACTCTTTCCATGGTCGGCGCCGGCGTCGCCCTTCTTCGCGCTGTCGTCACTTCCACTCGCGCAGGACGTCAGAAGGACACCGCAGGCCGCTGCCGCGACCACCACTCGCACCGTACCGGCTATTCGCATCCGCCCATGGTCGCACCCCGTCCGCGTAACCCTCGTCAAGCCCCGCTACCCACGCCGCGACCGGGCTGATTCTTTACCTCAGGGCGGAAAACCGTTTGCCTCGGGCCACCGCGTGAGGCGAACCTTTCACGGTTTGTAACCGCCGTGCGCTCCCGCTACGCATTCGCCCGGGCGACGGCCGCCGCACCGATTCCTGGGACGTCATGCAGATTCGCGACCTTCCGTATCCCGACCCCGGCGTCCCCGATGCCCGCTCGGGGCCACGCTTCCTGCTGTGGCTGGGCCGCAACCAGCTCGGCGGACAACTCAAGTCCCTCGCCTGGGGCCTGCTGCACTTCGGCTCCATCGCGGGCCTGCCGTACATGGTCGGCGTCGCCGTCGAGGCCGTCCTCGACCGGTCCGGCGGACGGCTCGCCCTCGCGGGCTCGCTGATCGTCCTCCTCGGCATCGCCATCGCGCTGGGCGACATGATGCTGCACCGCACCGCGGTCACCAACTGGATCACCGCCGCGGCCCGTGTACAGCAACTCCTGGCCCGCAAGACAGCCACGCTCGGCTCCGCGCTGACCCGGCGCGTCGCCGCGGGCGAGGTCGTGGCCGTCTCCACCGGCGACGTCGAGAAGATCGGCTGGTTCGTGGAGGCCCTGTCGCGGTTCGCCGCGGCGGCGCTCACCGTTGTCCTCGTCTGTGTCGGCCTCCTCGTCTACCAGCCCGCACTCGGCATCATCGTCGCGATCGGCATCCCGGTGCTCGCCCTCGCCGTCCTACCGCTGCTGCCCCGCGCCACGCGCCGAGCGGACCACCAGCGCGAGAAGGCGGGTCGGGCCACCGAGCTGGCATCGGACACCGTCGCCGGACTCCGGGTGCTGCGCGGCATCGGCGGCGAGGAACTCTTCCTCGACCGGTATCGCACCGCGTCGCAGGAGGTCCGCACAGCCGCCGTCCGCAGCGCCCGCATGTGGGCCGTCATCTCGGCCATCCAGGTCCTGATGCCCGGCCTGCTGCTGGTCGCGGTCGTCTGGCAGGGCGTACACCTCGCCCGCGAAGGCCGTGTCACGGTCGGCGAGCTCGTCACCGTCTACAGCGCCATCATGATCCTCAACTATCCGCTGCGGCACTTCGAAGAGATCGCCATGGCGTACTCCTTCTCGCGGCCCTCCGCGAAGCGGGCGGCACGCGTGCTCTCGCTCCAGCGAACGACGGAGAGCGCGGGCGCGCGGGACGCGTCCGAGCGCCAGGCCGATGGTCCCGTCGACCCCCTCGGTGATCGTCTCGGTGATCGTCTCGGCGAACACCTCGGTGAACGTCTCGGTGATCGCCTCGGTGAACGGGCCTCCGCGAAGGCGGCCAAGCTCCCCACGGGCGGGTCCCTCACGCCCACCGGCGACCTGTACGACCCGGCGACCGGGCTGCTCGCGCCCGCCGGACGGCTCACCGCGGTGGTCTGCGGCGACCCGGACGAGGCAGGCCGTCTCGCCGAACGTCTCGGCGGGCATCCCGCGTTCGACGGGGCCACGGACCTGCCTTCCGTGCGCCTCGGCGACGTACCGCTGGACGACCTGTCGCTGGCCACCGCACGCACCGCCGTCCTGGTCCAGGACAAGGACCCCGTCCTCCTCTCCGGAACGCTGCGCGAGCTCCTCGACGTACCGGCGTCGGGGGCCGTCAGCCCCGAGGAAGCGCTCGACGCGGCCCAGTGTTCCGACGTCCTGGACGCCCTGGCCCAGGCCTCGACCGACGACGACCCGATGGCCGCCCACCTCACGGAACGCGGCCGCTCCCTCTCGGGAGGCCAGCGCCAACGCCTCGCCCTGGCGCGCTCCCTGGTCACGGACCCCGAGGCACTGGTACTCGACGAGCCGACGTCCGCCGTCGACTCGCACACCGAGGCCCGGGTCGCCGAGGGCATCAGGCACCTGCGCGGAGGACGCACCACCGTGGTGCTCACGTCGTCGCCGCTGCTCCTCGACCGCGCCGAGCGTGTCGTCTTCCTCGCCGACGGCGAGGTCGCGGCGGTGGGGGCGCACCGCGAGCTGGTGCACACCGAGCCGCGGTACCGCGCGGTCGTCACCAGGGAGACCGACGCGGAACGCTCCGCCGCGGACGCCCGCACAGCGACGAACGCGAACGCGGACACGAGTACGAGTACGAGTACGCACGCCCATACGAAAACGCACATCCTGACCGATTTCGACATCGAGGAGACGGCATGATCGGCCTGGTGCCCCCGGCTTACGATCCGGCGGCCCCCACGACGGCGGAAACCCTGCCCGTCGGCTCGGCCGCGACCGTACGCACCTACGTCACCGAACTGTTCAAGCGCCACCGCAGGGCCTTCCTCCTGCTGATCCTGGTGAACACGCTCGCCGTCGTCGCCTCGATGGTCGGCCCCTATCTGCTCGGCGACCTGGTCGAGAAGGTGTCGGACGACGCTCGCGACCTTCACCTGGAGTTCACGATCTCCCTGTTCGTGATCGCGCTGCTCGTACAGGCCCTTTTCGTACGGGAGGTGCGGCTGCGCGGCGCGATGCTCGGTGAGCGGATGCTGGCGGATCTGCGCGAGGACTTCCTCGTGCGGTCCGTCGGGCTGCCGCCGGGCGTCCTTGAGCGGGCCGGCACCGGAGACCTGCTCTCTCGCATCACCACGGACATCGACCGTCTCGCCAACGCCATGCGCGAAGCGGTGCCGCAGCTCGCCATCGGTGTGGTGTGGGTGGTGCTGCTGCTCGGCGGGCTCGTCGTGACGGCGCCGCCGCTGGCGCCCGCCGTGCTCGTCGCCGTGCCTCTGCTCGTGGTGGGCTGCCGCTGGTACTTCAAACGGGCGCCCGCCGCCTACCGCTCCGAGGCCGCCGGTTACGCCGCCGTGGCCGCCGCCCTCACCGAGACCGTCGACGCGGGACGCACCGTCGAGGCGCACCGCCTCGGCCGTCGCCGCGTCGAGCTGTCGGAGCGCCGCATCTCGGAATGGACAGCTTGGGAACGGTACACGCTCTACCTGCGGTCGGTCCTCTTTCCGGTCATCAACTTCACGCACACGACCGTGCTGTGCTCGACCCTGATGATCGGTGGTGTCTTCGTCCTCCAGGGCTGGATCGGTGTGGGGCAGCTGACCACCGGCGTCCTGATCGCCCAGATGCTCGTCGACCCGCTCGGCATCATCCTGCGGTGGTACGACGAACTGCAGGTCGCCCAGGTATCGCTGGCCCGGCTCGTCGGTGTCCGTGACATCGAGCCGGATGCCGGGGACGCTTCTGTCTCCCCGGATGGGCGCGATGTCCGTGCCGACGACGTGTACTTCGGCTACCGCCCCGGCGTCGACGTGCTTCGCGAGGTCTCCCTCGCCGTCGAGCCCGGCTCTCGTGTCGCCCTGGTCGGCCCGTCGGGCGCGGGCAAGTCGACGCTGGGCAGGCTCCTGGCCGGGATCTACGGTCCGCGCACCGGTCACGTCACCCTCGGCGGTGCCGCGCTGTCGGCGATGCCCGCCGAGCAGGTACGAGCACATGTCGCCCTGGTCAACCAGGAACACCATGTCTTCGTGGGGTCCCTGCGCGACAATCTCCTCCTGGCCAGGACCGGAGCCCGGGACGCCGAACTGTGGGCGGCGCTCGGCGCGGTCGACGCGGCCGACTGGGCACGCGGCCTCGACGAGGGCCTCGACACCGAGGTCGGATCCGGCGGTTTCGCGCTGACACCCGCGCAGGCCCAGCAGATCGCTCTGGCCCGTCTGGTCCTCGCCGACCCGCACACGCTGGTACTGGACGAGGCGACATCGCTCCTCGACCCACGCGCGGCACGGCACTTGGAGCGTTCCCTCGCCCGCGTGCTGGACGGCCGCACGGTGGTGGCGATCGCCCACCGGCTGCACACCGCGCACGACGCGGACGTCATCGCGGTGGTCGAGAGCGGCCGGATCGCGGAACTGGGCAGCCACGATCAACTGGTGGCAGCAGACGGCGCGTACGCAGCGCTGTGGCGGTCCTGGCACGGGTAGGCGGTCTCCCCATAGGGGGCCTGTTACCGCTGGTGCGGGGGTAGTTAGGGTACGAAGATGGCTGCACCGTCCACGAATCCTGGCGCCCCCGACCGGCGCGGGCCTGCCCGCTACCTGTGGTGGGCGATCGTCAGCCAACCCCAACGTGTGGTCCTCGGAGCCCTGTTGGGCAGCGTGTGGATGGTCTGCCTCACCCTGCCCCCGTACGTCCTTTCGCGCGCCATCGACGACGGTCTGCGACCGGGCGACCGCTCCGCCCTCGTCGGCTGGTGCGCGGCCCTGTTCGGCATCGGGCTCCTCAACGCCTGGCTGGCGATCATGCGGCACCGCACCATGACCCGGATCCGCCTCGACGCCTACTTCCGTACCGTGCGCGTCGTGGTCGACCAGGCGACCCGCCTCGGCGCGGCCCTGCCACGTCGCGTCTCGGCCGGTGAGGTCGTCACGATCGGTCACTCCGACGTGGGTGTGATCAGCCAGACCCTGACCGTGACGGGCCCCGGAGTGGGTGCCGTGATCGCCTACTTCGTGGTGGCCTCGCTGCTGCTGTCCGTCTCTCCGCCGCTCGCCGTCGTGGTGTTGGTGGGCGTGCCTCTCCTCGCGGTGCTGATCGGTCCGTTCCTCGGCCGCCTGCAGGGAGCCGAGTCGGCCTACCGGGAGCGTCAGGGCGCACTCGCCGCGATTCTCGGCGACCTCGCCGGCGGTCTCCGTGTCCTCAATGGCCTGGGTGGCAAGGGTGTGTTCGCGGCCCGGTACCGCGAGGGGTCGCGACGGCTCCGTGACGAGGGCTACCGGGTCGGTTCGAGCATGAGCTGGGTCCAGGCCTTCGGCATCGGCCTGCCCACTCTGTTCCTGGCCGCCGTGACCTGGCTCGCCGCGCGCATGGCTGCCCAGGGCACCATCACCGTGGGCGAGTTGGTGGCCGTCTACGGCTACGTCGCGGTGCTCGTCCTGCCGGTGACGTTCCTCATCGAAGGCAGCTACGACATCAGCCGGGGCCTGGTCGCCGCACGGCGGGTCGTGGACTTCTTGAACCTGGCACCCGGGGAGTGGGAGTCCTCCGCGCGTGCGGAGCCCGTGCCCGGGCCGCGGGAGCCGTCCGTGCTGCGCGACCCGCTGTCCGGTGTGGAGGTCGTGCCCGGGCTCCTCACCGCGCTCGTCAGTGCTCGCACCTCCGACGGAGCGGACATCGTCGACCGTCTGGGTCGGTTCGCTCCTTCCCTGGCCACCTGGGGTTCGGTACGCATCGACGCCGTCGCTCTGGACGAGGTCCGCACCCGGATCCTGGTGGCGGACAACGAGGCCGACCTCTTCGCAGGTACGGTGCGCGCCGCCGTCGCCGGCCGCTGCGCGCCGGACGAGCAAGCAATCGCCCGCGCGGTAGACGCGGCCATGGCCCGTGACATCGTCCTCGGCCTGTCGGACGGGCTCGATGCCACGCTCGACTCCCACGGCCGCAACCTGTCCGGTGGCCAGCGTCAGCGTGTCCGCCTGGCCCGGGCCCTCCTCGCCGAACCGGAAGTCCTCCTGGCCGTCGAACCCACCTCTGCCGTCGACGCCCACACCGAGGCGAACATGGCCACCCGGCTGCGCACCGCCCGCACAGGCCGCACGACTCTCGTCACCACCACGTCCCCCCTCGTCCTGGACCGAGCAGACGTCGTCCACTACCTGGTCGACGGTCGGGTCAGCGCGACCGGCAGTCACGCCGACCTGTTCGCCCGGCACCCCGACTACCGGCGCCTGGTCTCGCGCGGCACGGACGAAGGCGCCGAGACGGAGAGCCACGTGGCCGAGGACCGTGATGCGAAGGGCCGCGAGGGTGAAGGCCACGAAGCGGGCAACCAACACGAGGCAGAAGACCGCACTCGCCCTGACCCTTCCGACGAGCCGACTCATGAGGCCCTCCGATGACGTCGTCCCGCCGCGGCCGGGCTGCCGTGCCTTCCGTACCCGGTCAGCTGCCCGTGGCCGACCGCCACCAGGTCCGCCGCGCCGCCGTCCACCTCATCCGCCAGGACACCGGCGCGTTCGCCACGATGATCGCCTTCAACGCACTCGCGGCGGCAGCGGGCCTCACCGGTCCCTGGCTGCTCGGC
This sequence comes from Streptomyces venezuelae, assembly GCF_008642315.1. Taxonomy (NCBI): domain Bacteria; kingdom Bacillati; phylum Actinomycetota; class Actinomycetes; order Kitasatosporales; family Streptomycetaceae; genus Streptomyces; species Streptomyces venezuelae. Next base: position 8,184,039 of record NZ_CP029192.1, on the reverse strand, counting down.
CGCATCATCAACACGGTCAGGGACGGCGGTGGCGTCGACGCCGTCGATCGCCTCGCCCTCGGCATCCTGGCCGGTGCCCTCGCCCAGCTCCTTCTGGCGCGCCACGCCCGCTACCTCGCCCACCGCTTCGGCGAGCGGACCCTCGCCCGCATCCGTGAACAGTTCGTCGACCGGGCACTCGCGCTGCCCGCCTCGGTGGTGGAACGAGCCGGTGCCGGTGATCTGACGGCACGCGGCACCACCGACGTGGCGACGGCCGGACAGATGCTGCGCGACACCGGGCCCGATGTGTTCGTCGCGGCGGTGCAGGCGGTGTTCATCCTGGCCGCGGTCTTCCTTCTCGACCCGCTGCTCGGTGCCTGTGGCGTGCTCGGCCTCACCGGCATCTGGTTCGCCACCCGCTGGTACCTGCGCCGTGCGCGTTCCGCCTACCTCGACCAGGGCGCGGCACACTCCGCACTGGCGGAAGTGCTCGCGGCCACCGCCTCCGGAGCCCGCACCGTCGACGCTCTGCGGCTGCGCGAGCGTCGTATCGCGGACAGCGAGGCGGAGATCGAGCGGTGCGTCGCCGCTCAGGACCGCACATTGTTCCTGCGCAGCGTCCTGTTCCCCTCCATCGACATCTCGTACGCGATCCCGGTCGTCGCCGTGCTGTTCCTCGGAGGCGTACTGCATCACCAGGGGTCCGTGAGCCTCGGCACAGTCGTCGCCGCGGCCCTGTATCTCCAGCAGCTCTCCCAGCCCCTGGACACGATCCTTCAGCAGGTCGAACGGGTTCAGTCGAGCGGCGCCTCCTTCGCCCGCGTCGAAGGACTGGCCGCCGCCCCGAAGGGACCTTCCGAGCCCTCCTCCGGCAGCACCCCCGAGGGCGACCGCATCGAGGTGCGGGAAGTGCGCTTCGCGTACGACACTGGCGGCGACGTCCTGCGCGGGGTCAGCCTCTCCGTTCGTCCCGGTGAGCGTCTCGCCGTCGTCGGGCCCTCGGGGGCGGGAAAGAGCACCCTGAGCCGCCTCCTGGCCGGTATCGACACGCCCGACACCGGAACGGTGACCGTCGGCGGCGTACCGATTGCCGACCTGTCCCCCGGCCGACTGCGTCAGCAGGTCGTCCTCGTCACCCAGGAGCACCACGTGTTCCTCGGCACCGTCCGGGACAACCTCCTGATAGCGGCGGAGTCCGCCACGGACGCCGAACTCGAAGCGGCCCTCACCGCGGTCGGCGCCGACTGGTCGGTCGCCCTGCCGGCCGGCCTCGACACCGAGCTGGGGCCTGGAGGCCACCGGTTGCACGGAGCGCAGGCCCAGCAATTGGCCTTGGCCCGAGTCGTGCTCGCCGACCCGCACACAGTGATCCTCGACGAGGCCACCGCACTTCTGGACCCGACGACAGCACGCCACACGGAGCGGGCCCTGGCCGCGGTCCTTCGGGGGCGCACCGTCATCGCCATCGCCCACCGGCTCCAGACGGCCCACGACGCGGACCGCGTGGCGGTGATGCGGGACGGCCGAGTGACCGAGCTGGGCCCCCACGAGGAGCTCGTCGAGGCCGACGGCGCGTACGCCGCGCTGTGGCACTCCTGGCACGGCGAACCGCGGCGTTCCCCACACGGTGACGAGCCGGGCGGGGCGTGAGCCGAAGCCGACGGGTCCGACGCGACCGTCCTCCGGACGAGGGTGCCTCTCGCAGTGCGGGAGACCCCTCAGATGAAGTTGAGCGCGGCCGCGCCGCCCACTCCCCCGAGCAGCATGAACACCGGCATCAGCACCTTGAGCTCGATCCAGCTGCCGGCCCGGAACCGCATCACCTTCGGCGGCCCGACCGGGTACCAGCGCTTGCGGCCGATGGGGATGGGCCACAGGATCGGGCACCCGGAGACGGTCAGCGCGTCCCCGATGTCGTGCACCAGGGCGCCGAGCACGATCGGCAGCCCCAGCCACAGATACTCCTGGCCGGGCTCGGTGAACAGCCAGTCCGCGCCGTTGCCCGGCTTGTCCAGGACCCCGGCGAGGATCCAGGCACTCGTCGCGGCGAGCAACCACACGAGCACATCGCTGCTGGACCCGCGGGCGGCCCGCCACAGCAGGCCCTCGATCGCGAGCACCATGTGGACGAAGAGGATCCCGAGGACCGCCCAGCGGCCGCCGAAGATCGCCAGGGCCGAGGCGCCCGCTCCGATCAGCACCGCCCAGAGCCAGGTGTGCGTGAGCGTACGGTGTCCGCCCGAGCGACGCGGGTCCCCCTGCTTGCGGGTCGCCTTGTAGACGGCGTACGAGAGTTTGTCGACGATCTCGCACAAGCCACGGGAGACCGGTCCGAAGGCTCGCGAGATGGTCGCAGATTTGTGGTCCAGGTCGGGCGCGAGCGCCGCTCCTGCGCAGATCAGCGCCCCTACGAGGAGGACCGGCCAGGGCATGGTGTGCCCTGCGGCCGCCGCGGCAGCGCCGACCCCGAGCCAGGCCGCCGCTCCCGACAGTGAGTGTGCCGGTCCCATCATCGCTGTTGCCCGCCCCATTTCCCTTGGTCTGACGCCCCGTCGGCGACACAGCGTAGCGTTCGTGATCTTCGTGGGGACCTCCGGTTCCCTCATCGGGTGGGAAGGAAGGCAAGATGGGGGTGTGACCCTTATCGATCAGCTGCCGCCCGACGCCGACCCCGATGCCCTCTTCGAAGCCTTCTCGTCGTGGGCCGAGGACCAGGGCATCACTCTCTACCCGGCCCAGGAGGAGGCGCTGATCGAGGTGGTCTCCGGGGCGAACGTGATCTTGTCCACGCCCACCGGCTCCGGCAAGAGTCTGGTCGCGGCGGGGGCGCACTTCACGGCGCTCGCCCAGGACAAGGTCACCTTCTACACGGCGCCCATCAAGGCACTGGTGTCCGAGAAGTTCTTCGACCTGTGCAAGCTCTTCGGCACCGAGAACGTCGGCATGCTGACGGGCGACGCGTCCGTGAACTCCGACGCTCCCGTCATCTGCTGCACGGCCGAGGTCCTCGCCTCGATCGCGTTGCGGGACGGTAAGGACGCCGACATCGGCCAGGTCGTGATGGACGAGTTCCACTTCTACGCCGAGCCGGACCGCGGCTGGGCCTGGCAGATCCCGCTCCTCGAACTTCCGCAGGCGCAGTTCATCCTCATGTCGGCGACGCTCGGCGACGTCTCCATGTTCGAGAAGGACCTGACGCGCCGCACCGGCCGACCCACCTCGGTCGTGCGGTCGGCGACGCGCCCGGTGCCGCTCTCGTACGAGTACCGTCTGACGCCGATCACTGAGACGATCACCGAGCTCCTGGAGACCAAGCAGGCGCCGGTCTACATCGTGCACTTCACCCAGGCCCAGGCGGTCGAGCGCGCACAGTCGCTCATGAGCATCAACATGTGCACGCGCGAGGAGAAGGACAAGATCGCCGAGCTGATCGGCAATTTCCGCTTCACCACCAAGTTCGGCCGCAACCTCTCCCGCTACGTGCGCCACGGGATCGGCGTGCACCACGCGGGCATGCTGCCCAAGTACCGCCGCCTGGTGGAGAAGCTCGCGCAGGCGGGTCTCCTGAAGGTCATCTGCGGCACCGACACCCTGGGCGTCGGCGTCAACGTCCCGATCCGCACTGTGCTGTTCACCGCCCTCACCAAGTACGACGGCAACCGGGTCCGCACGCTGCGCGCGCGGGAGTTCCACCAGATCGCCGGGCGTGCCGGGCGTGCGGGTTTCGACACGGCGGGCTTCGTGGTGGCGCAGGCGCCCGAGCACGTCATCGAGAACGAGAAGGCGCTGGCCAAGGCCGGCGACGATGCGAAGAAGCGCCGCAAGGTCGTCCGCAAGAAGGCGCCCGAGGGTTTCGTCGCCTGGTCCGAGAGCACCTTCGAGAAGCTCATCGCTTCCGAGCCGGAGCCGTTGACGTCCCGCTTCCGGGTCACGCACACCATGCTGCTGTCCGTGATCGCCCGGCCGGGCAACGCCTTCGAGGCGATGCGTCACCTCCTCGAGGACAACCACGAGCCGCGGAAGCAGCAGCTGCGGCACATCCGACGGGCCATTGCGATCTACCGCTCCCTGCTCGACGGCGGGATCGTGGAGAAGCTCGACGTGCCGGACTCCACGGGCCGCATCGTGCGCCTGACCGTCGACCTTCAGCAGGACTTCGCACTCAACCAGCCACTGTCGACGTTCGCTCTCGCCGCCTTCGAGGTCCTCGACCCCGAGTCCCCCTCTTACGCCTTGGACATGGTGTCCGTCGTCGAGTCCACCCTCGACGATCCCCGCCAGATCCTCGCGGCCCAGCAGAACAAGGCGCGCGGTGAAGCCGTGGCGCTGATGAAGGCGGACGGCGTCGAGTACGAGGACCGCATGGAGCGGCTCCAGGACATCACGTACCCCAAGCCTCTGGAGGAGCTGCTCTTCCACGCGTACAACACGTACCGCACGAGCCACCCGTGGGTCGGCGACCACCCGCTGTCCCCGAAGTCGGTCATCCGGGACATGTACGAACGGGCGTTGTCCTTCACGGAGTTCACGTCGTTCTACGAGCTCGCCCGTACCGAAGGCATCGTGCTGCGCTACCTCGCGAGCGCGTACAAGGCCTTGGAGCACACCATCCCGGACGACCTGAAGTCCGAGGACCTTGAAGACCTGATCGCCTGGCTCGGCGAGATGGTCCGGCAGGTCGACTCCAGCCTCCTCGACGAGTGGGAACAGCTGGCCAACCCCGAGGTCATGACGGCCGAGGAGGCTCAGGAGAAGGCTGACCAGGTCAAGCCGGTCACGGCCAACGCGCGCGCCTTCCGCGTCCTGGTCCGCAACGCGCTGTTCCGCAGGGTCGAGCTGGCAGCTCTCGACCACGTCGAGGAGCTGGGCGAGCTGGACGCCGAGTCCGGGTGGGACGCGGACGCCTGGGGTGAGGCCATGGACAAGTACTGGGACGAGTACGAAGATCTCGGCACCGGTCCCGACGCCCGCGGTCCCAAGCTGTTGCTCATCGAGGAGGATCCCGAGCACGGTCTGTGGCGCGTCCGGCAGACGTTCGCCGACCCGAACGGCGACCATGACTGGGGCATCAGCGCGGAGGTCGATCTCGCCGCTTCCGACGAGGAGGGTCTCGCCGTCATCCGGGTCACGGACGTCGGTCAGCTCTGAGGGCCCCGAGGATCCGCGTGCCCCGGACAGGAGTCGAGGAACTGCCATGAACAATCCCGCCGACAAGTTGGTCGACCTGCTGGACCTGGAGCAGATCGAGGTCAACATCTTCCGGGGCCGCAGCCCGAACGAGTCCTTGCAGCGCGTGTTCGGCGGACAGGTCGCCGGCCAGGCTCTGGTGGCGGCGGGCCGCACCACCGAAGGCGACCGTCCGGTGCACTCGCTGCACGCGTATTTCCTGCGCCCGGGCCGCCCGGGCGTGCCGATCGTGTACCAGGTCGAGCGGGTCAGGGACGGGCGCTCCTTCACCACGCGCCGCGTCACCGCGGTCCAGCAAGGCAGGACCATCTTCAATCTCACCGCCTCCTTCCATCAGCCCGAACAGGGCGCCTTCGAACACCAGCTGCCGCCGCGCCTGGCGGCCCCTTCTCCGGAGTCGCTGCCGACGGTCGCCGAGGAGATCAAGGAGCACCTCGGCGCGCTCCCCGAGCAGTTGGAACGCATGGCCCGCCGTCAGCCCTTCGACATCCGCTACGTCGACCGGCTGCGCTGGACCGCCGAGGAGATCAAGGACGCCGAGCCGCGCAGCGCGGTGTGGATGCGCGCCGTGGGACCGCTGGGCGACGATCCGCTCGTGCACACCTGTGCGCTCACCTATGCGAGCGACATGACGCTCCTCGACGCGGTCCGCATCCCGGTCGAGCCGCTCTGGGGGCCACGCGGCTTCGACATGGCGTCGCTCGACCACGCCATGTGGTTCCACCGCCCCTTCCGCGCCGACGAGTGGTTCCTCTACGACCAGGAGTCCCCCATCGTCACGGGAGGCCGCGGCCTCGCCCGGGGGCGCATCTACGACACGGAGGGCCGTCTCCTGGTGTCGGTGGTTCAGGAGGGGCTGTTCCGGCCGTACGGAGAGCGCCACATGGACAGCCCGACATCGGGCGCCTGACCGGCGAGTGGCCTGAGCGGGCAGGAGGCGGGGGATATGTGGTGGGCATCTGTGTCTCCGTTCGCGACAGGTTGCGGGCACGATCGAGCACCCGGGCGTGACAGAGCTGCTGAGACTGTGAAGGGGCGGGGGCATTGAACGGGCATTCGGGCGCGGACAGGGATCGGCTGCTGTCGCAGGCCGTGCGGCTTCGGGAGACGGGGCGGCGCGAGGAGGCCAGGGAGCGCCTTGTCGCTCTGTCCGCCGAACTTCCTCACGACGCGGAGGTCGCGTACCAGGCGGCGTGGGTCCACGACACGCTGGGCCTTGAGGCCGAGGCGGTGCCGTACTACGAGCGCGCGCTGAGCGGATCGGCGTTGACGGATGACGACCGTCGCGGAGCGCTGTTGGGCCTGGGCAGCACGTACCGAATCCTCGGTCGCTACGCGGAAGCGGTCGCCACCCTCAGCGAGGGTGTGGCCGAGTTCCCCGAGGACAACGGACTCAAGACGTTCCTGGCCATGGCCTTGTACAACACTGGTCGAACGCACGAGGGGATGCAGCTGCTTCTGACGCTGCTCGTCACCACGACCGGAGACCCTGAGCTCGCGGGCTACCGTCCCGCCATCGAGGAGTACGCCAAGGATCTGGACGCGACGATGGGATGACACCGTCGCAGACGGGACGGTTTGGCCCTCACCTGCCTAGGGTTTACGGCGGCGAAGCCACTTCAGCAGGCCTCTGGGCGGCTCCTCCACCGCGACGGTATCGCCTGGCGCTGTCCACTCCGTGGCGTGGGAGCTCGGTTCATGGTCGGTTCGCGGTGCCGGCCGTGGCGCCGGACGCTGCGCGCGGGCCTGGACGAGACCGATCAGAAGGCTGGAGCGCAGCCATCGGATCTCGTCGGGATCGTCTGCCGTCGTGATCCTTTCCACGATGCGCGCCCCGGGCGATTCCGGCCCTCCATGGCTGTTGCGCGGCGCGGGCTTGAGCCGGTTGAGGTAGGCGCGTTCGTAGGGGTCCCGGACGATCTCCGCGATCTGTACCGGGTCGAGCAGCGAAGCCATGACCGCCACCCGCTCCCACGCGTCCTCCGACTGCCGGAGCAGGAATCCGGCGTGCCGTCCCCGCCAATTGCGGGCCCGCAGGTCCTGGCCCTCTTCGAGCCGTCCTCGCATCGATTCGGGCAGGCGGCCCGTGAGAAGTGCGGCGTTGAGTTCGGAAGCGGCGAAATGCTGCAGCTCTTCGGCGAGATAGAGCCAGACGACAGTGCGGTACCGATTCAGGTACCACTTCACGGGCGTCAGGAAGCCCGCGCGGGCAAGGCGGGTGAAGCGGGCCGTGGTGATGTCCATGAGCTCGGCACCCTCCGTGGTGCCCACGGCTCTGACGCCCTCCCGCAAAGCTTCGAGGCAGCCCTCTCCTCCGCGCACGCGGTCGATCTCCCCGCGGGTGACGCGGCGTTGCCCACCCGGCGCCTCCCCTACCGTGCGGATGCGCCCGAGCATGACGGCCAGGTCGAACTCCCCGCGCTTCAATCCCAGTTCCCTGGCTGCCCAGCTCGGTGTGACGGTCGGCCGGACGGTCGTCTGCCCGGCCTGGTGCGTGATGGTGTCACCGGTCATCGTGGTTCTCCCCCGTGCTTGGTGAATTGCTCTCGGGAAAAACCGTAGACCGACCTCCGCGATTCTCGCTGAGCCTGTGGATAACTCTTGACGTGGCAGCGTCAGTGCAGGTCAGAGGTCCACGACCGGGGTGCGTTCCGGTTGCCGTGCGTCCACGCCGAGGTGCTCGCCGACCCGGTTCACGAGCAACGTCATCTCGTAGGCGACCTGGCCGATGTCCGCCTCCGCCGAGCTCAGGACGCACAGGCAGCTGCCGTCGCCGGCGGCGGTGACGAAGAGAACCGCGTCGTCGAACTCGATCATCGTCTGACGGACGTTTCCGGCGTGGAAGTGGCGGCCCGACCCCTTGGCGAGGCTGTGCAGCCCCGAAGAGACCGCCGCCAGGTGTTCCGCGTCCTCCCGCTTCAGGTCCGAACTGGCGGCGGTCACCAAGCCGTCGTTCGACAGCACCAACGCGTGTCGTACGTGCTCCATTCGCTGGGTCAGGTCGTCCAGCAGCCAGCCGAGCCCCATGCTCTGCCCCATGTTCCTGTCTCCCCGTGTGCGTTCCGCGTCGAATCCCCCTGGCTGGAGGATCTGACCTGCCAGCCTTCCCCACGACCGGCGCCCCGGCAAGCATGATGAGGACATGGCACAGAAGATGACCGATGACCAATGGCGGGCTTTCGTCTCGCACGGCACACGCACCGGCAAACTCTCGACCGTCCGGGCCGACGGCAGCCCGCACGTCGCGCCGATCTGGTTCCTCCTCGACGGGGACGACCTCGTCTTCAACACCGGCAGGGAAACCGTCAAGGGACGCAACCTCGCGAGGGACGGACGGATGGCGCTGTGCGTCGATGACGATCAGCCGCCGTTCGCTTTCGTCGTCCTCCAGGGACGCGCCGAGCTGAGCGAGGATCTCGACGAGGTGAAGCACTGGGCGGGGCGGCTCGGTGCGCGCTACATGGGCGAGGACCGCGCCGAGGAGTTCGCCGAGCGCAACGGTGTTCCGGGTGAGCTCCTGGTCCGCGTGCGCATCAACAAGGTGCTCGCGTACGCCGCTGTCTCCGACTGACGCAGTCGACTCGCGGGTTTCGTCGCGGTCCGGCTGACGCGCTTACCGCCGGTCCGTCCGAGGCTCATCCGACGGAGTCGAGCAGCCGGGCGGTATGCACCCGCCCGGCGTACTCGACCAGACGTATCAGCACCTCCTTTCCCGAGTCGCGGTCCCGGGCATCGCACAGCACCACCGGCGTTCCACGGTCGAGGTCCAAGGCCCGTGACACTTCGTGCGCGCCGTACGTACGCGTCTGCGCGAAGCAGTTGACTGCCACGACGAACGGGATGCGACGGTGCTCGAAGTAGTCCACGGCGGGGAAGCAGTCCTCGAGCCGTCGGGTGTCCGCGAGGACCACGGCACCGAGGGCGCCCTGCGACAACTCGTCCCACAAAAACCAGAAGCGGTCCTGGCCCGGAGTGCCGAACAGGTACAGCGACAGGCCGGATCGGATGGTGATGCGGCCGAAGTCCATGGCCACAGTCGTCGTGGTCTTGCGGTCGATCCCTTCGGTGTCGTCCACCGACTGGCCCACCTCACTCAGCAGTTCCTCGGTGCGCAGCGGGCGGATCTCACTGACAGCACCCACCAGGGTGGTCTTGCCCACCCCGAAACCGCCCGCGACCAGAATCTTCAGCGCCATGGCCGTCGTCTCGGTACCCATGGCGTCAGAGCGCTCGGAGCCCATCGATCACCTCTCGGAGGATCTTTTCGTCGGGAAGCTGTGCGGGTGGCACGGGACGGCTGACTTTCACGCAGCCCATCTCCAGCAGGTCGCCCAGGAGCACCCTGACCACGCCGACGGGCAGATCGGCGCCGGCTGCGAGCTCGGCGACGGACTGCGTCTCCGCGCGGCACAGCTCGATGAGTGCCCGGTGTTCTGGTCCGAGTGCCGTGCTGTCCCCGGTTCCGGGCGCGCCGTCGTCCAGCGTCACCAAGGCGATCAGATCGAAGCGGACTCCACGCGGTCCCGGTTTGGTCCGTCCGCCCGTCATCGCGTAGGGCCGGACGAGGGGACCCGCTTCGTTGTCGTACCACTGGCTACCCGGCTGCTCCGGGGTGCCGCTCATGTCCTCGGTCATCGGTACCACCGCCCCCGGTCATCCGGCGGCCGGTGGCTGCTCGGCGAAGCGCGCCGGAGTGTAGAGATGCTCTCCCACTCGTTTGACCATGCGCGCCATCTCGTATGCCACCAGGCCGATGTCCGCCGTCACCGCGGTGAGTACGGCGAGACAGGAGCCGTCGCCTGCGGCGGCCACGAACAGGAACGCGTCGTCCATCTCGACCATGGTCTGACGTACGCCGCCCGCACCGAAGTGTCGGCCCGCTCCCTTGGCGAGACTGTGGAAGCCCGAGGCGACAGCAGCGAGGTGCTCGGCGTCCTCGCGCGTGAGGGCGGTCGACGCGCCAACCGGGAGTCCGTCGTTGGACAGCACCACCGCGTGCCGCACCTCGCTGACGCGAAGGACCAAGTCGTCAAGCAACCAGTCGAGTTCTCCGGTTCGCCCGGTGGGGAAGCTCCGGTCCTGGATCATGCGGGATCTCCTTCGATGCGGTCGCTGCCCGGGACGGACCCCAAGGGCGTGGGTGCCGAGCCGCCGGTGCCAGGAGGCCGCCCGCCACCACGTGCCCAGCCGTCGCGGTAGGCGGTCATGCGGTCGCGCACCTCTTCGGGACTCCGCTCGTCGCTCCCGACGCCCTCTGCCTCGCGTCCGCCGCTAGCGGGATGGCGTTCGCGCAGTTGAGGGGCGAGGCTCGCCTGCCGTACGCGGCGCGGCAGTTCACTCGACGCGTCCTGTGCGGCCTCCTCCGCGTCGGGTCCGGCGATGTCGAGGGCGTCCGTCTCCATGGGCGTGGTCCTCGTGCCCGGCGCCTCGCGGGTGTCCCGGCCGTGGTGCAGCCGCAGCGTGGTGACGCCGGGTGGCGACGAAGCCTCGACCGCGGCAGCCAGAGCGGGTCGGGTGGCGGGGGGTGGGACGGAGTCGACGTTCATGTCCTGGCCCGTTGGTTCGTGCACGCGCGCGTGCTCCTTGTAGAGATCAGCCCTGGCGTCAAGATCAGCCGCGGCACCAGTCCCACGCGCCATCCGCTGGGCCTCCGAGCGAGGTTGTCGGCTTTCCGGTGTACCGCTGTGCAGGAGAGCGGTCGGCAGCAGGACGACCGCCGTGGTGCCTCCGTAGGGGGAGGTGCGCAGGTGCACTTTGATGTCGTGGTGTGCCGCGAGCCTGCTGACCACGAAGAGGCCGAGTTGGTCGCTGTCGAAGAGGTCGAGCGCCTCGGAATGCTGGATACGACGATTGGCTTCCTCGAGAGTCTCCTTGCCCATGCCCAGTCCGCGGTCCTCGATCTCCAGGGCATAGCCGTTGCCCACCGGTTCGCCGCTGACGCGCACCTTGGTGTGCGGGGGCGAGAACTGTGCGGCGTTCTCGACGAGCTCGGCAAGGAGGTGGGTGAGGTCGGCCACCGCGGTGCCCAGGATCGAGGTTGCGGGAAGTTGTCGCACCTCCACGCGCGCGTAGTCCTCGACCTCGGAGACGGCAGCGCGCACGACGTTCGTCAGGGAGACGGGCCTCCGCCAGGCCCGGCCGGGCGCGGCTCCGGAGAGAATGATCAGGCTTTCCGCGTGGCGCCTCATCCTGGTGGTCAGGTGGTCCAGCCTGAAGAGGTCGCTGAGCTCGTTGGGGTCGTCGGCCCTGCGCTCCATGGTGTCGAGGAGGCTGAGCTGGCGGTGGACGAGCACCTGCGTCCTGCGGGCCAGGTTGACGAAGACTCCGGAGATGCCGCTTGCGAGCTCCGCGCGCTCGATCGCGGCGCGCAGGGCTGCTCGATGGACGGTGCCGAGCGCTTCGGCGACTTGACCGATCTCGTCATCCGCAGGTGGCCCCTGAGGCGCCTCCGCGCGCGTCTCGATCTCTTCGCCTGCGCGCAGCCGCCGCATCGCCTGGGGAAGTTTGCGTCGTGCGATTTCCAGGGCTCCGTTGCGGAGGCTCACCAACTCGACCACGAGTTCTCGACCGATGCGTACGGAGATGACGAGTGAGGCCGCGACGGCGGCCAGTCCGAGCAGGACCGCGGCACCCGCCGGGGTGAGCACCCCGTGTGTCAGGGGATCGGAGCGGCCGGCGGCGCTGCGGTCCGACCTTTCCTCGATCGCGTGGAGTTCGCTCCGCACGGTCGCGTACGCCTCGTTCCACGTCGTCGACGGGGCCGCGGCGAGAGCCTTTCGCCCGGGCTCGGCCACGAGGACCTTGTCCTCGATCGCCCGAACGTCCCCGTAGGCCCGGGCTCCCTCAAGTCCGCGCCACGCCGCCCGCTCAGGACCGCGTAGATCCGCGACCGCTGTTTCGGTCAAGGTGCGGCGGGTGTCGACGGCTCCGGTGAACAGCCGGAGTCGCTCGCCCTCCAGGGCTCCGGCTCTCCGGGCCGCGGCGAGCACGGCGTCCTCACGGGCCAGCATCTCCCCCGCCCTGGAGAATTCGAGCAGCACGCGCGCGTGGGAACCCTGCGTGCTGTCCGGCATGCCGGTGAGGGCACCTCCCACCGCGAAGGCCTGGGAGATCGCCCTGGTGTACTGGCCGTACGTCGCGTCCCAGCCGGTACGCCGGTCCAACACGTCGGCCCGCAGCGGTCGGAGACCTTCGGCGCCGGTCACGAAGGTCTCCAGGCGGTCGCCCACCCCTTCGGGAAAGCCTGCTCCGTCGGCGACGGTCCGTTTGCCCCCGAGGCGCAGTTCTGCCACGGCGCGGTCGGTCACCGCGGCCCGGCGCCGCAGCTCGTCCCTGCGGTCGGCTCCGGGCTCGACCGCGTAGCGCACGGCGGCGACGCGTTCGGCCTGGAGGGCGGTGACGGCCTTCTCGACCGGACCGCGTACGTCGGTGTCGGCGCGCTGCACCTGCCGTAGACGGGCTACGTCCTGCGCGGTGGTGACGGTCGCGTACCCCCACAGGGCGAGGAGCGAGACGACGGGCACCATCAGCAGGCACACGATCTTGGCCCGGACGGTACGCGGACGCAGTCGCCACCACCCCGCGCGCGTGGTGGCCCCGTAGGTCGCGGGCTCTACGGACTGGTCCTCGTCTTCCGGGCGCTCGTCGGCCGGCGGGCCCGCGTGGGCACGACGGCCGCGCGTCGGCTGTCCAGGAGGCACGGCATGAGAGGCCGCGCCTGCGGCAGGATCGGAGGTGCTTCGGGTGGTGTCCATGGCCTCCTCGCTCGGTTGGATGGGGTGCGGCGTCCCGGCCGTCCCCGGATGCCTCCTCAGGAGGCGACACCGTCAACGGGTCGCTGGGCCGACACGGAGGCCTCACGCTCGCCCTTGGTGGGGGACAGTGCGACGAAGGCAGAGGTCAGGAACAGGTAGGAACCGAGGCCGACGGCGACGGGAAAGATGAACTGCATCGTGGTGGCTCCGGGCAGGGCGGCCTCCGAAGGGGTCACCCGCACACTGACCGCGAGCATTCCGGTGTAGTGCATGCTGGTCACGGCTCCGCCCATGACCAGAGAAGCCGCAACGACCGCGAGCGGAGACTTGATGTTGAGACCGGCCCAGAGCGCCGCGGTCGCCGCAACGACCGCGATGACCACGGAGAGCCCTACCAGGACCGGGTCGTAGCGCACGTCACCGTGCAGGTTCAGGGCCGCCATGCCGAGGTAGTGCATGCTCGCGACGCCGAGCCCTGTGGTGAGTCCGCCCAGCGCGAGGGCGCGTCCTCGGTCGCGGCCGTATCCGACGGCGAAGACCCCGGCGCCGACGACGGCCATCGCGACGAGGAGGCTCACGAAGGTGAGGAGCACGTCGTAATGGATCTCCGTGCCCGTGACGCCGAAGCCGAGCATGGCGACGAAATGCATCGTCCAGATGCCGGTCCCGAGGGCGGAGGCGGCGGTGATGAGCCAGTTCCGCCGTGACCTGCCTGTGGCGTCCAGGGCGCGGACGGTGCAGCACAGCCCGAGGGCGGCGCCGATACTGGCCATCGCGTACGACAGCACGGGGGTCAGCCAGCCGAAGGTGGCGTGGTCCAGGTGTCCCATGGCCCCGGGACGGTAGTCCGAGGGCAGGCGCACGACGGGGGCGCATTTCGAAAGCTGCTGCAATGTGACAGAGAGACGGCCCTGAACGATCGCGTCACGCTCGAACGAGTGCGCCCAACGTACGTGCGGCACTGTGCGGGATCATGGGTCGTATGAGCGACGACCACACGCAGGTCCAAGAGTTCTTCACGGCCCGCGCGGCCGACTGGGACACACGCTTTCCCGACGACGGGCCCGCCTATCGAGCCGCTGTTGCCGAACTCGCCCTGAGCCCCGGCTCCACCGTGCTCGACGCCGGCTGCGGCACAGGGCGGGCGCTGCCGGCGCTGAGAGACGCCGTAGGGCCCTCGGGCGTCGTGCTCGGCGCCGACTTGACGCAGGCGATGCTGGAGGCCGCGACGCGGGCAGGCAGGGACCTCGCCGGGCAGCTGCTGCTCGCCGACGTGACACGTCTGCCGGTGCGCACGCAGTCACTCGACGCCGTGTTCGGCGCCGGACTGATCTCACATCTGCCCGACCCCGGCGAGAACCTCCGGGAGTTGCGGCGGGTCGTCCGCCCCGGAGGGCTGCTGGCACTCTTCCACCCCATCGGCAGGGCGGCGCTCGCGGCACGTCAGGGGCGGCAGATCACCCCCGACGACCTGCGGGCCGAGGCCAACCTGGGACCGCTGCTCGCGGGTTCCGGCTGGCTCATGACCTCGTACGTCGACGAGGACGCCCGCTTCCTCGCTCTGGCCGTGCGCCAGGACTGATCGCGACCCGGGCAGCGGGCGACAAGACCGGTCAGATCATCCCCCGGCGATCGCGGCGGCGAAGGCGTCCGCGTTGTCGAACATGACGTTGTGTCCCGCTCCTGGCACGGTGACCACGCGCACCCCTGCCGCCGTCAGTTCGTCGCGCCCAGCAAGCTCTCCGCTCGCGTCGCCCTGCAAGTAGACGCGGTCGACCGGCAGCCCCAGGAGCATCCGCCGCATCGTCGGGTGAGTTCCCGCGACGAGTCCGGTCGCGCTCCGGTGAAGAGCCACGGGGTCCGCGAGGCGCATGGTGGCCGCCCAGGTGGGGCCGGCCTTCTCCAGCACGCGGGCGTAGCCACCCGCGATGAAGTCGTCTTCCGTGTACGAAGCGATGCCGCTGCTGCCTGCCGTCGCGGGAGGACGAGGATCGAGGTTGGCCTCGGTGAGGACCAGCCTGGTCACGAGCTCGGGGCGCCTGTGTGCGAGCACGATGGCCACGGAGCCGCCCATACTGTGCGCGATGATTTCCGCCCCTGTCACCTGCGCCTCGTCAAGGACGGCGGCCACTGCGTCCGCGTGGTCTTCCAAGGAATAGCCGAAGTCGGCAGGCCGGTCACTGAGGCCGTGTCCGGGCAGATCCACGAACAGAGTGCGCCTCCCGGCCAGTTCGGGCCGTGCCGCTATGTGGGCGTGATAGACCGTGGACGCCGCCCCGAGGCCATGGACGTAGATCCGCGCCGGGCCGGCCCCATCCACCTCGGTCCACCGCACTCGGCTGCCCTGCGCATCGAACTGGGCCTCCTTCACCACCGCACCCCGTTTCCTTGATCGTGTCGTTCACTCGGCCCACTGCCTGGGCTTTCCGGAGACAATACATCGGTGCCGATGTATTGCGTAGTAGAGGTACAGCGGGCGAGTAAGCGTGAGGCAGAATGCAGTCATGCTCGAACTGGCCATCCTCGGATTCCTCTACGACGCAGCCCTGCACGGCTACGAACTGCGCAAGCGCATCACCGCGCTGACCGGGCATGTGCGGCCCGTGGCGGAAAGCACCCTCTATCCCGCCATCAAGCGGCTGGAGAAGGCCGGGCTGTTGGCCAGGGAGACTCAGCCGGGTGCCGTGGCCGCGCCGCGCCACGTCCTCAGCCTCACTCCGGCCGGCGGGCAGGAACTGCGGAAGCGACTCGCCGAGCCGGCGCGGGGGGACATCACCGACGAGAACCGATGGTTCACACTTCTCGCCTTCCTGCGCCACCTCGACGACGTGGAGGCACAGGCTGGGGTGCTGCGGCAGCGCCTCGCCTTCCTGGAGGAGCCGGCCAGCTTCTTCTATGACGGTGAACGGCCGCTGCGCGCCGAGGAGCTCGAGGACCCCTTCCGGCGCGGGATCCTCACGATCGCCCGAGCGACGAGCCGTGCCGAACTGGCCTGGCTGCGCGACACCTTGGCATCACTCGACGGAAGTACTCGCTGACGTGCCCTTGTGCGGCACCGGGCAGCCGCGAACACCCGGCACGGGGAACGAGCCGAGTTCGGCAACCTCGTACCCGTCGGGGTACCCCTTGATCTCCCGGTTCTGACGCGCGTAATGCGGCAGCCTGCGCGGCGGCATGAGGCGCACGACCCGCCCCCGCAGCCGTACTGCGCCACGAACCAGCGAGCGGGTGAGCGCGTCCGGATCCTCGTAACGGAAGGCCCGCAGCAAGGGCTCATCCAGTAGCGCGATGGTCGCCTTGCGCAGCACGGGCGCCAGGGGGCTCGGATACCACGACGCCATCAGGTCCAGAGTCGCGTCGGAGACGCTGCGGGCCCCTTGGTCCCAGCCGAAGTTCGCCTCTTCGTACGCGTCGAGGAAGTTCTCGAACTCTTCGTAGGAGTCCGGAATCTCCTTGATGCCCATGTGCTGGCCGAGGGTGCGGTAGTACATGGCGGCGGCGGCCATCTCGTGACGCGAGAGCCTGCGCCAGCCGTAGGCGTCGATCCACCTCTTCGGCACCACCACGAACGTGCACAGCACGTATCGCATGTCGTCGTTGCTGATGTCGTAGCTACGGTGCATCTGGTTGATGCGACGGATGGCGATGCGGCCCTCGTCGCCGGTGAATCCGTGCTCCACGACGGTGTCGAGCAGGAGGGCCGTGTCGTCGTACCTCTTCTGCGTACGCCCCGTCAGCTCTGCCGTCTGCGCGAGCAGTCGCCCGATACTGGGCACCGCATACGTGCGATAGAGGGCGAGTTCGAGAGCGCGCGTGTAGTCCCACGGAAACTCGAACGTCGTGGTGAGACGGTAGATCTCGAGGTAATCCCGCTCCGGATCCAGGAGCCTGATCTGCTCAAGTCGCTCGAAACGCTTCACCGCGCGGTCCCCCTTCTGTCACCGGATCAGCAACTCTACGTTGGCGTAGGGCAGATGCAGGGAACAACGGTGGTGCCGCACACCGGGGGAAGGTAGACCGCATGTTTGACGCACTCCGTAAGTTCTGGCGCGCCGACAAGCCACCACAGCCCGAGAAGGGCTCTGCGCGCGGCAGCGGCAAGCACGAACGCCCGCACAACCTCTTCGAGGCGGCCGCCGTCTATGTCGCCGCATGCGCGGAGGACGATCAGACCAGGATGGACGAAGCGACAGGATGGGTCTCTCCGGAGGCGCTGTCCTTCGGTGTCAACGAACTCGCGTGCCGCGCGGTCATAGCTCTGGCGCGCGAACGCGATGAGTCACCTCGAGACGTGGCCCGATTGCTCCTGGGGCTGCCCGCCGCTTGAGGGGCTCCCCGCCGATCTCGTCCCCAATAAGGCGATGGGCCGGTGATTTTCCTGGTCATCCACCTCTCGACGATTTCCGGGGCCAGTGGTTAGGGTGCGCCGACGGATGAAGCGATGGGGAGGCTGGCATGGCCGGGACGGACGACGCTGTCGCCGCCGACGACGACGCGCTGTACGTACTGACGGCAGTGCTCCTGACGCCCGCGAAGTTCCCCAGCGTGCTGGGCGACGACTATCCGGAGGCCTGCGGGGCGTTGGATCTGCCGCCGCTGGCCGATGGCTATGGTCTGGTGCTGGGCCAGGACGCGGCGGGAGCGCGCTGGACGGTCGTCGTCGACGATGTCTCGCTCGTGGCCGTGGCGATCGCCTCGTGGGACTGCGGCATGGAATACGACCTCTCCCCTGACGAACGCACCGTGGTCACCGCACTGCCCGGATGGCCGCTCGCTGTCGCGGTGGCCGCTCCCGGAGTACCTGCCCCGCACGACCCCGAACCGGACCCCGAGTCGGGCCGACCCCCGCTGGCGCCACCGTTGGCCGGAGAGTGGGGCCCCGCACAGCGGCGACTGGGTGCGGACGAGATAGCGCTGCAGTGGGCGGCCTGGCGGGCACAGATCGACGACAGTGACTTCGATACGGAGGGGGCCGGGGAGGCCGAGAAGAAGGACACTCCGGCGGGTGCCGAGGCGGCGCCTCTGACCGGTGTCAGGCGCATCCTGGCGGAAGCCCGTGCCTACGTGGACACGCCGCCACCCCTCGGACGGGTGCGGTCGGCCTTCGCCTCGGGTGACGCGCGCACTCTGCGGGCCGACGGTCCGGGCTGGTCCTTGGTCGCCAGGACCGACGACATCGCCTTCGTGCTCCTCGACGAAGAGCCGGGGGAGGTACTCCCCGTGGGCCGTGGCCCCGAGCTTCCCGCGCTCCTGGAGGCCCTCGACAAGATGGCGGTGCGTCCGTCCTGAGTCGCCTGCCGGCTCATCCGTGGCCTTCGCCTGCCGGACCGTCCGGGACGAGCGGTCTCAGTGGCCTATCTCCTTGCGAGTGACGCGGCGCAGTCGGCGCCGCTGGCCCGAGTCGAGCGTGAGATAGGCCGCCGCGGGGACTCCGAGCACGATCAGGAGCGCTGCCCACCACGGCAGCCAGATCAGCAGAATGATCCCGGCCGCCACACCACCTGCGGCGATCTTCGCCTTCTTCGACATGTGCGTCGCCTCCTTCGCGGCGTGTGCCGCTGTCTGTCTTGGAAAACGGCAGCCGCTCCCTCACAGTTCCTGGCCGCGACCCTGAGAGACCCCTGAGTCGTGCCCCCTACTGGTTGCCCGCTGCTCGTCCTGGCTCCCTGCCTGCTCGACCGGCTTCCCGGCCTACTCGACGCGGAGCGGCTCGCCGACTTCGTACATGTGCCGCAGGACCTGCCGGTAGGAGTCGACAAAGCCGGCCTCCGTGTAGGACATGCCCACGGCGGCACAGTGGGCGCGGACGACAGGCTGGGCGAGGCGCAGGTGGGGCCGGGGCATGCTCGGGAACAGGTGGTGCTCGATCTGGTAGTTGAGTCCGCCGAGGAACCAGTCGGTCACCGGGCCACCGCGGATGTTCCGCGAGGTGAGCACCTGGCGACGCAGATGTCCCCAGCGCTCGCCGTTCGGGTCCGGCATCTCCATGCCCTTGTGGTTGGGCGCGAAGGCCAGTCCGAGATGCAGACCGAACAGTGCCTGGTGGACCGCGGCGAAGGCGAAGGCGTGACCGAGGGGCATGGCAGTGAGCAGCAACGTCACGTAACCGACGAGGTGCGCCACCAGCAGCAGGCCTTCGACGACGCGTTCACGCGGAGCCTGGCGCCGCAGGTCCTGGAAGCCGTAGATCTTCATGGCGACGCCCTGGAGGAGCGTCAGCGGAAAGAACAGCCAGGACTGGTTACGGGTCAGCCATCGCCGGAATCCGACGCGGACCTTGGCCTGCCGACTGGTCCACACGAGGACGTTCGCGGCGACGTCGGGGTCCTTGTCGATGTGATTGGGGTTGGCGTGGTGGCGGTTGTGCTTGTCGGTCCACCACGCCGAGCTCATTCCGAGCAGGAGATTGCCGTGCACGAGACCGATGGCACGGCTCACGGCACGGTCGGCCGATATCTGTGAATGGCCCGCGTCATGGCCGATGAACGCTGTCCGGGCGCACAGGATGGACAGCATCGGCGCGAGCAGGAGCACCCACCATGAGGTCCCGAGAAGGAACATGCCGACGCCCACGGCGATCAGGCCGACGGCATTCACCGCGATGGTTCGCGCATACCAGCCGGTGCGTCGGTTGAGGAGGCCTCGGTCCTTGACCGTGCGCAGAAGAGGTGCAAAATCACTTCCGGCGCTCCGCCCGCCTGTGCCGGATGGGGAGCGTGTGCCGGATGGGGAGCGTTCCGCTACTGCGGCGGCCTGGGACATGGTGGGTCTCCGGTCTTCATGACAACGGGCTGACCTCATAGAACGTACGGATCAGTGACCTGGGGCAACCATGGCGGCACCACCCGTGTCCAACCGGGGGCCAGCACCGCCTGCCAGGGGGGCTGGCTACACCCTCCGAAGGGAAAGTGTCATGGATCACTGAGCCGTGGGCTTCGCGAAGGCTTCCATGTGCTGTACTCTCGGCCGCTCCGGTCTCAGTAGTCAAATTTGAGGAATGCGCCATCGCTGTGCACAGGCTCCCTGTCGTGTCCCCCTCCGAGATCTCCGAACTATCACGCTGTTCCGTTCTCTTCGTGCCTGCCGACCCGCCCCGCGACGGACGCGTGGCGTTCTGGCACGCCGACGGCACCGAGCCGCCCCATACCTCTGCCGGTGCCCACGAAGAGCTGACCCTCGTCGTACCGGGGGAGGAGGGCGTCGAGCTCGCGGCCGTGTCCGCGACACTGGTTCCCGTCCGCGCCGCGCTGCCCGTCCTCACGCGCGCGCGTGCCGCTGCGGAGACACATCCGACAGGCGCTTTCTGGGGTACAGCGGGAGTGCTGGCCCTTCAACTGGCGGCTCGAGGTCTGCTGTTGCCGGGGCTTTCCGCCAGCGATCACGACGCGTGGCGCGCCGGTCCGTTGAGTGCCGAGGATCTGCAACGGCTGCGCGAGCTGGCCGCCGCAATGCCGCCCGCCGCCCACGCCCTGCCGCTGGACGACAGCGTGCCGCTGCGACTGTCCGACCCGGAGCATGTGCTGCGTCAGTTCCTCGACGCCGTGGCCGACACACTCCCGCGCTCCCCCGCCGCGCCGCTGGCCGCGGGAGGGCCCGTATTCGCCGCTGCCGAGCCCCAACATGTGCCGGAGCAGCGCTCCTGGGCACTGGACGTCGCGGCCGGGCACGACGCCGGGGTGCGGATCTCTCTGCGTGTGGAGATTCCTGGTCTCGCCACGCTGTCCGACGACGGTACTCGACTGCCTTTCCGGGCCGTGCTGCAGTTGCACAGTGTCAGCGATCCTTCGCTGGTCGCGGACGCCGCGGAGGTGTGGGCGGGATCCGGCCCCTCGGGCAAGTCCTTCGGCCCGCGTGCTCGCATGGACGCCCTGCTCGCGTTGCGTCGCGCCACGCGCGCGTGGCCGCCGCTGGCCCCTCTCCTGTCGGCCGGCGTCCCCGACGCGATCGAGCTGGCCGACGAGGACGTCACCGCGCTCCTGAGCGACGGCGCCCGCATGTTGGCGGCTGCGGGCGTCGACGTGCACTGGCCCAGGGAACTGGCGCGCAATCTCACCGCACACGCCGTCATCGGCCCGGTTGACGACGGTGAGAGCGACCAGAAGGGCCCGCACAAGCTCTCCTCGGATACGCCGTCCTTCCTCTCGGCCGACGCACTCCTCGCCTTCAACTGGCGTTTCGCGCTGGGCGACCAGCAACTCACTCGGGCAGAGCTGGACCGCCTCGCGGAGTCGAACCGCCCGGTCGTGCGGCTGCGCGATCAGTGGGTTCTGGTCGATCCGGCTGAAGTCCGCCGCGCTCGCGACCAGCAGGATCACAAAGTCACCCCGATCGACGCACTTGGTGCCGCGCTGACGGGCACGGCCGAGGTCGGAGGGCAGCGAGTCGACGTGGCGCCGACGGGGTGGCTCGCCACCCTGCGCGAGCGGCTCGCCGACCCGGAAGGCATGGAGCCCGTCGGGCAACCCGCGGCCCTCGCCGCCGAGCTGCGCGACTACCAGCTGCGCGGCCTGAACTGGTTGGCACGCATGACGTCGCTCGGACTGGGCGCCTGCCTCGCGGACGACATGGGCCTCGGTAAGACGATCACGCTGATCTCCTTGCATCTGCACCGTCAGACGCAGGAAGAGTCCGCCGGACCCACCCTGGTGATCTGTCCGACGTCGCTCATGGGCAACTGGCAGCGCGAGGTCGAGAAGTTCGCACCGGGAACGCGCGTACGCCGTTTCCACGGTTCCCAGCGCAACCTCGACGATCTGGCACCCGGCGAGTTCGTCCTGACCACCTACGGGACGATGCGCCTCGACGCGGAGAGGCTCGGCCAGGCCTCCTGGGGCATGGTCGTCGCCGATGAGGCACAGCACGTCAAGAATCCGTACTCGGCCACAGCCAAACAGTTGCGCACCATCACTGCACGCGCGCGCGTGGCGCTCACCGGCACACCTGTGGAGAACAACCTCTCCGAACTGTGGGCCATCCTCGACTGGACGACCCCCGGTCTGCTCGGCCGGCTCGGCACCTTCCGTACGCGGTACGCCCAGGCCGTCGAGGGCGGCTCGGATCCCGCTGCCGCCGAGCGACTCGGACAGCTCGTGCGTCCGTTCCTGCTGCGCCGTCGCAAGTCGGATCCGGGGATCGCTCCCGAGCTGCCGCCGAAGACGGAGACCGACCGCGCCGTCTCGCTCACCGCGGAGCAAGCGGGCCTCTACGAAGCAGTGGTGCGGGAAACACTCGCGGATATTTCCGGCGCCGACGGATTCGCGCGCAGGGGTCTGATCGTCAAGCTCCTCACCGGGCTCAAGCAGATCTGCAACCACCCGGCGCAGTACCTCAAGGAGGACGAGCCCCGCATCACGGGCCGTTCCGGAAAGCTGGAGCTGCTCGACGAGTTGCTTGACACGATCCTCGCGGAAGAGGCAAGCGTGCTCGTCTTCACGCAGTACGTCCAGATGGCGCGGCTCATCGAGCAGCATCTCTCGGCGCGTGGCGTTCCCTCGCAGTTCCTGCACGGGGGCACTCCTGTACCGCAGCGCGAGGCCATGGTGCAGCGCTTCCAGGACGGTGAGGTGCCTGTCTTCCTGCTGTCCTTGAAGGCGGCGGGAACAGGCCTGAACCTGACGCGTGCCGAGCACGTCGTGCACTACGACCGCTGGTGGAACCCCGCCGTGGAGGCGCAGGCCACCGACCGCGCGTACCGCATCGGGCAGACGCAGCCGGTGCAGGTGCACCGGCTGATCGCGGAGGGGACGATCGAGGACCGCATCGCCGACATGCTGCTGCGCAAGCGGGAGTTGGCGGACGCCGTCCTCGGATCCGGCGAGGCCGCTCTCACCGAGCTGACCGATGCCGAACTGTCGGATCTTGTGGAGCTGCGAGGGGGCACGCGATGAGTGACATCCACGATGAGGCGTACGACGAAGGGGACGGCACGCGCGCGGGAGCGGGGTCGGAGGAGCGTACGTTCGCGGCGTTGCCGCCCGCACACGGGCGGGGGTTCGCCCAGAGCTGGTGGGGTCAGGCCTGGTTGAAGGCTCTTGAGGACACCGCCCTGGACCTGCAGCAGTTGAAGGCCGGACGTCGGCTCGCTCGCGCGGGCGCCGTGGGTGCCGTTTCCGTGCGTCCCGGCCGCATCACGGCAGTGGTCAAGGATCGGGACGGTACACCGCACCGTTCCGATGTGCTGCTGCAGGAGTTGAGCCCGGAGGCGTGGGACCGCTTCCTGGAGATGGCCATCGAGAGAGCGGGTCACATCGCCGCGCTCCTGGACCGTGACATGCCGCCGCACCTGGTGGAGGATTCCGCGGCGGCCGGTGTCGAACTCCTGCCGGGCATCGGGGATCTCGAGCCGGAATGCGACTGCGAGGCGTGGGACCACTGCGGGCACACGGCGGCTCTCTGCTATCAGGTGGCACGTCTGCTCGATGAGGACCCGTTCGTACTGCTGCTGATGCGAGGGCGCGGGGAGCGGGTGCTTCTCGACGAGTTGCAGGCACGCAGCGCCTCGACGGCCGAGGCCCAGGAAGCACGCGGGGACGCCCAGGAGGCCGGTCCGGTGGGCGTGGACGCCGCGGAGGCGTACGCGGACGGCGCCATCCTTCCGCCGCTGCCCGCCCTGCCTCCGCTGCCCGCGGAGCCCGGCGTGCCGCCGACGCTCGACACGGAGGCGGAGCCCGCTGCGGGGCTGGACGTGGCCGCGGTCGAGTTCCTGGGCGCACAGGCTGCCGTCGAGGCGTACCGCGTCCTGGCGGATGCGCTGGCACCCGGCCACGATCGCCTTCCTGTCGAAGACGACTTGTCGACTGAGGAGGACGCTGTCCGCCTGGCCGCGGCGCGGCCCGGGACCGCGATCGAGACGCGGCTCGCGGCGGCTTCCGAGCGCGGTCGGGACGGGCTCGATCTTGCCGTCCGGGCTTGGAGGCTCGGGGGCCGGGCCGCCCTCCACGTCCTCGAAGAGACGTGGACGCCGGAGGACGAGGCGCTGGCACGCGCGCGTGCCGCACTGGACGCCGCCTGGGACGAGGACGAGCGGCCCCGACTTCACGCCGCGTACAACCGCTGGACCGTGGTCGGCGCTGATGTACAGCTGCGCCACGGGCGCGACGGGCGCTGGTGGCCCTACCGCAAGGAAAGCGGCCGTTGGGCTCCCGCAGGGCCTGCGGCCCAGGACCCGGCGACGGCACTGGCCGTCGCCGACGGAGACGAGTGACGCGGCCCGCCCGGGTGCCCTAGGTCCTCCTGCCCGCGCGGGAGGCGCCGTCGGCACGTCTCCCTTCGTTCACCCGGAGGCCTCCTCGGGTTCGTGATGGCGGCGAAGTCTGGCCGCTGTCACGAACCCTGTGCCTCAGGAGGCCTCGATGTCCCCGCACACCGCCCGTAAGGGCCGTGTCCGCCGTTCCATAGCCATCGGCCTGCCGCTCGCCGTGGTCGCTGCCCTCGCGGTGACGGGCACCGCGACAGGCCGGTCGGCCGGCGGGCACGGTGAGGCGCGCGTGACCGCCGCCGCGACCCTCGACGACATTCCGCTCGGCACCTTCAGCAACAAGCTGCTGCCGGGCACGGTGAAGGACGACCGCGGCGTCGACCTCGGCGGCATCGGCAGCGACCTGTACCCGACGGGCCGCAAGGGTGAGTTCTGGACAGTGGCCGACCGAGGACCCAACGGTCAGATCAAGGTCGACGGCAAGAAGCGCCGCACCTTCCCGGTCCCCGGTTTCGACCCGGCGATCGTGAAGATCCGGGTCCGTGGGGACAAGGTCGAGGTCGTCTCCGCACTGCCCCTGACGACCTCCTCCGGGAAGCCCGTCACCGGGTTGCCGAATCAGGAGGGACGCGACGAGGCCCCGTACTCGTACGACGCGAAGACCCCGGTGTCGTACGACCCGAACGGACTGGACACGGAAGGGCTCGTGCGTGCCCCGGACGGCACCTTCTGGCTGGTCGACGAGTACGGGCCGTCCCTCATCCATGTCTCCGCGCGCGGGAAGGTCATCAAGCGGTACGTGCCGCGCGGGCTGAAGCTGCGCGGCGCCGACTATCCGGTGGTCGAGGCGCTGCCCGACGTCCTTCTGCACCGCAAGACGAACCGCGGCTTCGAAGGGCTCGCCCAACTTCCCGGCGGTGACCTGGTGATGGCCGTGCAGAGCCCGCTCTCCCTGCCTGACGAGGGCGCGGGTGAGGAGTCGCGGACCGCCCGGCTGCTGCGCTTCTCGCCGGCGAAGCAAGCCGTCACCGCCGAGTACGCCTACCGGTTCGATCCCGTGGGCCTCGTCGACCCCGGTGAGGACGACACGTCCGAACTGAAGATCTCTTCCGTCGTCGCCACAGGACGCGACAAGCTCCTCGTCCAGGAGCGCACCGACAAGGCCGCACGCCTCCAGGCCGTCACACTGGACCGTGGCGCGAACATCCTGGGCAGCAAGTGGGACAGGAGCACGACGCGGCCCTCCTTGGAGGAGCTCGACGACCCCGCCTCCTACGGAGTACACGTTCTGAGGAAGCGTCTGGTGGTCGACCTGAACACGGTCGAGGGCGTGCCGGACAAGATCGAAGGCGTCGCCCGGGTCGACAGGCGCACTCTGGCCCTCATCAACGACAACGACTTCGGTATGAGTGACGGCCCGGAGGCATTCGACAAGGACGGCCGCCTCGTGGACAGCGGCACCGAGACCACAGTGACGTACGTACGGCTCCCCCGGCGGTACTGACTCGGTCAGGACAGTGGCTTGGTGAGCTTGTGCTTGCCCGGGCCGCTGTCCCCCGCCAGGCTGCACGCGACGTTGTCGATGCCCACCTTGTAGCCCGTGGCGTCCGGGTACTGCACCAGGGTCCCGCGCACCGTTCCGGACGGCTGGCTGCTGGCCTTGCGTGCCAGCGGTCGTTCGCAGAGGGCGGCCGCCGCCTTCTTGAGGGCTGCGTCGGTCGTGTAGGAGCCCTGGAGCTCAGCGAACTTGACGACTTCTGCGTCGTGGGGTTCGTTGCACGACCTCTTCGCGGCCTGGCCGGGTTGGCTACTGTCGACGTTGAAGCAGTCGCCTGTCTTCAAGAGGTAGTACGGGACCTGGTCATCGGCGGGCGAGGGGGCGGCCGAGCCGAGATCACTCGGGAAATCGGTCGGCAGCGTGGGGAAGTCGGTCGGTAGCGAGGGGACGTCACTCGGCAACCCTGTGGGCAACTCGCTCGGAATCCGGGACGGGATACTCAAGGAGGGTGTGGGTTCGCGCGCAGTGCTGCTGTCGGACTTGGTGGGTTCCTTCTTGTCGTCGCCGTCGTCGCCGGTGACCAACAGAACCACCGCGGCGACGGCTCCGAGAGCCACGATGATCGCGAGCAGGACGAACAGGCCGCTCCGCCGCCCCGGCGGACCGCCGGGAGGCGGGGTCGGCGGCCAGCCCCCTGCTCCTGGGGGCGGCGCTCCTGGGGGCGGCCCGAAACCGCCGCCCGGCGGGGGACCGAACCCTCCCCCACCGGGCGGCGGACCACTGGGCGGCGGGGGCGGCTGCGGCGGTACGGGCGGCATGGCCATACCCACCAGAGTCGCCTCGTACCGGTCATATGGCGAGCCCCTTGCGCGGGGTCGCTCGAACGCGGGGGCGGGATCAGCCCCGAGCCGCCAACAGGTGGTCCATGGCCAGCTGGTCGAGCCGCTCGAAGGCCATCCCGCGCTTCGCGGCCTCCTCCACGTCGAACGTCTCGTAGGCGCTCCTGTCGGCGAGCAGGCCGGTGAGGCCGTCCTCGGCCGTGGGCACGGCCAACTCGTCCAGGCGGGCGGCACGCAGCGCCTCACGCACCTCGGGGTCCGCCCGGAACGCGGCCGCACGCTCACGCAGGATCAGATAGTTCCGCATGCAGCCCGCGGCCGAGGCCCACACTCCCTCGAAGTCCTCCGTGCGCGGCGGCTTGAAGTCGAAGTGCCTTGGGCCCTCGTACCCACCCCTCTCCAGGAGGTCCACCAGCCAAAAGGCGCTGCGCAGATCACCGGCGCCGAACCGCAGGTCCTGGTCGTACTTGATACCGGTCTGGCCGTTGAGGTCGATGTGGAAGAGCTTGCCCGACCACAACGCCTGAGCGATGGAGTGCGGGAAGTTGAGGCCCGCCATCTGTTCGTGCCCCACCTCAGGGTTGACGCCAAACAGTTCCGGACGCTCCAGGCGCTCGATGAAGGCGAGGGCGTGGCCGACGGTGGGCAGAAGGATGTCGCCACGCGGCTCGTTGGGCTTCGGCTCGATGGCGAAACGCAGGTCGTAGCCCTGCGTGGTCACGTACTCGCCGAGCAGGTCGAAGGCCTCCTTCATGCGGTCGAGCGCAACAGTCACATCCTTCGCCGCGCCCGACTCCGCGCCCTCCCTGCCGCCCCACGCCACATAGGTGCGGGCACCCAGCTCCACCGCGAGGTCGACGTTGCGCATCGTCTTCCTCAGCGCGTACCGCCGCACGTCGCGGTCGTTCGCGGTGAATCCGCCGTCCTTGAAGACGGGGTGGGTGAAGAGGTTCGTGGTGGCCATCGGGACGACGAGGCCCGTGGCGTCCAGCGCCTGCCGGAACCGCTTGACGTGCCCCTCCCGTTCCGCGTCGGAGGACCCGAAGGGGATCAGGTCGTCGTCGTGGAAGGTCACTCCGTAGGCACCCAGTTCGGCGAGGTGCCGCACTGAGTCGGCCGGGTCGAGCGCGGCTCGGGTGGCGTCTCCGAACGGGTCTCTGCCCTGCCAGCCGACCGTCCACAGACCGAAGCTGAACTTGTCCTCAGGGGTGGGCTGATAGTTCATGTGCGGCTCCCTCGCCTATTTCGTCATGGCGCTTTACAAATTAGTATCCGAGGGCGCTGCTGGGAAGGTCGAGGAGTGAACTCCGGAGCGCACCCGGGGACAGCCGCAGGAACGGAGACCGTCATGTCGTCAGCGCCCACCGCTCAGGGACCTCTTGTCGTCGGGGTGGACAGCTCCACGCAGTCCACCAAGGTCCTTGTCGTCGACGCGTCCAGTGGCCGGGTGGTCGCGCGTGGGCAGGCCCGGCACCGCGTCAGCACCGGGGAGCATCGCGAGAGCGACCCTCAGGAGTGGTGGGACGCTCTGTGCACAGCCCTGGAGCAGTGCGGTCAGGCGGCGCGGGAGGCCGCCGCCGTATCCGTCGGAGGGCAACAGCACGGGCTCGTCACCCTGGGCAAGGACGGCAGTCCGGTGCGCCCGGCGCTGCTCTGGAACGACGTGCGATCGGCCCCGCAGGCGCGCGGCCTCGTGGAGCGTCTGGGCGGTCCCACAGTGTGGGCCGACCGGGTCGGCAGCGTCCCGGGGCCTTCCTTCACCGTGACCAAGTGGGCCTGGCTCACCGAGCACGAACCCGCCTCGGCCCGCGCCACCGCCGCCGTGCGCCTGCCCCACGACTACCTCACGGAACGACTGACCGGCCTCGGCACGACCGACCGCGGCGACGTCTCCGGAACGGGCTGGTGGGCATCGGGTCCTGAGCAGTACGACGAGGGCATTCTCGACATGGTGGGGCTCGACCCCGCGCTGCTCCCCCGCGTCGCGCGGCCCGGGGAGATCGTCGGAACGGTCCGGGGCGGCGGTGAACTGCCCTTCTCCAAGGGCACACTGGTCGGCCCCGGCACCGGCGACAATGCGGCGGCGGCACTGGGGCTCGGTCTTCGCCCCGGGACACCGGTGCTGAGCCTCGGCACGTCGGGCACGGTGTACGCCGTCGCGGAGCGCCGTCCCGCCGACCCGACCGGTACGGTGGCGGGCTTCGCCGACGCGTGTGGCGCGTGGTTGCCGCTGGCCTGCACCCTCAACTGCACCCAGGCCGTCGACCGAGTGGCCGAACTGCTCCACCTGGAGCGTGAGGCGGTGGATCCGGGCGGTTCGGTCACTCTCCTGCCCTACCTGGACGGTGAGCGCACACCGAACCTGCCCCGCTCCTCCGGAGTGCTGCACGGTCTTCGACACGACACGACGCCCGGGCAACTGTTGCAGGCCGCGTACGACGGTGCGGTGCACGCACTGCTCGGCGCCCTCGACCTCGTCCTGGACACCGACGCCGACCGGTCGAGCCCGCTGTTGCTCATCGGAGGCGGGGCGCGCGGCAAGGCCTGGCAGCACACGGTGCGGCGGCTCTCCGGACGACCCGTGCAGGTCCCGGAAGCCCAGGAGCTGGTGGCACTCGGGGCCGCGGCGCAGGCGGCCGGCCTACTCACCGAGGAGGATCCGCGCGCCGTCGCGAGGCGCTGGGAGACGGCTCGGGGGCCCGTCCTCGACCCCATGGAGCGCGACGAGGCGGCGCTGTCCAGGATCTCCGGGGTACTCTCCGACGCGGCGCCGCTCCTGGACAGGGCGCCCACTGGGGAGTGAGGACTGACCGAGGCATGACCGCACCGCTGCACGACCGGCGCCGGGGGACATCCGGCGCGGGGCTTCCCGACACCCAGCAAGGGATGCGCCGCCGGAATCTGTCCCGGGTGATGCACGCGGTGGCCACGCACGGCCCGCTGTCCCGTGCCGCGGTGGCCTCCCACATCGGACTCACACGCGCGGCCGTCTCCACGCTGGTGGACGAACTGATCCGGTCGGGTCTACTGGACGAGCTGGGTCCGGAGCGTCCTGGACGGGTGGGACGCCCGGGGTCGGCGCTGGCCGTCAGCGCGATGGGGCCCGTCGGGATCGGCGCCGAGGTGGGGGTCGACCATCTGGCGGTGTGCGCGGTCGATCTTCGGGGGGACATCCGCGCACGCGCCGAACGACGGTCCGCCAACCGCGACCGCTCCCCCGCCCCCGTGCTGAAGGAACTGGCCGCTCTCGTACGGCAGGTGTGTGCCGAGGCGCAACAGCAAGGGCTCGGCCCCGCGGGCCTTGCGGTGGCGGTGCCGGGACTGGTCGCTCGTGACACCACGACGGTCGTCCGCGCCCCGAACCTCGGCTGGCGCGACATCGACCTGAGCCGACTCCTGCCCGGCGGTCTGCCGCTGACGGTGGACAACGAGGCCAACTTCGGCGCGCTCGCCGAACTGTGGCTCGGCGACGAATCGCCCGAGGACTTCCTCCACGTGTCGGCGGAGATCGGCATCGGCGCGGCACTCGTCGTCGATGGACGGCTGCTGCGGGGGGCGCGGGGGTTCGCCGGAGAGTTGGGCCATGTGCCCGTCCGGCCCGATGGGCCCGCTTGTCCCTGTGGAGGACGCGGGTGCCTGGAGCAGTACGCGGGTGAGGGTGCGGTTCTGCGTGCTGCGGGCTTGGGTGGCGTACGTGGCTCGGGTGGCATGGGCGACTCGGGCGGCTTGAGCGACTCGGGTGAGGTGCGCAGCGAGGTGCTTGCCGAGCGCGCCGCCGCGGGCGACGAACGGGTGCGGCGAGCGCTCAGCGATGCCGGAGCGGCCTTGGGTATCGCCCTCACCGGCGCGGTGAATCTGCTGGATCCGCAGGCCGTCGTGCTGGGCGGTGCGCTGTCACGCCTCGCGCCGTGGCTGCTGCCCGCTCTCGAGCAGGAGTTGTCGGAGCGCACCGCGGGCCGGACCTGCGGGGTGCGGGTGTCCGAGATCGGACCTGACGGGCCGTTGCTGGGGGCTGCGCACTCGGTGGCACGGGCGGTGCTTGACGATCCGGCCGGCGTCAGAGCGGGCGGAACGCGCTAAGCGGGCTTCCACTCCCCCGAACGGGTGGCCGGGATATCCACAATCACGCGGCTGTGCACAGATCCGACGCGGGCTCTTCCACCTCAACCGGCGGCCGCCGTAACGTAATTCACGCGGGGCCACGCAGCGGTGACGACAAGTCAGCGGTGGGGTGGCTTCGCGGATCGGGAACCCGAGCGAGGCGCGCGGCCCACCCCGGTCGGACCGACGGCCCATCCGGCCAGAGTGGAGCGGCGTAGCGATGAACGATGCTCAGATCCTGACAGTACGGCCCGAGCCGGGCGAGTACGCCTGGACGTTCGGCGGTGTGCCTCCCGTGGCGCGCACGGCCCCCGGCACGGTCCTCGACCGGGCCCGCCGCACCGCGCGGTTCAGTGCCCGGGACAGTGATTTCACCGTCGAACTCCCCATGGATCCCATGCACGGCACGATCGGCGTCGCCCCCGCGAACCTCGAGGTGCGCTCGGCTCTCGTGCCGGACGCCCACGGCGGCAACATGGACACGCCCGAAATGCGCGCCGGGGTGACCTGCTATCTGGGCGTGAACGTCGAGGGCGCCCAGCTGAGCCTCGGCGACAGGCACGCGCGACAGGGCGAGGGAGAGGCCTGTGGAGCAGCCGTCGAATGCGCCATGAACACCGTGGTGATCGTCGAGCTTCTCAAGGGAATCTCCACACCCTGGCCGCGCATCGAATCCGATACGCACATCACCTCGACCGGGTCGGCGCGCCCGCTGGAGGACGCGTTCCGAATATCCCAACTCGACCTGGTGCAGTGGCTGGTGCGTGACTACGGATTCAACGAACTGGATGCGTATCAGTTCGCGACGCAGACCGTCGAGTCCCCGCTCGCCAATGTCTGGGACACCAATTACACGTGCGTCGCCAAGATCCGCAAGGAATGGCTGCCCGCGCGTGAGACACACCGTGGACTGCACGCACGGTTGCGCGAGACAGCGACCTCGTTGTCGTAGGGCACGAACCCGCGCCCCGCATAGAGCTCAGCTCCATTCACCAGGGCGGTGCCCCCGCTCCGACATCCCCCTCCACCCTCGCCCCACCGAGAGGCAGGCCAGTCATGGATCGAGTGAGACGCTTCCCCAGTCGGCGCCGACTCCTGCAGGGCGCGGTCGCAGCCGCCGTGCCCGCGGTGCTCCTGCCCGCCACCCACGCGACCGCTCAGGCTCGCGCGGTCGACTATCCCCTGGCCGAATGGGTGCCGGCCAGTTCCTCCAACTACACGGCGGCCAGCCGCCCCACCACCTATCCCATCGACTACGTGATCGTCCACGTCACGCAGGAGACTTACGCGGACACGCTCGCCATCTTCCAGAACCCGGCGAAGAAGGTATCGGCCCACTACGTCGTGCGCTCCAAGGACGGACACATCGCCCAGTGCGTCCGTGAGCGCAACGTCGCGTGGCATGCCGGGAACTGGAGCTACAACACGCGCAGCATCGGAATCGAGCACGAAGGGTGGGTCGACAAACCCCAGTACTTCACCGACGCGATGTACGAGCAGTCCGCCGCGCTGACCGCCGCCATCTGCTCGAAGTACGACATCCCGAAGGATCGCGAACACATCCTCGGCCACCACGAGGTACCCGGCGCGGACCACACCGACCCCGGCCCGTACTGGGACTGGTCGCGCTACCTGCGCCTCGTCAACTTCGCTTGAGCGGCTGCGCGTCCTTGTCGGCTTCCGTCTCCGGGACGACGATGGCAACACCGCATCGCCGTCCTGGGAGGCAGAGTTGTCAGATCCGTGGGTGGCCCTGGAGCCCGGCGTGGATCCCGCGGAGCGGGTGCGGGTGGTGCGCAGGGCTCACGAGAGGTTCACCGATGCGGGGACGATCACTCGTCCGGTGCGTTCGGTGGTGGCCGACTCGTGGCGGAGGTCGGCCAGGGCGCGGGTGAGTCCGGAGTGCACCGGCGCGGTGGTCGAGCTGAGCGACGGCGACCTCGGTGCGTACCGGTCGGAGCATCCGCTGGCGCGAGTGATGCCGTTGTTCCGTGAGTTGATGGGCACCTTCGCGGCGGACGGGGAACATCTGCTGGCCGTGTGCGACGCGCAGGGCAGGCTGTTGTGGGTCGAAGGTCATGCGGTGACGCGGCAGCGGGCGGGGCGGATGAACTTCGTGCCGGGCGCGCGGTGGGCGGAGTCCGCCATGGGGACGAACGCGCCGGGGACTGCGGTCGCCGTGGGCCGGCCGGTGCAGGTCTTCGCGACCGAGCACTACATGCGACGGGTACAGCCGTGGACGTGCGCGGCGGCTCCTGTGCATGATCCCCGAACCGGACGATTGATCGGCGCGGTCGACATCACCGGTGGTGACGGGCTCGCGCACCCGCACAGTCTCGCCTTCGTGCAGGCGGTCGCGCGAGCCGGGGAGTCGCAACTGGCGCTGCTCGCACCGCCGGTGCGGTCGGACGAGAAGGTGGAGCTGGCCGCGCTCGGGCGGGATGAGGCGTTGTTGTTCACGGAGGGGCGCAAGGTGCGGCTCAGCCGTAGGCACAGCGAGATCGTCGTGCTGCTGGCTCGACACCCGGAGGGGCTGTCGGGGGACGAGTTGCTGTGCGCGTTGTACGAGGACGAGTCGGTGTCGCAGGTGACGTTGCGGGCCGAGATGGCGCGGCTGCGGCGGGTGCTGGGGGCGGAGTTGCTGCGGTCGCGGCCGTACCGGTTGGTGGTGCCCGTCGAGTGCGATGTCGACGCGGTGGAGCGTCGCCTGGGTGCGGGGGCGGTGGCGGCGGCCGTGGCAGCGTACGCGGGACCGTTGCTGCCGCAGTCCCAGGCCCCCGCTCTCGTCCGGCTCCGTCGCAGGCTGGCGGGCCAGATGCGGGCGGCGCTCGTGGAGCGCAATGATCCGGACCTGCTCGCGGACTGGGCACACGCTCCCTGGGGCGAGGAGGACCTCGTGGTGTGGCGGGCGCTGGCGGGGCTGCGTCCGACAGCTCCCGTGCTGGCCCGCCTGGGAGAGCTGGACGCGGAACTGGCGTAGCCACGCGCGGAACTGAAGCGAATTTCGTGCGGCCACGCGCCTGTACGGCTACTTCGGTCACCCGGCGACGCAGCCAGACGGCTGCTTCGGTCACCCGGCCAGACGGCCAGCGCGCCACCCGGCCCAACGGTCACCCGGCCACATGGCCCCACGGTCACCCCGGTCACCCCGGCCCCCCCGGTCGTAGGGGGTCGTAAGCGTCCAGAGCGCGGCGTCCCGGAGCGCAACGTCGATGCAACGTCGGCGCTCCTAGCCTCCGGACGAGAGCTGCCCAACGGCGGGCAGCCTTCCCCGGGAGGCCAGCCAAAGATGACCCGTTACGCAGCGCCCGGCACCGAGGGCGCGATCGTCTCCTACCAGTCGCGCTACGACCACTTCATCGGCGGAGAGTATGTGGCGCCCGCCCGTGGTCAGTACTTCGAGAACCCGAGCCCGGTCAACGGCCGGACCTTCACCGAGGTGGCGCGGGGCACCGCGGAGGACGTCGAGCGCGCCCTCGACGCGGCGCACGCGGCGGCGCCCGCGTGGGGACGTACGTCGGCCACCGGGCGGGCGGACGTACTCCTGAAGATCGCCGACCGGATGGAGGCGAACCTCGAACAGCTGGCGGTGGCCGAGAGCTGGGAGAACGGCAAGCCGGTCCGCGAGACGCTGGCCGCCGACATCCCGCTCGCGATCGACCACTTCCGGTACTTCGCGGGTGTCATCCGCGCGCAGGAGGGGTCGCTGAGCGAGGTCGACGAGGACACCATCGCGTACCACTTCCATGAGCCGCTCGGTGTCGTCGCGCAGATCATTCCGTGGAACTTCCCGATCCTCATGGCCACGTGGAAGCTGGCGCCCGCGCTCGCCGCGGGCAACGCCGTGGTCCTCAAGCCCGCCGAGCAGACCCCGGCGTCCATCCACTACTGGATGAGCCTGGTCGCCGATCTGCTGCCGGCCGGGGTCGTCAACATCGTCAACGGGTTCGGCGTCGAGGCGGGCAAGCCGCTGGCGTCCAGTCCGCGCGTCGCCAAGGTCGCCTTCACCGGGGAGACCACGACGGGGCGGTTGATCATGCAGTACGCCTCCGAGAACATCAAGCCGGTGACGTTGGAGCTGGGCGGCAAGTCGCCGAACATCTTCTTCGACGACGTGTGGTCCGCGAATGACGACTTCCGGGACAAGGCGCTCGAAGGCTTCACCATGTTCGCGCTCAACCAGGGGGAGGTGTGCACCTGCCCGTCGCGCGCGCTGGTACAGCGCGGACAGTACAGCGAGTTCCTCGAAGCGGCCGTCGCGCGCACCGAGCAGATCAAGGCCGGGCATCCGCTCGACACCGACACCATGATCGGCGCGCAGGCGTCCAACGACCAGCTGGAGAAGATCCTCTCCTACCTGGACATCGGCCAGCAGGAGGGCGCCAAGGTGCTGACCGGTGGTCAGCGAGTGGAGTACGACGGCGAGCTGGCCGGCGGGTACTACGTGCAGCCGACGATCTTCGAGGGTGACAACCGCATGCGGATCTTCCAGGAGGAGATCTTCGGCCCCGTGGTCTCGGTCGCGTCGTTCAACGACTTCGACGACGCCATCAAGATCGCCAACGACACGCTGTACGGCCTGGGGGCCGGTGTGTGGACGCGTGACATCAACACGGCGTACCGGGCGGGCCGCGCGATCCAGGCGGGCCGCGTCTGGACGAACTGCTACCACGCGTATCCGGCGCATGCGGCGTTCGGCGGGTACAAGCAGTCGGGCATCGGCCGCGAGACCCACAAGATGATGCTTGAGCACTACCAGCAGACGAAGAACCTTCTGGTGTCGTACTCGGCGAAGAAGCTCGGCTTCTTCTAGGGGTACAAAAATAGGCGCCTGACCTGGGCTTTTGCCCGTCAGGCGCCTTCCATGCGGCCCGCTCAGCACAGGGCCTGGTTTACGTTGTACCTCCCACTTTCTCCCACCGCTGTCCCCCTTCTGACCAGCTGTTCCGGACCAGTCACGGACCAAAACCCGACTCAGCCCTAACTCGCCACCCCCCTGCTAACGCGGTCCCACTCCTCCATCGACTGCTCGATGAGGCGGTTGGCCTGCTCCCGGACGCCGTCCAGGAACTTGGCGTAGTGGCGGAAGAGGACCTCGATGCTCTGGCCCGCACGGCGGGCGCATTCAGCCGGGTCCACACCGGAGTACAGCCAGAACGAGATCCCGGCGTGCCGAAGATCGTAGGGCCGCTCGGCCAACCCGGAGGCGCGTTCCGTGCGGGTCAAGACGCATTTCCGCGCCCGCGCCCAGGTGGTGCCGTACGCGGCTGCGTCCACGTAGTTGCCGGCCTGGTTCCGGAACATCCGCCCGTCCGGCGCCACGCCGAACCGGCCGATGTGCGCACGCAGGATGCGCACGAACTGCGGCGGGATCGGCACAGGTCGGGTCGCGGTAGCCGCGCGGCGCTTGAGCGAGTGCACTCGTGCACCGCGCCGTCGCCCGTCCAGTCCTTGCCTGCTGTGATGACGCCGCCCGAAAGGTAGAGCATCCCCCACCCAGTTTTGGGGAGGTGACACGGGTCGAGCCGGAGGTGGATGACCTCTGCGGGCCGCATGGCCGCGTAGTACATGCATCCGAAGAACGCCTCCAGGTGAGGACCGCGTCCTCGCTGGTGAGCCACCGCCGCAAGCAGCCGGGCGACCTGGGCCGGATTGGGGACAGCAGCCGGGTCCACCTCCTCGTTGACGGGCGGAGCGTTCCACCTGAGCCCATTGAGGGGGTTATCTCCGAAGTAACCTTTCTCCACTGCGGTGTTGAGCACTTCACTGAACGCAGCCCTCTTGCGCCGCGCTGTCTTGGCTGCAGCCGCCTTGCCGTCCAACTTGCGGCACAGGGCGTCCAGCGCCCGTCGCAGGACATCGGCCTCCGCGAGGGCACCAACGGGCAGGGAGTTGCGCTTTATCCAGTCCAGGGCCTTCCGCCACTCCTCGTTCGGCCCTTTGGCCCATGCGTTCTTGTTGAAGGCCCACGAGTACAAGGCGCGCCGCAGGACCCGCGGCTCCGGATAGGTCGCGCCAGGGTGCACCAGGGCAGGCGTGATGGCGGCGAATGCGTCGGCCAGAGTGCGACGGGTGTTCCCGGGCGTACGCTCTCACCGTTGGTCAAGGTATTCGTGGACAAGGTCGTACCACGTCGTCCGCTGCTTGATAGCTCGTAGCTCGGACGCCGGCAAACCCGTGAGCACATCAAAAGGCTCGCCTTCGCGCGCCGCCGTCATCAGTTTCGAGCGCCTGCTGTCGGCGAGCCCGAAGGTCATGAATGACTCGGATTTTTCGCGCCCATCGACCGTCCACCGGACCGTAAACGGCGCCCGCCGGTCAGGGCGCTCGCGTATGTCCCAGCAGCGGACGTTGTAACTTATCGCCAAGTGTCAAAATCTCTCTCACACGCATCCCACCTGGCGTCCAGGTCTGCGCGACGGCACCGGAGTTCACCATTGGGCAACTTGATCATGTGGGGTGCTTGTCCGCGAGTGCGCATTCGGTAGAACGCGGGAGACCCGGCGGCGCATCGTCGAGGGCGCGGCTGAGGAGATCCGCGAGCGGGGAGCCGCCGGTGCGACCCTCGACGGCATCCGTGCCCGCACCGCGACCAGCAAGAGCCAGATCTTCCACTACTTCCCCGGCGGGAAGGAGGAGCTGCTCCTCGCGGTGGCCGTCCGCGAGGCAGACCGCGTCCTGGAGGACCAGGAGCCCCACCTCTCCGACCTCCGCACATGGTCGGCCTGGCGGGACTGGCGCGACGCGGTGCTGCGGCGTTATGAGCAGCAGGGCGTCAACTGCCCGCTGGGGGTGCTGATCACCGAACTGGGCCGCACCACTCCAGCCGCGCAACAGCTGACGGGCCAGTTGATCAGCACGTGGCAGGCGGCCCTGCGCGAGGGCATCCTGGCCATGCAGGAGGCCGGCGAGATCGACCGCCGGCTGGACGCCGACCGGACGGCGGCCGCACTCGTCGCCGTAGTGCAGGGCGGGGTGACCATCCTGATGGCTACCGGCGGCATCGCACACCTCGAGGCGGCTCTCGACACGACGCTGTCCCTGTTGCGGACCGGTGCTCAGGATCGGCAGTGACCAGACGTGTGAGGGGTCTCTCATGCCTATACGCACTTTTTTGTCAGTACTTCCAGTGACAAGTCATACCGCCGTACGGCGCGGTCATACCGTACAACGCAACGCGGCAGAACGCCGGACACTCCCTTGAGCAGCGCCTTCAGTACCTGGAGGACCGCGTCGAGATCCAGGACCTGATGGTGCGCTACGGCCTCGGCCAGGACCTGCACGAAAACGGCGACAACGACGTCCTGGAGCAGTGGGACTCGGTGTTCGCACCCGCGGCGCGTCGACTACTCGGCGGCCGGCGGCGCGCACCTGAAGGACATCCCCTTCAGGGACCTCGTCGAGGTGATGCGCGACCCGACGGATCGATGAGCGGGCTGCTCAAGTGGCAGCATTTCCAGGGGTTTTCCACTGTCGACATCGATGGTGACCGCACGGTTACCCGTACCCAGCACCTGCACACGCACAAGGGCGACACCGACGGACAGGGCTGGAATCTCATTCAGACGGGCTTCCTCGTCGACCGGCTGGAGCGGCGTGCGGAGGGGTGGCGCATCGCCCACCGCACCCTGGAGATCATCTGGATGGGCACCTTCGCCACGGTGTGACGGGGCGCGTCAGGCCGCCTCCCCAGCCCCGGAGGCGGCGCTGCACGACCGTTCCGCCCAGTCATGCAGGGCATAGAGCGCCGTTGCCAACTCCGCTCCGACGGAGGTCAGTTGGTACTCCGCATGGGGCGGCACCTCGTCGTAGACGAAGCGGCGCACGACGCCGTCGCTCTCCAGCGCGCGCAGCTGCTGGACGAGCATCTTCTGCGTCACCTCCGGGATGGCCCGCTCGAGGTCGGAGAAGCGGCGCGGCTGGCGGATCAACAGGTGATGGATGATCAGCAGTTTCCATCGGCCGCGCAGGATCCCCAGGGTGTGCT
The DNA here is from genome assembly GCF_008642315.1 of Streptomyces venezuelae. Taxonomy (NCBI): domain Bacteria; kingdom Bacillati; phylum Actinomycetota; class Actinomycetes; order Kitasatosporales; family Streptomycetaceae; genus Streptomyces; species Streptomyces venezuelae. The sequence continues at coordinate 8,145,494 of NZ_CP029192.1, read as the reverse complement.
CGACACGGCTGATGGAGCACGTCGAGGCCGGTGAGGCGGTGGGGCGAGAGTCAGGGTCATGGCGCTGGGGAACCGTTCCCGGTAGGGGCTTCCTGTGAGGAGTGGACAGTCGTCAGAGCGGCCACCAGCCGCCGGTTGGCCTCGTGGGGTGTCATCCCCCAGTCCCACTCGGTCTTGTGCAGGCGCAGGGAGACGACACCGTGCCAGGCCGACCACAGCAGGAGCGCCGCGGCGAAGGGGACCTGCGGGTCGACGCGGCGGGCGAGTTCCACGATGCGCTGCTGCAGGCGGAGCCCGTGTTCGGCGCGGGTGGCCGGAAGCTCGTCGTCGCTCTCGAAGAGCAGCTGATACGCGCCGGGGTGCTCCAGCGCCCAGGTGATGTAGGCGTCGCCTGCGACGACCAGCCGGTCGGTGTCGTCGGGTGCGCTGTCCAGCGCCGCTTCGACCGTGCAGATCAAGGAGGTGTACTCGGTGTCGAGCACGGCCGAGCGCAGGTCTGCCTCCGAGGGGAAGTGCCAGTAGACCGCGGACGGGGCGACCTGGCAGGCCCGCGCGATCGAGCGCAGGGACGGCACGGCGACGGGCTGCGGTTGCGCCAGCATCTCCACCGCGGCTGCGACGAGCTCGCCGCGCAGATCGCGGCGAGCTCTGGCGTTGGCTCCTTCTCGGGATCTGCTCACCACCCCATTGAACACCTGTTCACTGTAGGCTTCAATGAACAGGTGTTCAGGAAGGTGGATACGGCGATGCTCACGCTCATGACAGTGATCCGCAAGCGGCCCGAGGTCTCCACGGAGGACTTCCGCCGCTTCATGGAGCACGAATACGGACCGACCTACGCGGCGCTGCCCCAGGTGAGGGAGTACGTGCAGTACTACCTCACCGACGCGGTGAGCGACGGCGCGGAAGAACCCATCGACGCGATCGTGCGGATCAGCTTCGACTCGCAGTCCGCGATGCGCGAGGCGCTCGCGACACCGGAGTACCAGCGGGCACACGAGCTGCGCGGGGCCTATATGCGGGAGGCGTCCACCGGTATCCACTCGACGGTCCTGGACCGGCAGGTGCAGCTGGTCTGACGGGAGACGCCTCGATCACGCGGCGCCGGTGATCAGGTCTTGCGACAGGTCCCACAGGCGCCGCGCGCCCGCCGGGTCGACGGCGTAGCGGGCGACGCCGTGCAGGGTGCCGGAGCGTCGGTCGACGATCTCGGTCTCGTTGCAGTCGACGAAGTAGCGTCCGCCGATGCCGTCGAGCAGCGGCGAGGTGGCCAGGAGCGCTGACGTGGCGGCGCCCTGTTCCACGGGCTTGATCAGCTCGGCGGGGACGCGGCCGCTGCCCCGGCCGCCGGTATGCCGCTGCAGGTTGGTGTAGATGGCGCCCGGCATCAGGGCGTTGGCGGTGATGTTGTCGCCGGCCCAGCGTCGGGTCGCCTCCACCGCGAACAGGACGTTGGCCGTCTTGGACTGTCCGTAGGCCAGCCACGGGTCGTAGGGGCGGAAGGCGAAGTTGACGTCGTCCCACACGACCGGTGACTGCTGGTGGCCGGTGGAACTCACCACGACGATGCGGGCATTGCCGTCGGCGGCCAGCGCGCTGTGCAGGCCGGTGGCGAGGGCGAAATGGCCGAGGTGGTTGGTGGCGAACTGCCATTCCCAGCCCTGCTCGGTGTACTGCTCGGGGCAGGCCATGACGCCCGCGTTGTTCACCAGGACGTGCAGCGGGCCCTGCCAGGCGGTGGTGAAGGCCGTGATGGACGCGGGGTCGGCCAGGTCGAGGTGCATGGCCCGCACGTCCTGGTTGCCGGTCGATCCGGTGATGTCCTTGGCGACGCGTTCGCCCGCCGCCACGTCCCGCACGGCGAGGGTGACGGCCGCGCCGGTGGCCGCCAGGGCGCGGGCCGTCTCCGCCCCGATGCCGGAGGAGGCGCCGGTGACGACCGCGCGGCGGCCGGAGAGATCGATACCTGACACGACCTCGCCAGCGGTGCTGGCAGAACCGAACGGGGTGGTGAGGGCACTCATGAGGGGGCTCCTTGTTGAAAGGGCTGGATGGTGAAGCGGCCAGGGGCGCTGCGGGCGGGCGGAAGCCGGTGCGGTCAGGGCACGAGCAACGCGTCCTGCTCGACCGGTGGCGTGCCGTCGTGCCAGGGCAGGACCTTGCCGAAGCGCACCAGCTCGCCGTAGAGCTCCGGGGCGATGTGCTCGGCGACGACCAGATCGAGGACGGCCTCAGCGGCCCGGGCGGGTGACTGGGCCTGGCTGTAGTCGCTGAACCACGGGCGCGAGGTCGCTGTGTCGACCATGCCGGGGCAGACGGCGGCGACGAGCGTGCCGTCTGCCAGGTCCCTGGCGCGGCGTTCGGCGGCGACGGCGCGCACGGCGGCGACCTGGGCCACCTTCGAGGGCACGTTCAGCCACAGCGGCCAGCCGGCCTCCTGCGCGGTCTTGTGGTGGATGGCGCTGCGCCACGACTCCACGGCGTACTCGACCTGGTCCAGGCTCGCGCCGTCGAACAGGTGGTGCAGGCGGCCGTCGAGGTGGCCCAGCGTCCCCAGGCTGCTGGCCACGATGAGCAGGCGGCCTCCGGGACGCAGTACCGGGCCGAAGGAGCGCAGCATCGCGTGCGTGGCGGTGTTGGAGACGTCGATGAACTCATCGGCCCGCTCAGACTGTGACTGCTCGGGGAGCAACCGGGCGACCGCGTTGGAGATGACGACGTCCACCCCTCCGTGGCGGACCCGCAGGTCCTCGGCGAGACGGGCGATGGCGTCGGTGTCCGTGACATCCAGGACCAGGCCCTCGACCCGGGCCCGGGTGGCGGGCAGCTGGGCGATGTCCCGGGCGGCGTCCGCCACCCGCTGCTGGCTGCGGCCGGTGAGCAGGACCAGGTCCTGCGGATGCATGCGGGCCGCCAGCCCCTCGGCGAAGGCCCGGCCGAGCCCCTGGTTGGCGCCCGTGACGAGGGCGATGCGTGAAGTGGTCATGCCCCCACGCTAGGAATCCGTCATCCATGAGTCCAACGAAAGTTTGGAACAGCTAGCATGCGTAAACATCATGGACTTCACGGATGTGTCACTGACTGCGTTGCGCGTCCTGCGGGCCGTGGCCGAACAGGGAACCTTCACCGCGGCCGCCGCGTCGCTCGGCTACACCCAGTCCGCGGTCTCGCGACAGATCGCCGCGATCGAGCGCGCGGCAGGCACCGAACTGCTGGAGCGGCGGCGCGACGGGGCTCGGCTCACGCCCGCCGGCCGCGTCGTCATGCGCCGCGCGACGGTCGTGCTCGATGAGATCGCCGCGACCGCCAGGGAACTGTCGGGCCTGCCGGAGCAGACCGGAACGGTCCGGCTGGGATGGGTGCCTAGTGCCGGTGCCGTGCTGGTACCCCGAGCCCTTGCCACACTGCGGGAAAGCGATCCCGGACTCGAGGTTGTCGGCCGCGAGGGAGGCACCCCGGCGCTGGTCCGTGCGCTCCGGGCGGGCAGCCTGGATCTGGCCCTGCTCGCCTCGGCGCCACCGTTCCGCGCGCCGGACACCGAGTCGCCCCCACTCGCACTGCAGACACTCACCGAACGCCCGCTGCTTCTCGCGGTGCCCGCCATGCACCCCCTCGCCCGCGGCGCATACGTGGACGTGACCGACCTGCGGGGACAGCGCTGGATCACCGGGTCCTCATCAGGAGAGGACCGCCTGATGGGCGTGTGGCCAGGTCTGGACGAACGCCCCGAGATCGCTTTCACCGCCCGCGACTGGCTGGCCAAACTCCACCTCGTCGCCGCAGGGTGCGGACTGACCACGCTTCCCGCCTCACTCGTCTCCGCGGTACCCACCGGCGTGCGGGTCCTCCCCGTCCGCGGCGGCCCGCAAGAACAGCGACGCCTGCTCCTGGCCCGCCTGCCCGACCCGCCGGCCCAGTCCGTGATACGTGTGGCCGCCGTCCTCCGCGCGACGGTACTCGACGTCCACATGCCCCATCCCACTGCTTGAGCAGTGCCGTGCTATGCCGGGCCGGACCTGCACCACTCAGGACGTCTCGATCAGCTCCAGCAGATTGCCCTCCGGGTCAGCGACGTACGCGTAGCGCATGCCTTCACTGGCGCCGGGTGCGGGCTGGGAGACCCCGGTAGCCCCGCAGTCCTGCGTCAGGCGGGCGAACGCGTCGTCGAGTTCCGGGACTTGAAGTGCCAGATGAGTGAAGGTCTGCACGGCGGTGGCGGCAAAAGCATCGGCGTGCGAGACGGGGCGCGAGCCGGACCGCTCGACGAACTCCACCCGCAAGCCCGCCGCATCGCTCAGAACGACGGTACGGACTCCCGCCTCGGGCATCTCCAAACGCTCTTCCACCTGCGTGAGACCGAACGCGTCGGCGTACCAAGATTCCTGCGCGGCAAGGTCCGCGACCGAGAGGCTGACGTGGTGAAACCGGGCAGCAGACATGATGACCTCCATGGTTAATGCCATTTACCTGGTAAGCGATGTTAACCTATCGGGCATGGCTCCCCCCGCTTCTCGACGTCCCGTCGGCCACCATCACGGCGACCTGCGCAACTCCCTCCTGCGGGCGTCCTTGGAGCTGGTCGGCGAGCGAGGTCCGCACGGCTTCACCCTCGCCGAAGCGAGCCGCCGGGCCGGAGTGAGCGTTGCGGCGCCGTACAAGCACTTCGCCGACCGGGACGCACTGCTGGCGGAACTCGCCACACAGGGCTACCGCGAGCAACGTCATCGCTTCGCCACGGCCGTGAACGGCATCGAGGACCCCGCTGAACAGCTGGCGTCCTTCGCGGCGGCGTACGTCAGATTCGCCGCCGAGGAACCTGCTCTGTTCGATGTGACCTTCAATGCCGGCCTCGAAAAGTCCAGGTTCGCCGAACTGGCCACGGCGGGCGACGAGGTGGCCCGCCTCCTACTGCCGGTGGCCCGACAACTCGCCTCCACCCCTGAGACCGCATTCGACCTGCTGCTCAGGGTCGCTGCTGCCGCGCACGGCCTAGCGGTTTTCCTGCGGCAGGGCCTGTTCGGTGTGGGAGATGCGGCCCTCTCGGACACCGAGGAGAAGGCCGCCCGCACGGCGCGGGCCATCACGCGACAAGACGCCGATTCGTAATCACCTGAGTGGTGAACTCTGGCGCGCAGCCCCAGGCCCGAGAAAGGCCACGTTCGTGAGATTGATCCGCTGGGACACGGAGTAAGACACAGCCTGAAGCCGCAGGTCACAGCATCGCTACGAGACACGGCCGTTGAGATCCCACACATCCAAACCAGTCGTTCTGGCAATGAAGTCAGGCCAACAGCGCTAAGGGCCGACGGACTGCGACTGAGCCGTCGCGTCCGCCGTACTGGACTCCCCGCGCGGCGATGAAGGAGCTGCTGTCATACGTGGAGGGCGCCCGGGCCGCCGCGGTGCGCCGCGCCCAGGCGGCCGGCCGCTATGAGCGGCTCAGCGGGGCGCGAATGGTACTGGCGGTCCGCGGAACGGGGTCTGTGATCCTGGAGGGGGCGCACGGCGGCGTCGAGCGTCGGCGGTGGAACGACATCGGTCCGCGGACCCGGCTGCGTCTGCTACGACGCACGCCCCTGGGGCTGGAGCCGGTGGCTCTGTGGCTGAACGAGGACGGGCTGCCGCGCGACGGGCGAGGCTGGGAGCACACCTTCGATGTCGCGAACGAGCGCATCGCGATGCTCGGGTCGGCCGGGTTCACCTGTACCGCCCATATGCTGCGCCACTCGTGCGCGTTGAGGTGGTACGCGATCGGCAGGCTGGTGCATGCGTGTCGGCTTGGGCATCTCACGGTGGTGCAGCGGCAGGACTTCCGGGAACAGTTCGGTGATACCTGGCACTTGGTGCAGACGATGCTCGGACATCTGAGGGTCGAGACGACCAAGGCGGTCTACCTCGAGCCGTTTCGGACGCTGGACGTCGAGATGCTGCTGGCCCACGCGGACGGGTTCGCCATCGAGATGTTCATGGCGGAGGTGTTCACCGGGCACTCTCGGGTGCGGACCGATCCACTGGCTGGTGTGCGGTGAGCCCGCGCGGGCGCAAGGCATCGCTGCCCGGTCAGGGACCGAGGACGCACCGTGGCCTGTTGATCGAGCGGGACGGGGCGCTGGTGGTGCACTGCTTCAGTCAGGACGGTCAGGAGCGGCGGGACTTCGACTTCGCCCGTTGGGTATGGCGCCAGAGCTGCGCGATGCGCTGGTGGCCGCGTTCGTGAAGCGGACCGCGCCGGGGGCCGGGCAGACGTCGCTGCACTCGGTGGGCCACGTCTACAAGGCGGTGGTGCGGCTGGACCGCTACCTGACGACGTTGACCTGGCCGCCGACGCGGCTGGCGCATCTGACGGCCGCCCACATCGACGGCTTCCACGAGAGCCGCAAGCACATCGACAGTATTCGCGTCGACCTCAGCCAGCTGCGGCAGTTGCTGGCCGTGGCCGACGGGGTCAGCGATGCCGTGTCCGCCCGGTTGGCGGGCCCACTACCGAAGCAGATCCGGGGCGAGGGGCGACACAGCTGCAGCCGTACGGAGCTGAAGCGGATAGCGGAAGCCTCCCGCGCGGACCTCCGTGTGGCGGCGGCGCGTATCCGCGGCAACCGCGACCTGCTGCGGTGCTTTCGGAGCGGGGAGGACATCGCCCGGGGCAACGAAACGGTGGCGCGGCGGCTGTAACTGCTCGACTGGGACGACCACTTCGCCGATGTCCCGCGGATGTCCGCGCCCTGTCCGTCGGCCACCAGTCCCGCTCCCCGCCCCTGTACCTGGGTGAGCAGGCTGGGTTCGGTGGTGGAGTTCGTCTCAGCCCTGCACCTGACGATCGCCGAGACAGCGGCCCGGCGCGGTGCTGTTGGCCGCGATGACAGGCGAGAACCCGGACGTGATCTTGAAGACCCCGGCGGTGCACCATCGTGCGGACGGGTACACAGGCGGGCCGGGGACGGCCATCGTCGGCCTGGTCAAGCCCCGTCACGGGCGACGCGCCTCCATGGACCTCGCGCTGTCGGAGATCCCGGACTGGATCAGCATCCCGGCCAAGCCCGAGGAGGTCACGGCGCGAGACGAGCTGCACACCCCGTTCGGCCTCTATCTGCTGCTGCATGAGCTGACGGCCCGCTCGCGGGAACTGACCGACGGGGACCGTCTGCTGGTCGGCCATTGCGCGGCGGGCGGACGCGGCGCCAGCCGGGCCTGCGCCCCTTGAACGACGCGGGCCTGCACGTCGCGCAGCTGGGCAGGACGCAGGGCCTGCGGCGCGACGAGCTCGATGAGCGGGGCGAGCCGGTGCCTCTCCCCCTCCGACGCAGCCTTCCTGAGACTGGAGTTGTCGGGAGAGCTAGATGTCACCAACATCGCCAAGCTCTGCGACATCACCGTCCTGGCGATCGAGAAGGACCACCGGCGCCTCCTGCTGGACCTGGCCGCCATCACCACCTGCGACAACGGGAGCCCGTACACCCTGCTCGGCATCTCGCACGCCGCGGGCCGTGCCGGGGGCAGCCTTACCGTGACCGCTGCCAGCGAACCGGTCCGTGACGCCCTTCACCGCACAGGAGCCGACTCTCTCCTGGCCGCCCCGCCCTTTTGAGCCGCGTTGCCAGGGGGCCCATCGGTGCATGACATCAGGGCACCACGCACGAATGTCCCCGCCCAGGCCCTACCGCAGCGTTCAGGGGCCGCGGGAGCCTGGACAGCTTTTTGCGGCCCCCTGCTGCGCCAGCGCGGGTCAGTGGCTTCCGGTGAGTTCGCCGCTGAGCTTGTCGTGGATCTGGGCGCTCGGCTGGTTCAGGCCGATGATCTCGACGGTCTTGCCGCGCTGCTTGTACTTGGTCTCGATGGCGTCGAGGGCGGCGACGGAGGAGGCGTCCCAGATATGGGCGGCCGTGAGGTCGATGACGACCCTGTCGGGGTCGGTGGCGTAGTCGAACTGACCGACGAGGTCGTTGGAGGAGGCGAAGAACAGCTCGCCGGTCACGGAGTAGACGACGCTGCCCCCGTCGGGGTCGGTAACCGCGGTTACGTTGGCGAGGTGCGCGACGCGCTTGGCGAAGATGACCATGGCGGTGACGGAGCCGACGACGACGCCGATGGCGAGGTTGTCGGTGGCGACCACACAGGCCACCGTGATGACCATGACGGCGATCTCGCCCGCAGGCATCCGCTTGAGGGTTCTGGGGGCGATGGAGTGCCAGTCGAAGGTCGCGAAGGACACCATCACCATGACGGCGACCAGCGCGGCCATCGGGATGTCGGAGACGACGGGTCCGAAGACGATGCACAGCACACCATCTCCTGGCGAGACCCGACGTCACCACATCAAAGACACATACCGGGATAAAACAACAAGATGAAACGACGTCTAAGAGCCCACCTTTGAACCTCTCTTGATCTCGTACATCCCCCGGGGGAGGACTCCGTACGCCCTGGGCTCTCCGTAGACACGCCGCGCTCACGCCTCTGTCATACAGCTGCGTCGGCACCTCGGCAGGGGGCAGGGATGGGTTCTGGTCAGTGGATTGTCCACGCCTCAGGAGGCAGGAAGCTCACCGGTGCGTCCATGGCCTCCGCGGGGAGGAACACCGGTCGGGTGAGCAGGTGGTCCCCCGATCTCTGGACGCCGATCACTACGCCCAGGCTCCGTGATCCGGGTTCACCGAGGTTCGCATAAAACAGCTCGGAGAAGGGCTCGCGGATCCCGGCACGGTCGACAATCCACTGCTCGAGTTCCGAGGGCGTCCGGCCGACCAGCGCGACGCAGTCCGCGTAGACCTGAGGGCCCTTCAAGGCGTCGACCGATATCCCGCGCAGCCGCTCCTCCCGACCGTAGTAGAACGTCAGCCCCAGCCCCCAGCACTCTCCCTTGACCGTGCTGTACCGATCTCGCGAGAGAGCCGCACGCGTGTGGCGCTGGGGGTTCCGTACGAGGGCACCCAGCGCTGCGGTGACCTCCTCTGGCCGCATCCCGAAACGCAGCGGACCCACCCCCTCGAACGGTTCCAGCAACCATCGCCGCCGCCCGCTGTCCGGAAGCACATCCCACACACCCCACCGGTCGAACATTCACTCAATCCTTCATCCAAGATTCCTGCTTCACGATCCGGCCTTCCGTGTCCTGCTCGGTGGTAGTACGAGCCGGGCCGTGCTGGGCCACACCCCCAACCGCCGTACCAGCAACCAATGCCGCCCTCAGGCACGGTGCGTCGGCCATCCGAGGGCCAGGGCCCGTCCAAGGTCCGCCGCCGGGAGGCTCCGGCCGCGAGCCGTTTCCTCCCGGTGGCCCGCCCACGTCGGCCGTCGCTCAGGCGGTGTGACGGCGACGGCTGTGGGCGGCGGCGGCCAGCGCCGCGCCCAGGGTGATCGAGGCACCGCCAGCCCCGAGCATCCAGCCGGAGCCGGCGGTGCTGCCGGTCGCGGCCAACGTGGCGCCCGAGTCGGCGTCGCTGCCGGTCTCGGTCAAGGTGGCACCCGAGTCGGCCCGGCCGACGGTGCCTCCCGTGTCGGTGGCCGAAACCTGTGGCAAGTCGCCCTGCGAAGCGGGCTTGTTGCCGGGGTCCTGCGGCTTGCTGCCGAGCTCGCCCGTGGCCGGCGGCTCGCTCTTCTCGACCACGATGTCGAAGTCGTAGGGCATCGCATCCGACATGATGAGGGTGTCGTCCTCGTCGAGGTATCCGCCGAGCGCCGAGGCGTAGCCGACGCCTACCGGCGTGCCGACGCCGACCTTCATTCGCAACTTGATGTCGGTGTGCTCACCGGGCGCCAACCCGGCGAGCGTGGTGAGGTGGCCGATGTTGGGGTCGACCGTCTTCCAGACACATGCGTCCTCGTCGTACCACTGCAGGGTCAGCAGGTGCCACCTGTCGCGATTATTGTGGCCGAAGGCCGCCAGCAGAGCGTAGACGTCGACCGTCTTGATCGCCTTGGCAGAGGAATTGATGGCGCGGAAGGTGAAATTCTTCCAGCCGGAGCCGGGCACGACCTTGCTGGGCAGGCCGTGCAGCGTAGTGCTCAGTGCCGACTCGTCCAACTCCGCCGCACCGGCCGGGCCTTCTTCGGATTCCCGGGCCGGCCCGGCGGCAGGCTGGGCCGAGGTGACGGACTCGGCGGTCCCGGTCGGCTCGATGGTGCCGTTCGGGGTGGTGGTGGGGGAGGACGGCCGGGTTCCGCTGCCCGTCTCCTCTCCTGCGGCCGTGTCCACGGTGCCAGGGGCTTCGGGCTGCGTGGTGGGGGCGCCGGTCGGTACCGACTCGGCAGCGCCCGGCGTCGGCTCGGCAGGAACTCCGGCCGGGGGCGCCGCCGGGCTAATTCTTGCCTCGGATGCCGCAGCGGCCTGCGGCGATGCCGCGGCACCGGAGCTGGCCGGATCACCGGCTGACGGCTCTCCTTGCCCAGTCGGGAGCTCCGGGCTCCCGGGCTCCGGAGCGGGCTCCGGTATGGAGAGGGCCGGCGGGCTGACCTCTGCCGCCGCCGCGGGTGCAGCGGCCAAGAGCGTCGGGGTGGCCATCGAGACGGCAGCCAGGGCTGCCATACGCATGTACTTCAAGAGAAAATCAAATCTGTCGCTATGGGATGGAGTCCCCTAATCTTTCGCGGTTGTCAAAGTTTCCACTACCTTGCATCAATTTATGGACTCATAAGCCATGCTTTGGACAGGGCGCGGCACTGCTGCCCCTGGAGCGGGCGCCAGGCATATCGGGTCAGCGGCGGGAGAAGTCGGCTGCGTAGGTGACTCGGGGAGCCTGGAGCGGCGTGTCCAGTGGGCCGCGGTCTGGACCGTGATGCCCAGGAGGCGGCTCAGAACGACGGCAGGAAGTTCGCCCACAAGGTCCAGAAGAGCCGTGTTCCGGGCCGGCTTGACGCGGATGCCGAGGCGGTGGAGCCGTCGCATCAACTGCTTGTTCGTCATCGGGCGGCCGGCGAAGGCGCCGGGGAACAGCCATGGATGATCGTCAATCTGTCCGATGACAGCAAATCCCTTGCGCTCATTGACCAGGCGAAGGATCAGGATGTCCAGCGGCGGCGGCATCTGCAGTGGATGGCTGCCCAGGGACAGACTGACCGCAGCGTCCTCGTGGGTCACGTGAGTGGCGGTGAGGGCCGTGATGGTACTGAGGCGCTGAGCGAAGAGCAGGACAAGTAGCCCGGCGACGCGGTCGGTGAGGTCGAGTGTCTCGTCATGGAGAAGCTGACGCACGAGTTGCCATCGGCTGGTCTGCTCGATCCCGCTCGTCTCGTCCTGCCTAGCCGACAGGGGGATCTCAAAACCGGTTGCGTGACGGTGTTCGACGGCCCACAGGGGGAAGGTCCGCGCGATGTGCCGCAGCCAGGGGCCTTCGTCCACCCATTGGTCGATGTCAAATTGGGTGCAGGTGGCCAACGAGGTGCCGGACTCGCTTAGCCAGGCCAAGAGTTGGATGGCGGCTCGGACATCTCTGCGAGCACCGCTGGTCTGCCCGTAGGTGTTCGATGCGTTCTGCCGCTGTGCTCCATCGGCGGCGCCGCCAAAGGCGCGGTCGACTTCGCCAGTGCCCCGGGCAAGGTCATCGGCGACTGGATGGCCAAGTCGGCCGGCGAACTCGCCGCCGCCTCGGCCGATCTGACCGCCAAGGCCGTGAACAAGACGATCAAGGTCGACCTGAACGCGGGCTGGTTCCGCGACAACTACGAGATGATCTTGCCGATCGGTTTGATCATCCTGGTCGCCACCTTCTGCGCCCAACTCATACGGGCCGCGATGAAACGCGACGGTCAGGCGTTGCCCCAGGCATTCACCGGCACCGCTTCCGGCGTGCTCTTCGCCTTCAGCGCCATCGCGTTGACCACCGTCGCGATCGAAGTGGTCGACGCGTTGTCTGACGGCCTGTTCAAAGCAGCACACCTGTCGATCGAATCCGCAGTGCGGCGCATGGTCAAGGTGAATCAGATTCCCGGCCTGACCGGGATGGGCTGGCTCGTCGCCGTCTTCGCCGCCATCGGAGCTGCCATCGGAGCGGTTCTGTACTGGTGCGTGATGATGGTCCGCAAGGTCGGCATCCTGGTCATGGTCACCCTGGCCGTGTTCGCCGGAGCCGGCGGCGGCTGGGAAGCCGCCCGCCGCTGGCGACGCGGCTGGATCGAAGCCACCGCCACCCTGGTCGTCAGCAAGCTCCTGATGACCGTGATCTTCGTGCTCGGGATCGCCGCGATGGGCAAGACCGAGGCCAAGAACGGCCTCGGCGCCCTGGCCGACGTCATGTCTGGCATCGTGATCATGGTCCTGGTGCTGCTCTGCCCGTACGCGACCTTCAAGTTCGTTCACTGGGCCGCAGAAGGCACAGACGGCGAATCGATTCACCGGGCCGGTGGAGCCGGCGCCCAGATGGCCCGGCAGCACACCGAGCGCGCGGGCCGCAAGGCCGCCGCCATGGCAGCCACCGCCGGAACCGGTGGCGCGGCGGCCGGAGCGGGCGCCGCATCGCAAGGGCCCGACTCGGTGCCCGGCGGTGGCTTCCCCGGCGATATCGCCGCCAACTCCACGGGTGGCAGCGGCAAGGAATCCGGCAGCCCCGGTGGTTCCTCGGGCGGCCAGGGCATGGAGGACGGGCTGGAGAAGGCTGTTCCGCCCACGCGCCCCACCGAGGACACCAGTGGTCATTTCGGCGGCACCCCCGGCCAGGGCGGTCCCGGTTCGGGTGCACAGTCCCCCTCCGGCGGCGGGTTCTTGTCCAACCCGCCCGGCGCTTCCACGCCTCCGCCGCAGGGCGCTCCCCCGGCCCCGAACTCGTCCTCCATCGACGGCGCCAGCGGCGCCGGAGCGCCCCCTCCGCTTCCCCCGCCCACCGGCCTCTGACCCCGTCCCCTCACGCCGGAGCGGCACGCACCACGCCGTGTGTGCCGCTCCGGCCCCGCCCTCGCACCACCGGAACGGCCCTTGTCTGAACTCACGATCACCCCCCTCACGGTCAAATTCCCGCACAGGTCCAAGCGCGGCATCCTGCTCGGCCTCACTCTTCCCCAGACGGCCGCCCTGGAGGACCACGAGCTCCCCATCAATCACCAGGTCCTCCTCCAGCCGGGCGGCAGCAACCACGAGATCTGGGAAGGCGCCGCTGAGATCGGCGCCACGGCGGGATTGGAGGTGGAGCTTGCCGGACCGGATGTAAGCAATGCCCCGGTAACCGTCGGGGATCCGGCGGGACAGCGTCGGGGGCGCAGGGTGCGTTTCTTCTTGAGTGACGAGAAACCCCAGGTCATCGCCTCGCACCTGCGAAGAGCGGGGCAGTCGAGGTCACGCTGGCCGCCAAGGGCCGATGCGTCCGTGCTGGCCAACAGCGAGGTCCCTCCAGAAGAAACGCACCCTGCCCGGGCACAACGGATCCGTTGCGAACGAGGTTCGTTGGCGCTTCTTCTGAGCCAGGCTGGCACTGGTATCCGGGGAGCGCACGCCATGGGGAGTGCTGTGGGGCCACGTAGGTGGCTGTCGTTCGGAGATGCATTGGTGCTGCTGGGCGAAGATCTTCCTGCGATGGCGGCGCTAGACCGCGCGCTCGGCGGAGCGCTCAACCTAGCGACCGGTGGCTTAAGATGCCATTTCACTTGGTCAGTCTGCGGTGACATATGAGGGTTGCGGCGATGGCGGTGAAGGCCAGGAAGTGTTGCGGCTTGCGCTCGTAGCGGCGGTGCAGGCGTCGACAGCCGGACAACCAGGACACGGTCCGCTCCACGACCCAGCGGTGTCGTCCCAGGTGCTGGGACGACTCGATGCCCTTGCGGGCGAGGCGGTGCCGGATGCCGCGGGATGCCAGCCATCGCCGCAGGTGGCGGTAGTCGTAGCCCTTGTCTCCGTGCAGTTTCCCCGGCCGTCGGCGTCGCGGGCCGCGACGGGAGCGGATCGGCGGGATGCCACGAACCAGAGGGATGAGGGCCTGGCTGTCGTGGAGGTTGGCGGCGGAGATGCCGATCGACAGGGGCAGACCCTGCCGGTCGACGATGAGGTGGATTTTCGATCCCTTCTTGCCGCGGTCGGTCGGATTCGGTCCCGTCAGCTGCCCCCTTTGAGGGCGCGGACACTGACGGAGTCGATCGCACACTGCGTCCAGTCCAGCCCGCCCTGGGCGCCGAGTTCGTCCAGGACCAGGCGATGGAGTTTGGCCCACACCCGGGCTTCGGTCCACTCGGTGAACCGGCGAAAGGCGGTCACCCCCGACAACCCGAAGCCCGGCGGCAGTTGGTTCCATGTGCAGCCTGAGGTGGCCACGAAGATGATCGCGGCGAGCACCTCGCGGCCCCCGCGCCGGCGATGGCCTCCACCCTGCGGGCGAACCGGCGCCGGCGGCACCACTCGCTGGAACAACTCCCATAAGTCTTCCGGCGCCATCCGCTCGACGAGCGCAGCAGTCATCACCCCAGACTGCCGCAAAATCACGCCAACTGAAATGGCTTCTAAGTAGTGGGTTGCTCGGCATGGTCGATGCACGCGGGAGAATCCTCGGCTTGGATCGCGACGCGGCACCTGGCCTGGGCGAACGACTGGGACGTGCCGACGGGCGCGTTGAACGGACCCGTGTTCTAGAGGCGGCGCACACGGTGATTGTCGTGCTCGGCTTCTTCGATGCTTTAGAGAAGGCCGAACTTCCTTTCTCCCTAGATAATTTGGAGCTGACCCGCCAGGAACAACTCACCCTGGCGGTCGGACGGCTCCCCTCCGGCGACAGTTTTGCGTACACCATGGCGCAGGTGGACGCGCCACGTCCCGGGCCGCACCTTCCCTACGAACACCACATCGCCGAACTCCGCAGCTGGTATAGGCATCTGGCGTCCCGTGCACGCCTTCTTCCAGGGCCTGGCCGCGTGGGAGCGACTGCCTGAGGTCGCGCGCCGCGAGGCTGCGGACACCGTGCGCGAGTTGGTTCCGCAACATGCAGTCGAAGAGTACGAGAGTCTGTACGCACCTGACCGCCGAGGTGCAGCAGTGGTGGCAGTCGCTGCTCGGAAACGACGAGGCGACCGTGTGCGAGACGGTCAACTACGCCTTCTCCGACAACCCCGCCGCCGGCTGCGCGGTCGGGGTCGAAGGCTCCGTGATGTCCGTGGTGATGCGCCAACAGGACATCGACTCGCTGCCCGACCAGACCCCCCGGAATCACCTCCAGCGGACGCCCCACGCTGAAAACGCTCGCCAAACGGGACCGCGTCATGTGGTGGCTCACAGCTATGGGGTCCAACATCATCGCCACCCTCAAGGAGGGCTTTTCCGTCGCACCCGGGATCACCGCGATCGACCTCGCGGTCATCACGCGTATGCCGGACACGCAGCGGCTCGGGTTTGTGGCGTACGGCAGGTGGACCCGCCAGGCCATCGAGGCAGGCCATCGAGGCAGGCCACTGGCAACAGCCCGAGGACGCACTGAGGTTCCTCGACATCGGCCATGATGTCGCCTGCGCCGTCGCAACCACCGCCTCCGGAAACCTGTCCAGCACCATCAAACCGCTCGACACCAGCCGGGTGTCCGGCCTACAGAGCCTGCTCGACCACGCCCAGGACGACGCCGCCACGTCCGACTCCACCCTGGCCGGCCTGGACGGCGACCTCCGCGCCACCCCCCCAACCGCCCCCGATACGCCGGCCCCGGACCACTACCGGATCCGTACCTTCGCCGAGTGGAAGACCCACGCCCCCACCACGGCCCAGCCGCCCGTAACCAGCGAGCCCGCCTCCACTCCCCCGACGGCGCTCACACCGGGGCAGAACCTCGCACTGCCCGAGGAGGCGTGGGAAGGACTGACCATCGCGTTCAGGTTCGGCGGGGCAGATGCCGACCTCACCCTCTTCCTCACCGACGCGCAAGGCCGGGTCGCCTCCGACCAGGACTTCGTCTTCTACAACCAGCCCTCTGCCGCCCAAGGGGCCGCGCGACTCCTGGGCAAGGAGATCCATGGCACGCGCACCGTCGAGCGCGCCGCCGTCCACCTCGCAGCCCTCCCAGAACACGTCCAGCGTATGACGATCGTGATCAACATGGACGTCGACACCGGACTGACAAGCGGCGCCCTCACCCACGCAGAACTCGACATCGGATGCGTCACAGCCACCTGGACCTTCCAACCGCCCTCCGACCCTGCCATCCGAGCCATGGTCATCGCGGAGCTGTACCGCCACCGGTCCCCCGACGGCCAACCCGTATGGAAACTCCGCGCAGTCGGACAGGGCTGGGCAGACGGACCCGACGGCCTGGCCAGAGCCCACGGCGTCGACGTGGGCTAGTTCCTGTCCCCCTTGACGACGAGGCCACCCAGCTGAAGCGAAAGGTATGGCGACCGAAGGGAGCACTTGCCTACTGTCCCCGCGGAGGTAAACCGTGTCCTGGCCATCAGTGATCATCCTTGTCCCCGCAAAGCAACGCCCGTCGCTCGAGCGACGACTCCGCGCCTTTGAACTCGTGCCGGATCCTGTGACGGGTGACGAAAGGTTGCACTGGCACGGGTACTCCTTCTACCTCGACCTCTCGGGCGGGATCCTGACGGACTACGAGCCGGACGAGCTCGAGCAAGTGATGGCCTCAATCGGCGAACCGTATGCCGTCTACGTGTCGTGCCAGTCCGTGGACGCCGCCCGGACATTCCTCCGCGATGTTCTCCCGGGTGTCCAGGGTCTCGTCGACACCAACCATTTCGAAATCTTGCCGACGAGCGAGTTCCTCACCCTGGTGGACCGTCATCCCAGCTGGGACTGGCGTCGCCAACCAAGCACCGACCTCCGATAGACCGGCCTACTCCGGCTCCCTGTCGTATGCAGACCCAGATCAGGATGGCAACGAGGTGCAATGCGGTCTGATATGCGACTGCGAGCGTCTCCGTCCGCAAGGGTCACAGAGACACTCTCTAGTGGTCTCTGTGACCCTTGCGGACGGAGCTGAGCCCACGTCGGGGGGGGCGTACGCGGACCTGACGATCCGGTGGTCTCCGCGCGAGCGGAGGTGAACCGTTCGGATCGCCTCGCCCTGTCCCCTGGGCGCCGGACCGGACCAGATTGAACACTTCACGGGCGACTTAGCGTTTGAGGCAGCGGGTGATCTCGCGTCGTGTCCTACCCTCCTCCGTACGCCGCTGAAAGTACGCCTGAGTGCGCAGGTCCCAGCGCAGTCGAGTCAGCACAATGCGGTGGAGAGCGGCATGCGCTCTGCGGTCGCCGCCGCGATTGCGCCGATGATGTCGCCGCTGGAGCCCTGAGTGATACGCGACGGGACTCGCCCCGCACAAAGCGGCAAAGGCAGCCTCACTACACAGCCTCCCGACGTTGCCTCCCATCGTGACCAGTAAGGCGGCGGCGCTGTCTGGCCCAATGCCCACCGCGGCGAGCAGCTGCGGAAAGTGCGTCCCAATGAGCTGGGCCAGGCGCCGCTCGACTTCCCGGATCTGAACAGTCAGTTGCCCAATACGCTGAGCCAGCAAGCACAGAATGAACCGCGTGGCCTCCTGGATAGGGTCGCGGTCCCCCTCCTCTTCCCTCAGCGCCGCGCAAGCGCGGATCAGTGATCGGCGGTTCAATCCGGCCAGTGTCTCCCGCAGTGCCGGACAAGCGGTGACCAAGACCGCCTTCAGCTGATTAGTGGCCTGAGTGCGAGCTTTCACGGCAGAGTCTTTGGCCACCTTGTACAGGCGGATGCTCTGCACCGGCCCGTCACCGGACTTGGCGAAGGCGTGTGCGCGGCCGGCCACTCAGTACAACCATGGCAGCAGCCTGTGCGTCGACCGTATCGGACTTCCCCTGCCGCCGGCGAAGCGATCGGTCCGGCCGGTTCACTTCGATCACCACGACGTTGCGGGCGAGGAGATATCGAGACAGGGCAGCTCCATAGCTCCCGGTTCCCTCTACCCCGGCTCGCCGTACGACGCCCAACCCATCAGCCCACTGCAAAAGTTCTAAAGCGACCTCATCTAGAGCTGACGAGAATCGTTCGGTATATGCAACCAGAATCGATCATCTCCCGTGTCAAGCGTCCCCTTGCCACCGGCCCGCCAAAGCAGTCAGCCGTGAGAAAATGCAGGCTCACCGCAGGTCCATTCTGGAGACACGCCTCACCGGGCCGGTGCCACTATGCACTGCCCGGTTCCGGCACCGACGCTCGCCGGTAAAGACACCCCGGTCCAATCGCTCATGAGTCAGATCCCAGCCCGCAGCAACGCCTACATATGGTCCCAGACCAATACCGAAAGATAGTGAGCCTTCAGGCGTTAGCCGGTTCCGCACCACATGGCTCGGCATGAGGCAGAAACGGGCCGCTCTATCGCCTCATCGGATCCCTTTCTCGACCACTATTGACCCACGCGCCAGGTAGAGCCCTAAACACGAAGACCGGGAGCTATGCGGACGCCAGGGGAGGTCGCGCTGCACGCGCGGATCGGCCTTTGCCTCGACCCTTAGATCTCGTAACAGGATCTTGCTGAATGGCCCTGGTTGGGCGTGACTGTTGTGACGATCTGACCGTTCGGATGGGTGTGACGACTCGGCCGTGGATCGTGGATGACGACTTGTGGGAGCTGATCGAGCCGCTGCTGCCTCCCTGGCCCGAGCGGTCGCCGGGGCCGAAGCCGGTGGCCGGCCGCTTGTGCTTGCAGGCATCCTGTCCGTCTTGCACCAGGGCATCGCCTGGCAACTTCTGCCTCTGGAGTTGGGGTTCGGCTCCGGACAGACCTACTGGCGGCGGCTGGATCGCTGGCAACAGGCGAGGGTTTTCGAGCAGTTGCACCGCATCCTGCTCGCGAAGCTGAACGCGGCCGGCGAACTCGACTGGTCCCGCGTGTGTGTGGATGGCTCCCACATCCGCGCGAAAAGGGGGAAGCCGCGACCGGTCCGTCGCCGGTCGACCGGCGGAAAACAGACAGCAAACACCACCTGATCTGCGACGGGCGCGGCACTCCGTTCCACTTCATCACCACCGCGGCGAACGTCAACGACATCACCCAGGCCCTCGCCCTGGTCGACGGTCTGCCACCCGTGGCCGGACGCCCCGGCCGACCGCGACGTCGACCCGACGCTCTCCTGGGCGACAAGGCGTACGACTCCAAGGCCGTCCGGCGCGGACTGCGCAAGCGCCGGATCATGCCCGTGATCTCCCGAAAGGGCGCCCCCAACATCAAGGGCCTTGGCAAGCTCCGCTACGTCGTTGAGCAGACCTTCGCCTTGCTCCACCAGTTCAAGCGACTCGCCGTGCGCTGGGATCGACGCCTCGAACTCCACGACGCTTTCGTCTCATTGGCCTGCAGCCTGATCTGCTGGCGCCGCCTCAAGAAGGCCCATTCATGATCCTGTTACGAGCTCTTACTCTCAAGGCCGCCCACCCAGCTCCAGCCGATGCCCCCACCCCTGGCGCCATCGAAGATCCCCACGGATGGCCCGCACACCTCGGACCCTCAACCTTCAGAAGCAGCGGTACGTCAGAGCTCAGTCCCCGCGCCTCAGCCAGGTCTCCAGATGCGACAGGGCCCCGCCAAACGGTTCCGGCGGGGCCCTCACATCTCACACGCAACTCACCAACCACGTAGACGCACGATAACCACAACGAGCTGACCTGGCCTTATGCGCCTCACCTGGACCGCCTTGGACCCCACAAGACGCGATCTACAACCTGTGCCATGTGGGACCGGATCGCGCCGTCGCCCAGAGTGGTCCGGTCCACGATCAGCAGTGGGCCACCGCCGCCGGCCTTCCGGACGGCGCCCCGACTGCGGGAGGCCACAAAGCGCCCTAGAGACCCCGACACCCGCCCCCACCTGACAACCAATCACCGACGCCTGAGCATCGCCCGGCAAGAAGAGCCTCCAGCAGGCCATCGCGACGATCGCCGGCGTCCAGGACCACCGCATCGCAGCCACCCGCCCAGTAATCATCCCCAGGCTTCGCCGGGTCAGCCGCCCCCAACACCCCCTGCGGCCCGCCCAAGACGGCCATGCGCGCCGAGGTATCACGCGTTATCTCGCTCGCCGCCTGTCCCCTGCTACCAACCAAACCATCGCTATACAACACGCCCCACTACCACCAAGATCCGGACCATACGCGGGCCAACTCCCCACATTGAAACTGTCGGACCGGCATCCTTGCTGGTCAGAAGGCTGCACCGCCTGTACCACCAGCAGACGAAGAACCTTCTGGTTTCGTACAGTCCAAAGAAACTTGGGTTCTTCTAGAGCCTTGAGCCGGTTGCCTGGAGAGGCCGTTGCGCTCCAGGCAGTCCGACACGGGAGTCACTCTGGGTAAGCCACAGGCTGCCCGAGTCGACCGTCGACCTGCACGAGGACTGTCCCCGGACCGGTCACGGACCAGCCTGCCGTCCGGGGTGCGGCAGGCGACAGCGGCTGCCGTACGCGCCCTGCCCACGCCTCAGTTCTCCGGCGATCCCGGCTTCGCCGGGTTGGGAGCGGAAGCGGAGGGACCACGAAAGCCTCACCCATGCGTGACCTCACGCTGTCAACTCGTCGCCGACACGGCCGTGATCAGGTCCCGGGCAGCCTGCCCGTATCGGGACCGATCAGCTGCGCGGCAGTGGCGAGCCGAGCAGCCAGTTGCCGGGTGCCTCGGTGTCGGTGCTGAGGTAGAACTCCTCGATGGCGGTGCGGAACTCGTCGTGGGTGATGGTGCCGCTGCCGTTGCGGTCGAGGCGCTGGAAGGCCGCGCTGGAGGTGGCCGGGTCGATACCGAGGGCCTCGTACATGCGGACGTACTCATCAGCGGTGAGCATGCCGCTCTTATCGGTGTCCAGGGCGCGCATGAGGGCGTCGATGATGGGCGTCACCAGGCGTTCGACGGTCTTGGCGTCAGCGGCGATGTGGGAGCGCATGGCGGTGATGAACTCTTGGCGCCCGATGCGGCCCTGAGCGTCCGGAGCAGCGGCCTCGCCCAGAACGTCCCACCAGAGCATGAACGCCTCGCGCAGCGCGCTCTTGTTGCTCTCGTCCGGCGCTACCGCGGCGAACACCTCGCCGATCTGCTGGAAGTCATCGCGGGTGAGGTAGCCGTCGCCAGTGCGGTCGAACCATGTGAACAGGAAGGTGAACTTCTGCTCGGTGCTGTTCTGCGCCATGGCGGCCTCCTTGAACGGAGCGGTTGGTCTGGGCGTTGAGGCTGGTCGGCCCGACCTTGGAACCTGGGGTCGGCACTCTGGGGTTCCATCGCAGCTCACCCATAGGCGCACGGTAAATGCGCCTCAGTGGTGCGACTAGGCCTATTCCCGGCCGCCGACGCGAACCGTCGGCACTTACTCCCGCCCCCGGCGAAAGGCTTCGGCCGCGCGGGCGGGGCGATACTGGTGGTGACAGTCGCCCCACCGCCGCGCCGGTCTCGGACGCGGGCCCGGTGGGTGGGGACGCACCTTCGTCGATGTCTCCGAGGGGAGCCGTTCATGACCACGGCGAAAGACCTGTTCATCATCGCCATGGACCTGAAGCATTCCGTGGGACAGGGCGATCTGTCCCTCGCACTCGCGGGGGCCGAGCTGATCGATCTCATCGGTGCGGGGGTGGTCACCGTGGACGGCGACCGCATCGTGCCGGGTGGACAGCCGACGCTGGAAGATCGGTTCATGGGCGAGGCTGCGGCAGGGCTCACTCGGCAGGCGCCCTACGAGCGGATCGAGGACTGGATGTGGCGCCGGGGTCGAGACCTCTCGGCCGCGTACCAGGCCGTCATGGAGGAGAACGATGAGCTGAAGCCGCAGTTCAGCGGCCGGTTGCCCGTCGGCTCGCAGCGCGTGGAACTGGTCGATACGCCCGCGCGCCGGCGTGCGGCCGACCGCTGGAAAGAGAAGGAACCCGTCCTGGCCTCCCTCGCCTCGGCCGTGGGCATCGACGACGAACGAGCCGACGATGAGCCCGGCCTCGATGACGAGGCGGTGACGACCGTGCTGGCCGCCGTCCACGACGCGGTGATGGAGCTGGAGGCCGTACGCCAGAGGCGGACCATCGAGAACGCCGCCTTCGCCAACCTCTGGCGCGGACCGTGAGCCGAGCCCGCCTTCGGGAGCGCGGTCGAGTCCGACGGCGACGCGGTCGCGCGGCCGTCGGTCGGCGTCTACTGCATGTCCGTGGACCAGTTCCGGCCAGGTTGCCGCGGCCTGCACCTGGGACCTGGGTGTGCGTCCGGCGCCGCCATCATCTGATCGCGGTGTCTCAGGGCAGCGCAGTTTTCAGTGACGAGTCGTGTCCGCGTGCGGAGGGAGTGCCGCGTCGAGGGTTTCTCGGATGACTTCGTAGCAGCTGCAGGCGTGGGCCTGGAGGCGGGCGCGGTCCAGGATGGTGATCGTGCCGCGGCTGTAGCGGATGCAGCCGTCCGCGGCCAGCGCGCCGGCGACCTCGCTGACGGAGGACCTGCGGACGGCCAGCATCTGCGCGAGGAACTTCTGCGTGAGGTCGAAACGTTCGCTGTGCATGCGGTCGGCGGTCATCAACGTGCATGCGGTCGGCGGTCATCAACAGCCAGCGCGCGCAGCGCTGGTGGGTGCGGTGGCCGCGGATGCACGCCCCGTTGCGTGCGAGCTGGGTGAACATGGACTGGGTGAAACGCTGCAACGCCTGTTGCAGTCGCCCGTCCAGCAACGCGATCTCGTGACGGAACCGGTCGGCGTCCATCCGCAGGGCCCTGCCGGAGACCTGGCAGAGCGCGCGTTCCGTGGCGGTCGCCACGCCGAGGAAGACAGGGAGGCCGACCATGCCCTCGTCGCCGACGGTGGCGACCTCGACGGTCGGGCCCTCCAGGTCGGTGACGCTCGAGCACACACCGATCAGGGGGAAGTACACGGCGTCGATGCGCTCACCCCGGGCGGTAGAGCACATCGCCGGCGGCCCATTCCGTCGGTTCCAGATGGGGACGCAGATACTCGCGGGTGGAGCTGGGGAGAGCGGCGAGGATTCGGTTGCCCACCGGGTCGTACGAGCCGCCAGTGTCGCTCGCCATGCGGTACGCCTCTCGTCCTGTGTCAGGTGGCCATTGCCGACGGGATCACGGCCGCCCAGGGCGGCAGCGACACCCGCATCATGTCGGCGGCGCCCGGCACCATCACCAAGCTGATCAGCGCGTGTGCAAGCACCGGCAGGAGCAGCACGAAGTCTGCGCAGCCCGTCGCCATCGCCACGCTCGGCATGCCGGGCGCCTCCGACGTGGCGAGGACCTGGGCCAGCGCGCGGCCGCCCGCGCCCCGGACATGACGTACGCCCAAAGCCCCGTCCTGCTGTCGGCCGGTCAGTACCGCGACCAGCAGGCGGGGGCCGAACGCGGCCGCGGCGGAGGTGAACGTCGGGTCCGCCGCGCTGTGATCGTGCACGGGGTGCAGGGAGACCCCGCACTCCGGCGAGAAGGCGGCTCGGAGTCCCGCCGGCACCACATGGACCACGCCGGGCGACAGCTGGTCGGCGTCCCGCAGCAAACGCACGGGCAGCGCGGACAGAATCTCGCGGTACGCGCTCACGCCGGCCAGCGACGCGGTCAGGCAGACCACGTCGAAGGCGGCGGAAGGACTCTGTGCGGCAGCGAACATAGGAGCCGTCTAATGCCCGCTACCGAACACAGCGTGCGCGCGGCGTCGAACCAGCCATCGGCT
Source organism: Streptomyces venezuelae (assembly GCF_008642315.1). Classification (NCBI taxonomy): domain Bacteria; kingdom Bacillati; phylum Actinomycetota; class Actinomycetes; order Kitasatosporales; family Streptomycetaceae; genus Streptomyces; species Streptomyces venezuelae. Next base: position 8,121,930 of record NZ_CP029192.1, on the reverse strand, counting down.
CGGTGTGGGAGTGCGCTCCCGGGGCAGCCGTAAGGCATTCACGAGGGTGACGAGGGCTCGGAGAGAGCGCTCGGAGAAAGTGTTCGGAAGGGAGCATGTGGTCGTGCTGAAGCCGGAACCGCGCCAGGTGAGGAGCTTGCTGACCCGGTACGCGAACGCGCGCATCGCCCTCGCGGAGAAGCCCGTACCCGCGTGGCAGCGTGAGTTGGCGGACGTGTCCCAGATGCTGTGCGCGATGACCGGGAAACGTTCCGTCACCGCCGCGATCACGGCTGCCGACGAGATGCTGGCGGCGGGCCGGTCCCGGGCACCCCGTCGCTCCTCCCCCACGGCGGACGCGCCCCTTTCCGCCTGAATCATCGAGCAGGGCCCCGCACGGTGCGGCGGGGCCTGGCTATGGGGCGATGACCTCGGCGTGGCGTGCCAGGCCTTCCGCCATGCCCTGCATGAACTTCTGCAGGTAGCGCGGCAGGAACAGGCGCTTCAACCCGCTCGTCTCGTACTCGCCGTGCCAGTGGATGACCGTGCCCGAACCGGCTGTCGGCTTCAGCTCGATGCGGGCGCGGTAGTTGTGCATCGGCGTGTTGAACGCGTCCTCGTAGCCCAGGAGGCTCGGCTCGACCTTCTCCGTCAGCCGTTCGCCGGTCACGACCCGTCCGGTGCGGAACGCCCGGACGGCGCCGACGCCGTCGTCGCCGTCCGGGTCGAGCCCCTCCGACCGTGCCGTGTCCAGGCTGTCCACCTTCGACCACAGGGGCCAGCTCGTCGCGTCGACGAGGAGCTTCCACACGATTTCCGGCGGGGCGGCGGTGGTCACGGTGACGTCGTATCTCTGCATGAGGGGAGAGTCTTGCCGGTCATTGGGCGTCCCGGCACGGAATCTTGCGGATCGGCAAGAAACCGCAAGAACCCGCAAGGATCAGCAAGGACCGGCAAGATTCGCATGGCTACTTCAGGCCGCGATCCAGCGCGTTGAACAGGATGTTGTTCGACGTGTCTCCCGACATTTCCCAGATCATTCCGCCGAGCAGCCCCTTGGACTTGATGTACTGCGTCTTCTTCTCGATGGACCAGGGATCGTCGAAGGACCACCACTGGCCGTTCGCCCCGGTGTAGCCGTACGTGGAGACGGACTGCTCGTCGTGGTAGACGGTCAGGTTCGGGTAGCTCGCGACCAGGTTGTCGTAGCCGCGCGTGCCCGCCTCCTCCTGGAACTGACCGGGCGCGGCGCCGTTGGCGCTCTGCCACTCGCCGTGCGCGCCGCCGTCGGCGACCTGCTGCCAGCCGCGCCCGTAGAACGGGAAGCCGATGGTCAGCTTGCGCGGCTTGATGCCCTGATCGGTGTACGCCTTCACGGCGTCGTCGACGCTGAAGTCGGTGGGGTACGGGCTCTGTGCGTCCTTGTAGAGGTTGGCCTGGTGGCCCGTGCGGTTGGGTTCCCAGGAGTTGTCGCTGCCCGCGCCGTGGAAGTCGTATCCCTGGACGTTGCCGAAGTCCAGGTACTTGAAGACCTCCTTGAGCTCCCAGCCTTCGTTGATCTTCTTGGGGTCGGCCGGGGTGAAGGCGGTGAGCAGCCGGTGGCTGCCGCCGAGCGCGTCGAGCTGTTGGCGGAACTCGGCGATCAGAGCGGTGTTGTTGGCCTTGTCGTCCGTGCTCCAGTGGTTGCCGGGGTGCCCGTCCGGCGATCCGGGCCACTCCCAGTCCAGGTCGAACCCGTCGAAGATGCCCGCGGCGACGCCGTCACCACCCGCTCCGTTGTACGCGGGCAGGTTGCCCTTGATGTACATGTCGATGCAGGACTTGACGAACTTCTTCCGCGATTCGTCGGTCTTGGCGACGTCGGAGAAGTACTTGGAGTAGGTCCAGCCGCCGAGCGAGACGACCACCTTGAGGTTCGGGTGCTTCGCCTTGAGCTTCTTGAGCTGGTTGAAGTTGCCGCGCAGCTTGCCCCAGCCGTCGTCGGCGACGCCGTCCACGGACTGCCCTGCGGGGAAGGCCCGGCCGTAGTCGGCCTCGGCGTCCCCGGCTCCGTCGCCCTGGTTGGGGTCCTGGGGGTTCTGCGTGGTCCCCTTGGTGACGCCGTTGAGGCAGGTGAGGTTCTTGGGGTCGATGTTGGCGAAGGCGTAGTTGATGACGTCGAGCTTGGCGGCGGCGCCGGACGTCTCCAGGTCCCGGACGAAGTACTGCCGGCCGTAGATGCCCCACTGCACGAAGTAGCCGACCTTGGCGTAGCCGTCCTGGCCGACGGGGTCCTTGGTGGTGAGGGAGAGTGCGTTGCTCGCGGGCGACGCGTTGTCCGCCGCGTCCCGCGCCTTGACGGTGAAGGAGTACTCCGTGGCGGGCGTCAGGCCGGTCACCGTGCTGGTGAGGGTGTCGGCGGGCAGGCTCTCCACGAGTGTCGTGCCGCGGTACACGTCGTACGCGGCGACGCGCTGGTTGTCGGTGGCCGCGTCCCACGCGAGCTTCACGGTGCTCGAAGTGACCTCACCGGCGCGGAGGTTGCGGGGCGGCGTGGGCGGCACGGTGTCGGTCGCCGGGTCCACGGTGGTCGCGCCGACCGGGGCGCTCGGCTCTCCGGTGTTGCCGCGCGTGTCCTTGGCGCGGACGCTGAACTGGTAGGCGGTCGCCGGTTCCAGGCCGCGCACCGTGGCCTGGGTGGTGGCGCTGGCCGCGACGACGGTGGTGCCGCGCAGCACCTCGTACGAGGCGACGGGGAAGTCGCCCTGCGTGGCCGCCGTCCACTTCAGGCTGACGGTACGGGCGGTGGCGTCGGCGACGCTGAGCCCGGTGGGTGCCTTCGGGGGCACGGCCGCGGTGCCGTCGCATTTGTCGCCGTTGATGAGGCAGCCGGTGGGCGGCTTGAGCTGGCCGCTGCCACGGAAGGTGTAGCTGTACGGCTCGGTGTCGCGGCCCGCGGGGACGCGGGCGTTGTAGTAGGCGGGCGTCACGACGACGTGCTTGCCCTTGATCTCGGCGGTGCCGTGCGTGTGGTCGCTGATGGTGACGCCGTCGGGCAGGTCGAATTCCAGGGACCAGGTGCTGACCGCGGTGTCGCCGCTGTTCTTCACGACGAACTTGCCGGTCCAGGACGTGCCGCTGCCCTCGCTGACGAAGGTGGCGGTGAGCTTGGCGGCCGCGACGGCGGGGGCCGCGAGTGCGGTGAGTCCGGCCAGCGCCAGCGCGAAGACGGCGAGGACGGCGATGAGGCGTCGGGGGCGGGCCGGGCCCTCGTGGGGTCCGGCGGCGGGTCTGAGTAGGGACACGGCTCTCCTTGGTGAGGTGAGAGCCTGTGTCATAACCCCGGCCGGATCAGTGGGCGTCGTCTGGTGCGTGCGATCGCAAGGCGCCGGAGCGCCCTCGGTGGGGGTCCCCCCGGGCCCTTCAGGCCTGGGGGAGGAGCTACCAGGACGTTTCGGCAACGCGGCGAGCGTGCGTGCCAGAGGACGCCCACCCGGCCGGGGTTATGACACAGGCTCTGAGGCGGGTCGGACGCGCGTCCTGCGGTACAGACCTCTCAGGGAACCACCGCTCGTGAGCATGTCAACGCGGGCGGAAGGGTGCACGGGCGTACCAATGCGCGGCGCCGAGCCCCTCCGCGACGCTCCCGCGTCCACAAAGGACCGGGGCAATGGACTGGACCAACTCGGCTATATTTTGCCTCCCCTTGACGCGGCGTCGGGCCGAGCCGGGTCGCGGCGTGAACCGAGAAGACACCGGCTCGCACGCGACGGACAAGATCGTTTTGCTACGGGAACATTGCGACCCCTACGGGAACATTGCGCGCCCCACGTCTGTATTGCGGCCTCATGGCGGAAGCGGTCAAAAGCTGGCGTGCCCGGTCAGTGCGGATCAAGCTGACATTCGCCCCTTCACGGCACCGTTCCCCACCCGTACGTCCCGAGAAAGCACCACCACACATGTACTCCACTTGTCTGCCCGGCGCCCTTCCGGCGCGTCCTACGTGTGTGGTGAAGGGACGGTCCGCGCCGTGCGCCATGTAATGCGCAAGGCGGGTGGCTGGCTCCTGATGATCGTCGTCGCGACCAACGCGACGTACTTCCTGGCCAGTTGGTTCCTCGACCCGCGTTCGAACTACAAAGAGCTGCGGCCCGCCCGCAGCGAGGCGCAGATCTCCAACGCCCTCGCCCCGTACAACCTCGACCCCGGCGTGCCGTTGGTGCAGCGGTGGTGGGACTGGCTCACCTCGGTGACCCTCCACTTCGACTGGGGCCGGTCCCCCACCGGCGTCTCCGTCAACGACGAAGTGGGCCACCGCGCCCTCGTCAGCGCGGAGTTGGTCGTCATCGCGACCGTTCTGTCCGTCGTGATCGGTGTCGCCCTCGCCGTCTACACCGCCACGCGCCAGTACGGCCCGGCCGACCGCCTCTCGCAGGCGATGTCCATCGCGCTGTTCAACGTCCCGACACCCGTCGCGGCGCTCGCCGTGGTCTTCGTCGCCATCTGGCTCAACCAGCACGCCGGGTTCCACTTCCTCTACGTCGCAGGGGAGAACTCACCCGACGTGGCGGGGCTGCTCCCGACGATCGGTGACCGCCTCCTCCACCTGATCCTGCCGACCCTGACGCTGACGCTCATGGGGTACGTGGGTTACCACCTGACACAGCGGTCCCTGCTGCTCGACACGATCAACTCCGACTTCGTGCGCACGGCCCAGGCCACCGGTCTGACCCGGAGCCAGGCAGTCCGCAGGCACGCGCTGCGCGCCGCGCTGATACCCACGGCGGCCTCCGTGGCGTTCAGCGTGCCCGCCGTCTTCACCGGCGCCGTCATCACCGAAACGATCTTCGGCTGGAACGGCATGGGCCGCTACTTCATCCAGACCATCGGCAAGAACGACGTGCACGGCACGGTCGCGACGGCCGCGTTCGCCGCGGTGCTCACCGCCATCGGCGCGATCCTCGCGGACATCGCCACGGTCTTCCTCGATCCGAGAGTGCGGGTGAGCTGACATGGCGACAGCAACCGACGCCGTCCACCCGCGGACCGACACGGCCCGGCCCCGTCGTGAGCTCGGCCGCGGCCGGCTCTACCTGCGTCGATTCCTGCGCAACCGGCTCGCCGTCGCAGGCGTCGTGATCTTCGCGCTGCTCGTGCTGTTCAGTGTGTTCGGCGGCCTGTTCACGTCCTACACCCACACCGACGCCGACTTCGCCGCCCTCACCCGACCGCCCGACGGCGTGCATTGGTTCGGCACCAACCAGGGTGGCAACGACATCTACGCCAGTGCGGTGCACGGGCTGCGGCGGTCGCTGGTGATCGCCGTGAGCGTCTCCGTCCTGACGATCCTCGTCGCCGCGGTGATCGGCGCGAGCGCCGCGTACTTCGGCGGCCGGGTGGAGCGGCTGACGCTCGCCGTCATCCACTTCCTGCTGATCGTCCCCTCGTTCCTGATCCTCGCGCTGGTGTCCAACCGCCTCGCCGGAGACTGGCGCGCCCTGATCCTCGTCCTGACCCTGTTCGGCTGGATGTCCACGGCCCGGGTCATCTGGTCCGTCTCGACGTCGCTGCGCGAGCGGGACTACGTGACGGCCGCGGAGTTCATGGGCGTACGCCCCCTGCGCATCATCCTGCGCCACATCATCCCCAACCTCGGCTCCCTGCTCATCGTCAATCTGACGCTCGGCGTCGTCGCGACCGTGCTCAGCGAGACCGCGCTCTCGTTCCTCGGGTTCGGCGTCCAGACCCCGGACGTCTCCCTCGGCACGATGCTCGCCGACGGGGCGGCCACCATCACCAGCGCACCCTGGCTCTTCGCCTTTCCAGCGGGCCTCGTCGTGCTGCTCACCGTGTCGATGACCTTCATCGGCGACGGGCTGCGCGACGCCCTCGACCCCACCTCTGTGACCGGCGCGGCGGGAGGCCGACGATGACACTCACCACCCCGGTGCGCGACGAGGTCTCCCCCGTCGCCACCTCCCCCGTGCTCTCCGTACGGGACCTGCGGATCTCCTTCCCCTCCGAGGCCGGGCCCGTCGAAGCGGTGCGCGGCGTCAGCTTCGATCTGCTGCCGGGCCGGACGCTCGGCATCGTCGGCGAGTCCGGCTCGGGCAAGTCGGCCACCGCGATGGGAATCATGGGGCTGCTGCCGCCCGCCGCCGACGTGCGCGGCCGGGTACGGCTCGGCGACCAGGACCTGACCGGCCTCGACGACCGGGCGCTGTCGCGGATACGCGGCAGATCCATCGGCATGGTCTTCCAGGACCCGCTGTCCGCCCTCACCCCCATCTTCTCCGTGGGCCGCCTGCTCTCGGACGCGCTGCGCGTCCACCAGGACCTGTCGAAGAAGGCGGCCTGGGAGCAGGCCGTCGAACTGCTCGACCTCGTCGGCATCCCCGACGCACGGGGCCGCGCCGCGTCCTTCCCGCACCAGTTCTCCGGCGGCATGCGCCAGCGCGTGGTCATCGCCATGGCCATCGCCAACCGGCCACGGGTGCTGGTGGCCGACGAACCCACGACCGCGCTCGACGTCACCGTGCAGGCGCAGATCCTCGACGTACTCCGCCTCGCGCAGCGGGAGACCGGTGCCGGGCTCGTCCTGATCACCCACGATCTGGGGGTCGTGGCGGGCCACGCCGACGACGTCGCCGTCATGTACGCGGGGCGCATCGTGGAGAAGGCGGACGTGCACGCGCTGTTCCGGCGGCCCACGATGCCGTACACCGCACGGCTCCTGGCTGCGGTGCCGACGGTGGACGGCGGGGTCCGCCGCCCCCTCGTCCCGATCAGCGGCGAGCCGCCCGCCCTGTCGGCCCTGCTCGGCGGCTGCCCCTTCGCGAGCCGGTGCGCCGTCGCGCTCGACGCGTGCCGCGCCGACGAGCCGGAGCTGCGCCACGTCACGGGGCACGGCGATGTGGCGTGCCTGCGGGCCGCCGAGATCGCGGACGGCACGCTGGATCCGGCCGGGGACATCGTGCCCGTCGCCGAGGAGGCGGCCTCCGAGCCCGCCGCTCGTGGTGATGTGGTGCTGCGCGTCGAGGACCTCGTCAAGACGTTCCCCGTCACCAAGGGCGCGTTCGTCAAGCGCAGGGTCGGCACGCTGCACGCGGTCAACGGCATCGGCTTCGAGCTGCGTGCCGGGGAGACGCTCGGTCTGGTGGGCGAGTCGGGCAGCGGCAAGACGACGACGCTGATGGAGATCCTGCGGCTGAGACGACCCGAGGGCGGGCGGATCGAGATCGCGGGAAGCGAGGTCGGGGCGTCGGTGGGCACGGATGCCGCCGCCACGTCCGACGGGCACGGGCGTACCTTGCGGCACGACGTGCAGATCGTCATGCAGGACCCGATGGGCGCCCTGGATCCGCGCCTCACCGTCCACCAGCTGCTCGCCGAACCCCTGCGGGCCGTCGGTCGCGACCGCGACGCCATCCGCTCCCGCGTCCACGAACTGCTGACGCTGGTCGGTCTCGATCCCTCGATGAGCGACCGCTTCCCGGCCGCGCTCTCGGGCGGCCAGCGCCAGCGCGTCGGCATCGCCCGCGCCCTGGCCACGGACCCGAAACTGCTCGCCCTCGACGAACCGCTCTCCGCCCTGGACGTGTCGGTGCAGGCCGGGGTGATCAACCTGCTCGGCCGGCTCAAGCGTGAGCTGGGGCTCGCCTACCTCATGGTCGCCCACGATCTCGCCGTGGTCCGCTACATCTGCGACCGCGTCGCGGTGATGTACCTGGGGCACATCGTCGAGTCCGGCGACACGGAGAGGCTCTTCTCCGACCCGAGGCACCCGTACACGCGGGCGCTCCTGTCGGCGATCCCGATCCCCGACCCCGCGCGCGAACGCACCCGCGAGCGGATCGTCCTGAACGGCGAGCAGCCGGGCGCCACGGACCTGCCGCGCGGCTGCGTGTTCGTGGACCGGTGCCCCTTGTACCGGTCCGCCGACGACGACGTACGGGAGCGCTGCCGCACGGAGCGTCCCGCGACCAGGCCGGTGCCCGGGCAGCGGACCCACACGTACGCCTGCCACGCCGCGTAGCCCCCGCCGCCACCCCATCTCTCACTCCACTACAACGCAAGGACGCTTTCCCATGCGCGCAAGACTGGCCCTGCCCGTCGCCCTCGTAGCAGCCATCTCCGTCACCGCCACGGCATGCCAGTCGTCGTCCGGTGACGGTGCGGGCTCCGGCTCGAAGAGCACCTCGTCCGCCGCCTCGGGTGCCGCCGACTACAACCCGAAGGCGTACGGCAAGCTCAAGGACGGCGGAACCTATACGACGGCGGGCACGTTCGACGAGCAGGGCAACCCGTTCCACGTCAATGGCACGCTCACGGCGTCCCGGGTATGGGCCTGGTACAACGCGAACGCGATCACCTTCTCCCCGACCGGCGAAGTGCAGTACAACCCGGACTACTTCAGCGACGTGAAGGTGTCCGTCGAGGACGGCGACCAGAAGGTCGTCCTGACGATCAACAAGAAGGCCGTCTTCAACGACGGGACACCGATCGACTGGACCGCGATCAAGGCCACTTGGAAAGCCAACAACGGCTCCGACAAGGCCTACGCGGCCGGGACGACGGAGGGCTACGACCAGATCACCGATGTCGCGCGGGGCAAGGACGACAAGCAGGCCGTGATCACTTTCAAGGGCGTCTTCCCCTCGTGGCCGAGCCTGTTCACCACGTTCCTCCACCCGAAGGCGGCGAAGGCCGACAACTTCGACAAGGCGTACGTGAAGAAGGCGCGTCCCGAGTGGGGCACGGGCCCGTACACGGTCGGCAAGTGGGACACCCACTCGGGCAACATCACGTTCGTCCGCAACGCGAAGTGGTGGGGCAGGAAGGGCAAACTGGACAAGCGTGTCTACGTGAACCTCGAATCGACCGCGGCGGTCAACGCGTTCAAGAACGGCCAGCTCGACTACGTATCCGCCGTCGACGCCGAGAGCCTGAAGCAGGTGAAGGGACTCAAGGGCACCGAGATCCGCAGCGGCGGCAGCCCGTTCCAGTACTCGCTCTACTTCAACACCAAGTCCTCGGTCCTCGGCGACAAGGCGGTGCGCAAGGCGATCCAGGAGAGCGTGGACCGCAGCCAGATCGCGAAGATCCAGTTCCAGGGCCTGGACTACGAGGAGCCGCTGCCCGGCTCGGCGCTGCTCTACAGCTTCCAGAAGGGGTACGAGGACAACGTCTCGGCCGTCCTGAAGTACGGGCCCGACCGGGCGAAGAAGGAACTCGACGCGGCGGGCTGGAAGCCCGGGAGCGACGGGATCCGCGAGAAGGGCGGCAAGGAGCTCGAGGTCGGCTACACGCTCATGGGCGACGACCCGCTGGGCAAGGCGACGGCCGGCGCGCTCGCCGCGATGCTGAAGCAGTCCGGCATCCGCCTCACCATCAAGAAGGCCGACCAGGCGGACTTCTCCAGCATCCTCAGCGAGCGGAAGTTCGACCTGTTCCTCTCGGGCAACCGCTCCATGGACCCCTTCGGGGCCCGCTACCTCTGCGAGTCGTACTGCTCGGACCGTGAATCCAACCTCACGGGTGCCGGGTCCCCCGAGCTGGACAAGGAGATCCGCGCCACGAGCGACATCGCCGATCCGGACAAGCAGGCAGCGGCGGCGAACAAGGTCGAACGAAAGGCCCTCCAGGAGTACGCCCGGCTCCCCCTCTACAGTGGCCCGTCGACGTACAGCGTCAAGAAGGGGCTGGCCAACGTGGGCGCGACCATCTTCCACAATCCGCTGCCGGAGACAGTGGGTTGGGAGAAGTAGTCCGCCGGTGGCCGAGGCGAACGCTCACCGTCCCGGCTGCGTTCCCGGGTACAGGTCGATCCTGATTTCGTCGTCGTCTTCCACCACGTAGGTGGCGTCCGTGTCGTGACGCCAGCCCAGCGGGAGCAGGTAGTAGCGCCGCTCGCGTTCGACCAGCAGGCGCAGGCCGCTGTAGCGGTAGCGGAAGTGGGTGTCCTTGCCCAGGTCCTCCACCTTCAGTCCGGGGCCGTTCATGCTCAGCGTGTCGGTGCTGAGCACCACCACCGACACGCGGCGCACGAGCTGACCGGCGTCCCGGTGGGCGTCCTGTCGGCCCAGCTCGCCTGCCGCGAGAGCGACGACCCACATGAGGAACAGGCTCGCGGCGATCACGGCCACCGCCCGGTGCCCCGGCCTGTGCCGATGGCCCGGGGCGGTGGTCGCTGCGTCGGACTGCCCCAGCAGGAGCCCGACCGCCACGAGCAGCGGCGCCGCCCACCGGAAGGACCACGGGTGGCCGTAGCGCCACGCGAGCATCAGCAGCAAGCCCGCCGCCACGAACGCGAGATGGGCCCGCGCCACGGCACGGGCCGCCCGGGCCACGGCCCTGACGGTGCGGTCCGGCACGCCGAGCGAGGGCAGCAGCTGGGGCAGCACCGGAAGCACGCCCACCAGACTCAGTGTCATGAGGACGGGGAAGGTGGCGAGCCGAAGGCTGCGCAGCGCCATCTCGATCGGGTCGAAGCCGACGGCGAACACGTCGAGACGGAAGTAGCCGTAGTAGGCGCGGCTGTGCACGAATCCCGTGTAGAGCATCAGCCCGACGATGAACGAGCCCGCGCCGAAGAGGGAGTTGGCGATCTCGGAGGCCTTGCCGCTCGTCCCGGCGTCCGGTCGCGCGCCTGTCGTCGCCCGTGGTGCGGCCCGGCGGGCGGTGCGACGCCGTCTGCGGCGTCGGTCGCGGGACGGAGGCGCGGGTGAACGCGCGTGAGGAGGCGCGGGCCCGGGCGGGGGCGGGGCCTGAGGGACGCCGTCCGGCGTGTCCGGGGCGTTCATCGGGCATCAGGACGCGCTGGGTCCGAGGCTGGAGGGGTCCGGGGAGGGGGAGCAGGTCGAGGCGGGGGTGGGCATGTCCTCGCACGGCGTCTCGTCGGGCACGTCCGTGAGTTCGGGCGACGGCTCCGGCGTCTGCCCGGTGTCGGTCGGCGGCGATCCCACGGGCCTGATGTCGTCGCCGCCCTCGCCGCCCTCGCCATCGGGCTGTCCGGCCGTCGCCGTCAGGCCGTCGGTCGAGTCGTCAGGCACTCCCCCGCCCGGCGCGGACACCGAGGACGGCTCCTGGGGATCGGGCGCGGGGACGTCTCCTCCGCCGCCACAGCCTGCTGTGCCGAGAGCCAGCACGGCCGCGGCGACCACGGCCCCTTTCCCGGCCCTCACCTGCGACTGGGTGCGCATGGTTCCTCCCCCCGCCGACGTCGTGTGCACGTCGCTGTGCTGGAGGATCCCACCGGTGGCTGACGTTGCCTAGGGTTGCGGCCCGGTGCGCGGCCCCGCGGGGTTCTCCGTCCAGGACGGTGTCCAGATTCCGTCGCGGGGACGGCCGGGGTAGGCCGAGGTCAGATGGTCGCGGAGGACGGTCAGGGCCGGGTGGGGGTTGTCCGGGCGCCAGACCAGGGCGTGGGGGTAGACCGGGGTCGGGTCGGTGAGGGGGATGCGGCGCAGGTCGTGGCCCGCGGGCCAGACCAGGGGGGTCTGTTCGCTGACGAAGGTGCTTAGTGTCGTGGAGTCGGCGATGGTGTCGAGCAGGTGCTCGATGCCGAAGTCCGGGCCGACGGCGTCGACGGTGAAGCCGAAGGCGGCGGCGAGTTCGTCGTAGTAGGCGGTCCACTCGGTGCCGGGCGTGTTGCCGGGCATCCAGATCCGGTGGCCCGCGAGTTGGTCGGGCCGGATCGCGGGGGCGTCGGCGAACTCGTGGTCCGGGCCCGTGAACAGGTGCAGCGGTTCGTCGAGGACGGGGGCGGCCTCGACGCCTGGCGGGAGTCGCAGGACCGGCGTCGTGACGGCGCGGAACGTAGCGTCGATGACTCCGTCGCGTACCGCGGACAGCGCCGAGGCGGAGTCGAACAGCGTCACGACGTCCAGCTCGGTGTCGGGGTGGGCCCGGTGGAAGCCGCGCAGCAGGCCGGCGAGGGAGAGCCGGCGGCCGATCACGTCGACGCGGAGCGCGCGGTGTCCCGGCCGCACGGACGCCATGGCGCGCTCCGCGGCGTCGAGGAAGGCTCGGGCGTGGGGCAGGAAGGCCTGCCCGTCGATGGTCGGCTTCGCTCCGCGGGCGTCACGTGTGAACAGCTGGACGCCGAGTTCCCTCTCCAGCGCGGCCACCCGCTTCGACACCGCCTGCGGGGTGACCCCCAGGTCGATCGCGGCCTCCTGGAACTGCTCGGCCTCCACGACGGCGACATAGGTGCGCACAGCGGTGACGTCCATGCCGCCCAGCCTAGGCGGACAACCGAACGTTGTTCTCGCCCGCACCGATCGTTGCTTGATGGAGGTGGGGGGCGGTCTGTTCCATGTCTCGGGCCAACCTTTGGTTGGCCGCGCATCGCTTCGGCGGGCCTTCGCGCCCCGCCCTCGTTGGGAGTCCTCATGCCTGATCAGAACCGTCTCTACATCCACACCGCCGAGTGGGCCCGTGTGGCCGAGCGCATCGAGTACGTCACCGGCCTCACCTCACGGCTCAACGTCCTGCCCTTTGACGACAAGGCCGGGCGTGCGGCGCTGCTGTCCGACATCATCGGCAGGCCGCTGCCCGCTTCCGTCACCGTCTATCCGCCCTTCTACACGGATCACGGCCTCCGCATCGAGTTCGGCGAGAACGTCTTCGTCAATCAGAACTGCACCTTCTACGACCAGGGCGGCATTCGGCTCGGCGACGGGGTGCTCATCGGCCCCAAGACCAACCTCATCTCCTCCGACCACCCTGTCCGGGCGTCCGAGCGGCCCGAGTTCATCACGCGGGCGCCCATCACCATCGGATCCGGCGCCTGGCTCGGTGCCGGGGTGACGGTTCTGCCCGGTGTGACCATCGGTGCCGGTGCCGTGGTCGGCGCCGGTGCCGTGGTCACCAAGGACGTTCCCCCGCACACCCTCGTGACCGGGCCCGCGGCGTTCGAGCGCAAGACCTGGGACGACTGAGCCCGGGGCGACTGAGGCCTGGCACGACTGAGGACGACTGCGCGGGCGGACACACCCCGGAGCTGGCTCACACCGGAGCGGGCAGGTTCAGCCGGGCCAGCTTCGCGGGGTCGTTCACGATCCTGATGTTCGTGATCCGGCCGTCGGCGACCGTGAACGCGAGCAGCGAGAGGGGGGCGCCGTCCTCGCTCCAGGACACGTATCCGGGGAGGCCGTTGACGCGTACCGCACGCCCTTGTGCCGCCGCGGAGGCGGACAGCCGCGCACCCGTCGCGACCTTCGTGGCGCCGAGGACGACGACCGGGCCGGACGGAGTGTCGACGGTCAGTCGCACCTCGGGGTCGAGGACGCGCAGCAGGCCTTCGAAGTCGCCGTCGCGGGCCGCCGCCAGGAAGGCCTGGACCACCTCCCGCCGTTCGCGTCCGGTACCGGCCGGGCGCTCGGCGCCCTGCACCTTCCTGCGCGCGCGGCTGGCCAGCATCTTGGCGGCGGCGGTGGACTTGCCGAGGATCCGGCCGATCTCGCCGAACGGCACCGCGAACAGGTCGTGCAGCACGAACGCGAGCCGCTCGTCGGGTCCCAGCGAGTCCAGGACGACGAGCAGCGCGAGTCCGACCGAGTCGGCGAGCACCGCGTCGTCCTCCGGAACCGGTCCGTCGTCGGCCGTCACGACGAGCTCGGGCAGCAGTCCGTCGTCGTACGGCGCCTCAGGGCGCGCCTGGCGGGAGCGCAGGACGTCGAGACTGATCCGTCCGACCACCGTGGTCAGCCAGGCCGCGAGGTTGCGGATGCCCGCCGTGTCCTGCCGCGAGAGCCGCAACCAGGTCTCCTGGACGGCGTCTTCGGCGTCGGCGTGCGATCCGAGCATGCGATGGGCGATCGCGCGCAGCCGGTCTCGCTCGGCTTCGAACGCCTCGGCCATCGGGTCCGTCGCGCTGGTGTCGGACATGTCGTTACCTTCCTCGGGACTGCTCCGTCATGGGGATGACGGGCCCGGAGGGGCACAGGTAACCGATGAAGGAGCAGCACCGATGGAAGCACGCCTGAAGGCCGCGGCGAACCCCGACGTGACCACCGCGATCCAGCACCTCTACAAGGCGATTCACTCCGGGGGCGTCGATCAGCGCCTGCTGGGCCTCGTCCATCTGCGCGTCAGTCAGATCAACGGATGCAGTCCGTGCGTGCACGCCTCGGTCACGGGGGCGCGGAAGGCGGGCGAGAGCGACGAGCGGCTGGACCACGTGGTCGCGTGGCGCGAGACGCCGTTCTACTCCGAGGAGGAGCGCGCCGCCCTCGCCCTCGCCGAGGCCGCCACCCGGATCCAGGACGGCGCGCCGGGCGTGACCGACGAGATCTGGGAGGCCGCCGCCGGGCACTTCAACGACGAGCAGCTGGGCTCGATCGTCCTGGAGGCGTCGCTGACCAACCTCTTCAACCGGATCAACCGAGCGGTGCGGGAACAGGCCGGCAAGACCTGGTGAGTTGAGGCGTGGCGACGAGCAGCGCCGGTGGTGTGAGGGGCCTCTCACCACCGGCGCTGCTCGCTTTCGTACTGCGGCACATGTGCCTACGCCGCCCGGTAGGCCCGCAAGAACGTCCGTACCCCTTCGACCACCAGTGGCCTGACCCGTGTGTCCTCCGTGGCGTTCGCGGAACCGAGCCTGTCGAGTGCGACGCCGAAGGTCAGCGCGATGAACTGGTCCGCCGCGAGGCGGGGGTCGGGGACGTGCAGCAGGCCGGCCCCGGCGAGCGCGGCGAACCGCTCGGCGAGTGCCTCGTCGGGGGTGTCGGCCATGGAGTTGTAGCCCCGGTGCGGCAGGTGGCCGGACTCCGCGCGGACCAGGCGCTGAAGCGTCGCGTACTCCGCCGAGCCGAGCATGTCCGTGGAGATCCGCATCGAGAACGTGACCAGCGCGTCTTCGAGGTCGGCGGATCCGGTGAGGCCGTCGACGTCGGTGAGGGTCTCGTCCAGGGTGCGGCGGATCGTGGTGATCATCGACTCGCCGATCGCGTCCACGACGGCCTGGAGCAGCGTCTGCTTGTCGCCGAAGTAGTCGTAGACCGTCCGCTTGGACACCTCGGCGCGGGCGGCGACCGCGTCGACGCTGGAGCGGTCGAAGCCGTCCGCGAGGAACAGTTCGCGGGCCGCCGAGAGGATCGCGGCCCGCTTCTGGGCGGACCCAGCGCGCAGTGTCTTCGTGGTCGGCGTCTTGGTCGTCGGCATGGCTCCATCCTAGCCGCCCCACTGGCTACACTGCACGGTGTAGTGTAGTGCTGGTGCACCTCCCACTCGTTCGGCAAGGAACAGAAAGGACGTCCATGACCGCGACAACAACGCTCGCTCCCCCGGCCCGCATCGGGAAAGCCGCCGTCGGGGCCCTCGGCATGCTGGCCGTCGCCACCGGTGCCCTGGAGTCGGTGGTGACACCGACGCTCCCTCTCCTGCAACGCGAACTCGGCATGAGCCGCGCCGAAGGGGCGTTACTCAGCGTCGTGCTGCTCATCACCGGCGCGCTCGTGACCCCGGTCGCGGGCAGGTTCGGCGATCGCTACGGCGGAAAGCGGGTCCTCATACGGCTGATGGCGGTGGTCGCCACCGGCGGCCTCGTCTCCTCGCTCGCGCCGAGCCTGCCCGTACTGCTGCTCGGCCAGGTGCTGCAGGGAGCGATGGTGGGCGCGCTGCCGCTGTCGTTCATCCTGGTGCGCGACCACCTCCCCGCCGGGGAGTCGAAGGTGGCCATCGGCGTGGTCAGCGGGCTCTTCGTGGCGGGCGGGATGGCGGGCACGCTGTCGGCGGGACCCGTGGCGGAAGGACTGTCCCGGCACTGGATGTTCGCGCTGCCGACGATCGCGGTCGCGGTCGCCACGGTGCTGGTGAACATGCTGATGCCGCGGGACACGCCGCGCCGTTCGGACGCGTCGGGGGTCGACTGGCCCGGGCTCCTCCTGCTGAGCGGGACGCTGGTCACGCTCATGCTCGTCCTCGCGCTCGCGCCCGATCTCGGCGCGCAGCCCCTCGTCCTGTGCGCCCTCGTCCTGCTGCTCGCCGGCTTCGTGACCGCATGGGTCGCCGTCGAGCGTCGGGCCGACTCGCCGATGGTCGATCCGCGCATGCTGGCGCGTCCCTCGGTCTGGAAGTCGTGCGTGCTGACGTTCGTGATCTGCGCGGGCACCTCGGTGCCGGTCTATCTCCTCCCGCAGCTGTTCGAGGTCTCCTCCGACGCGTACGGCTTCGGGGCGAGCGCCACGGAGATCGGCTTCTATCTGCTGCCCGGCGCCGTGGCCGCTTCGGTGGCCGGGCCGATCAGCGGAATGGCGGCGCGCCGCCACGGCTCGCGCGCCGTGGTCACCGCCGGGATCCTCATCATGGTCGCCGCCCTGGTCGGCCTCGCGGCCGTGCACGGCGAGATCTGGCACCTCGTCCTCGGCAAGGTCCTGGTCGCGTTCGCCAACGGCCTGTGCGTCACGGCGATGGTGACCAGGACCGCCACCTCCGTCGACCAGGGCGACACCGGCATCGCCACGAGCCTGGTCCTGGTGACCCGCGTGCTCGGCTTCGCCGTGGGCGTGCAGGTCAGCGGCGCGATCCTCACCGCGGGCACCCCCGCGGGTGCGGACGAACCGGCCGAGTCCGCTTTCGTCATCGGTTTCGCCCTGGCCGCCGTCGTCACCGCGCTGTCCCTGCTCGTCACCCGCACCATGCACAAAGGAGTCAAGGAATGAGCCACACCCGAAACCGCTCCCGCGTCCTGATCTCCGGCGCCAGCATCGCGGGGCCCGCCCTCGCGTACTGGCTGAACCGCCACGGATACGCGGTCACCGTGGTCGAGAAGGCCAGTGCGCTGCGCGGCGGCGGCTACCCCATCGACATCCGCGGCACCGCTGTGGACGTCGTCCGCGACATGGGCCTCCTGCCGCAACTTCGCGACGCCCACATCGATGTGCGCCGGCTGACCTTCCTCGACGGCGACGGCACCCCGGTCGCCTCGGTCGATCCGCACCGTCTCACCGGCGGCGTCGCCGGGCAGGACCTGGAAGTGCGGCGCGGGGATCTCACCGAGGCCCTCTACACGGCGGTCCGTGACGACGTGGAGTTCCTGTTCGACGATCGCATCGACTCGCTCGACCAGTCGGACCAAGGAGTCGACGTCACGTTCCGCAAGGGCGGCAGCCGTGCGTTCGACATGGTGTTCGGCGCGGACGGCGTGCACTCGCGCACCCGCGAGTTCCTGTTCGGGCCCGAGGAACGGTTCCACCGCTACCTGGGCCACTGCTTCGCCGGCTTCACCCTGCGCAACACCTTCGGGCTCCGCGACGAGGTCACGATGTGGAACACCCCGGGCAGAACCGCCGCGCTCTATGCCGCCGGGGACGACGGCCACGTGCACGCCCTGCTCGCCTTCGCCCATCCGGAGCCGCCGCTCCACGCGTTCCGGAACCCGCGGGCCCAACGCGACCTGGTGGCCGATGTGTTCGCCGACGCGGGGTGGGAGGTCCCCGGTATGCTCGCGGCCCTGCGCGACACGGACGACCTGTTCTTCGACGTGGTCAGCCAGATCCGCATGCCCCGCTGGTCCAGCGGCCGGGTCGCGCTGGTGGGCGACGCCGCGTACGCGCCCTCGTTCCTGACCGGGCAGGGGTCGAGCCTCGCGCTCATCGGCGCGTACTCGCTCGCCGGTTCCCTGGCGGGCGGGGACCACGCCGCCGGCTTCGCCGCGTACGAGGACGGCGCACGCCCGTTGGTGACGGCCACTCAGGACCAGGTCGGCGACGGTGACGTCACGCTCTTCCCGACCACCGCCCCCGCCCTGGAGCGGCGCAACGCGATGCTGCGGAAACTCGCGCTCTCCGTGTAGGCAGAATTCGCTTTTCCGCCAGGGATTTTCGGTGGCATAGCCAGGTGGGCATACCCGTACTTCCCGTGGAATACCGATGCGGAATTCCATAGACTCGATGTCCGACCCTCACGGAAATACCGACTCCTGGGCAGGTGTACCTTGCTGGTTCGCTCGGTTGAAGATGTCGTCGGCAGCGAATGTGACGTGGACTGGGGCAACGGAACGAGCCGGAGGCTGCTCGTTCAGGCCGATGAATTGGGTTTCAGCCTGACCGAGACGTATGTACAGCCCGGGAGTGAGTCGTATCTGCGGTACGACAACCACCAAGAGGTCTGCTACTGCGTGTCCGGCTCCGGTTCCGTGGAGACGGCGGACGGGCTGTTCGACATCAAGCCGGGGATGCTGTACGCCCCGGGCATGGGCGAACCGCACATACTCCGCTCGGAAGACGGCATGACTCTGATGTGCGTCTTCTCCCCGGCCCTGAACGGACCGGAGAAGCACCTGCTCACGCCCGGTGTGCATTCCAGCTACTAGGAGGGGGCGGGTGAGCATGCCCGACACCGTTGATCTGGTGGTCCCGAACGTCGTCGAGTTCAACCTGAAACGCGAGTTGCTGGATTTCGACCCGGGTGTGGAACACGACCTCGTCCAGCACGGCACGGGATTCACCGATCAGTGTGTGTTCTGGAGCGCCGACGACCGCGTGCTCGTGCTTCCGGCGGGCTGCTCCCAGGAGTGGCTGACGCATGTGCACGCCGGTCTCGGCAGCCCGGTGCCTCCCGTCGTGTCCCCGCTGCCGCGCACCGGCCGCCTGGTCCACGACCTGCTCGCCGACGACCGGGCGTTGGCCGCCCTCTCCGCCGCCCTGGGCGGGGCGCGGGAGGTGCGGCTCCTGTCCTTCGGGGCCTCGCCCGACCTGTACTCCCTGGCCTCGGTGCTCCGCAGCCAGGGCCGGGAGGTACGGCTCGACGTCGCGGGGCCGGAGCACTACTGGTCGTACGAGTACCTGGAATCCAAGCTGTGCTGCGTCGACCTCGCCTCGCACGTCCCCGGGTTCCGCGTGCCGCGCGGCATCTCCGTCACCAGCTGGGAGCAGCTCAAGGGCGCGGTCGCGGCGATCGTGGGCGACGGCGGCCGCGCCGTGGTCAAGAGCATGTACGGGGTGGGGGGTTACGGCTCCGCCGTCGCGCAGGCCGACGCCGACGGCACCGTGCGGCGCTTCTGGCAGACCCTGCGGCGCGAGCCGTTCTTCGGCACGTTCCCGCTCACCGTGCAGGACTACATCGCGCACGGCACCGACTGCCCCGCCGTGGACGTCCTCGTCGACGACGTCGAGGTGCCGCGGATGGAGTACAGCATGCTCGGCGTCGACGGGCTGCGGTACCGCAGCCTGGCGCTCGGGCCCGGGGTTCTCGACCCGGGCCTGGAGGAACGGCTCGCCGCGCTCGGCACGGCCGTCCACGCCTTCGCGCGATCCCTCGGCTACCGGGGCTGGATGACGATCGACTGCCTCCGCGGTCTCGACGACGCGCTCTACGTCACCGAGATCAACGCCCGCCGCTCCGGCGCCATGCACGCCGTCGCCCTCGCGGAGCGGTGGGCCGACGAACTGCCGATCGCCTACGTCAACGACGCCTTCCCGCTGCGCTCCACGGGCACGGTGTCGTACGCGGCGCACATCCGTCCCGTCTTCGACGAGCTGTGGGCGCGCGGCGTCCGGGCCTACCCGTCGACCGTCCGGGCCCTCGCGGGGCACCGGCCGTCACTGGGCATCGTCGTGTGCGCCAGGAGTGCGGCGGACGGCGAGCGCATCGCCCTGGAGGCGCACCGGGCCGTCAACGCCGCTGTCGCCGCGACCGCCCCCGGCCCCCGGAAGACAGCCGTCGTGGGATGAACCCTGCCGACACCGCGCACAACGGCGTCGGGCCGAGGCAACCGCCTCGGCCCGACGCCCTTCTCGGCTCACGCGTGCGCGCCGCAGCCCTTCTCCGCGAGGAACTCCGCCTGCGTCATCGCCGTGGCGTTCTCGAAGAGACGGTTGAGGAGCTCGCCCTCCCACTCCACCGCCTCCACCTCGTCGACCCCGTACTCCGCCAGGATCCTGCCGATGGCCTGCAGGGCGAGCAGCGAGTAGCCGCCCATCTCGAAGAAGTCGCTGTGGTGGACGTCGACGGAGTCGGGGCTCACCTCCAGGACCTGCGCCCAGATCCTGCGCACCACTTCCGCCGCGGCTTCCACGTCGCCCGACGTGGACGGGAGTTGAGCGGCCAGGTTGTCCGTCACTGTTCCTCCATTGTCTCGATGTGTCATGGGATCAGCACCACCTTGCTGGCCTCGCCGGAGTCGAAGAGCCGGAACCCCTCGGCGGCCTCCGACAGCGGCATCCGGTGCGAGATGAGGTAGGTAGGGTCGACGCGGCCGCCGCGCACCAGGTTCATCAGCGGCTCGAAGTCGGCGACGGGATCGCCGACCGCGAAGCGCAGCGTGACCTCCTTGGCGAAGGCGAGCCGGGTCGGCATGGGCATCGTCTCGGAGGCGTGGGAGCCCACGGCGCAGACCACCCCGCGCGGTCGTACGACGTTCAGCGCGGTCAGCAGCGAGGCGTCGGTGCCGACGGCCTCCAGGACGGCGTCGGCGCCGCGCCCCTCGGTCAGGTCGGCGACCTGCCGTCGCACGTCGGGCGTGGTCGGGACCGGGCAGGCGCCGCGTTCGGCGGCCAGTTTCCTGCGGCTCTCCAGCGGGTCGACGGCGAGCACCCGGGCGGCGCCGAGGAGCCAGGCGGCCTCAAGGGCCATCAGGCCCACGGGACCGCAGCCGACCACCGCCACCGTGTCCCCGGGACGCACCCCGGCGCCCGCCGCGCACGCGTACCCGGTGGCGAGGACGTCGCCGACGAACAGCGCCCGCTCGTCGCCGACGTCGCCGGGGATCGGGAACAGCACCGTGTCGGCGAACGGCACTCGGACGAACTCGGCGTGTCCGCCCGCGTAGGCCCGCGTGCCCACCACGGTCGCGTAGCCGAACAGGCCCACTCGGTCGCACTGGTAGTGCCAGCCTCTGCGGCAGGAACGGCAGTGCCCGCAGGCGATGATGTCCGACGCGACGACACGGTCGCCGGCACGGAGGCCGCGCACCTCGGGGCCCGTCTCCTCGATCACGCCGGTGAACTCGTGGCCGGTGACCGTCCCCGCCGGGAAACCGTCGATCTCACCCCGGTACGGGTGGAGGTCCGTGCCGCAGATCGCGCTGCGCACGACCCGGACGACGGCGTCCCGGGGCTCCTCGATACGGGGCATGGCGACGTCGTCCGCGACCTCCGCGCGGCGCGTGCCGTGCCATCGCAGCGCTCTCATGCGTCCTCCAGTTCGCGGCAGCCCGCGTCGAGTTCGTCGAACAGGTCGTCGAGGAGGAGTGCGGCGGCCTTGTCGCCGTACTGGGCCGGGTCGTGGCTCAGCAGAACGCGCAGCGCGCCCGCCTCCTCGAAGAAGCCGAGGTCCAGGGGGTGTGCCGAGAAGGGGTCGTGGTTGACGAGTGCCGTGTCGAGGCCTTCGAGGGTGGGCGGCACCTCCGGTGCGGTCTGGAAGGTCACGCAGGCTCCGATCACCGGCCGGAAGCCGGGCCGCCACAGCCCGAGCACCTGCGCCACCCGCTCGAACGGCATGTCACGGTGGGTGTAGGCGCCGATCAGGTTGCGGCGGACCCGGTGCAGCAGGTCGCGGAAGTCCGCGTCCGCGGCCACCTGGGTCCGTACCGGCAGCAGGTTCACGAAGAGGCCGACGGCCTTCTCGAACTCGGCGCTGGTGCGGAATCCACCGCGCGTGCCCACGAGGATGTCGTCGGTGTCGACATGGCGGCGCAGCATGCGCTGGGAGGCGGCGAGCAGCAGCATGAAGAGGGAGACGTGCTCACGCCGTGCGGCTGCCCGCAGCCGTTCGCACAGAGGCTGGGGAACGGCCATCCACTGGGTGCGCGCGGGCTGTTCGGCCTCCGGCGACGCCGAAGGGGATGTCAGGTCGAGCGGAGGCAGACCGGTCGCATCAGCCAGCACTTCCTTCCAGTAGGCGAGTTGTCGCGCGCCGACCGGCCCGGCGAGCCACTCCCGCTGTCTGCGCGCGAAGTCCCCGTACTGGGCGGGCACCGGCGGCAGGGGCGAGGGACGTCCGTGCAGGTGTGCGGTGTAGAGCTGCTCCAGTTCCCGCAGAATCACCGTCCACCACGACCAGGCGTCGGTGACGAGGTGGTGCGCGGAGACGCGCACGATGTGCTCGCGCGGCCCGAGCCCGAGCAGCGCCGCACGGACCACGGGCCCGCGGGCCAGGTCGAAGGGGCGCCGCAGGTCCTCGGCGAGGAACTGCGCGGCCACCTGTTCGCGTTCCGCATCGGGGAGCGCCGTGAGATCCGTCAGGGGCAGCGGCACCTCGGCCCGCGGGGACACGCGCTGGACGGGGAGTCCCGCCACGACGGGGAAGCGGGTGCGCAGCGCTTCGTGCCGGTTGACGACGTCCTCGATGGCCGCCCGCAGGGCCCCGGCGTCGAGGTCGCCGACGAGCCGGAAGGTCACGGCGCTGGTGTGGCGGGCGTGACCGGCACGGCGTTCCAGGAACCACATGCCCTGCTGGGCGTACGACAGCGGTGCGTCGTCGCCCACGTCCTGGCTCACTTGACGCCCCACGTGAACAGCCAGCGCCGGGGCACCCCGGTCAGCTCCAGTTGCTCGAAGGTGGTGCGCAGGCCCCGGATCAGCGCTTCGGAGCCGAGGGCGAGGTCGCTGATGCCGGTGGCACCCTCCACGAACACGGAGTACGCGCAGAGGGCCTCCCAGTCCTGGAGCGACCACGTGTACGCGACCTCCTCGGACTTGGTCTGGGAGAACCCGGCGTCGGCGAAGAGGTCTTCGTGCCGGCGCGGTGTGAGGGTCTGCATCGCCACCGGTGCCTCGCGTGCGAGGACGAGGTCCGTGCCGCGCTCCCGGAGGACGGCGCGGGCGGCGCGCAGCCAGTGGGTGTAGAAGGGCCGGGTCGCGGGGAGTATGGCTCCCTCGTAGAAGAGGGTGTTGAGGGCGCAGCGTCCGCCCGGTGCGAGCAGGCGGTGGCAGCCGGCGAGCACGGCGCCGCGCTCGGCGGCCGGGATCTGGTGCATCACGTTGCTCAGCACGGCGACGTCCACCGGTCCGGTCAGGGACTCGACGTCCTGGGCGCGGCCCTGCACGAAGCGCACCTTGGGATCGCGCAACCGGTCGCGTGCGATGGCCAGTTCGTGCTCGGACGGGTCGATGCCGATGATGGCGCCGACGTGCCCGGAGCGTTCCAGGAGCAGTTCGGTGGCGAGGCCCGAGCCGCAGCCGACGTCGGCGACGACGCCGCCCTCCGGGGCCTCGCAGATGTCGACCAGGCGCTGGGTGACGTCGCCGTAGAGGGGGCGGCGCGACATCGCGTCGAACTCGTATCCGTGGGCGAAGGTCATGACACCTCAAGACGTCGGTTCGGGCGGGGCGGTCGGGGAGCCGGCGCGGCGTGGGGTGTGGTGGAGGCGAGCAGCCGCGCCGCTGTGCCTCCCATGAGGTCCTCGTACTCACGCGGCGAGAGCGGGTCGCTGCCGTCCGGCCACGGCTCGGGGTCCCGGGCCAGTTCCGCCGTGCGGGCCACGGACCCGGTCATGGACGCGAAGGGGAAGTCGGTGCCCCACAGGAGTCGGTCGAGGACGCCGCGGTCGCGGGCGTGGGCCAGGGCCTTGGCGACGGTGGCGGGCGGCTGGTAGGACCCGAAGATGGACAGGTCCGCGTACAGGTGGGGGTGCCGGGCGAGGAGTTCGACGCAGGGCCCGGTCCAGGGGGTGCCGAGGTGGGCGAGGATCACTTTCAGGCCGGGGAAGTCCTTGGCCACCTGTTCGACGAGGAGCGGGGAGAAGAACCGGGGGTCCGCGTTGCGGGAGGGCGTGTAGCCGGTGTGGATCAGTACAGGGACGTCCAGGTCCGCCGCGGTCTCGTACACGTCGTACCACCGGCGGTCGGCGGGTGACATGCGCAGATAGCAGGGGGCCGTCTTCAGTCCGCGCAGGCCCAGGTCGGTGACGGCCTCGCGCAGGCGTCCGGCGGCGCCGGGGGTGCCCGCGTCGACGGAGGCGAAGCCGGTCAGGCGGTCGGGGTGGCGGGCGCACAGGTCGGCGACGAACTCGTTCGGCACCGAGAACCCCTCGACCCGCCGCACGTCGAAGGCGAGCAGGAAGACGCGGTCGACGCCCGCCGCGTCCATCTCGGCGAGCAGCCTGTCTTCCGGCGCGGTGAGCTCCTCGGGTGCCAGGTCGGTGGTGGCCGTCATCTGTTCGGCGAAGCGGGCCGAGTAGTGGCGGTAGTACTCGCCCGCGTGCACGTGCGCGTCGATGATCACGGCTGCCGCCTCTCGGGCCGCGCCGGGCCGTCGCCGTGCCAGAACAGCAGGCGTACGCCCTTGGGTTCGAGGCGCAGCAGCTTCTCGCACTCCGGGGAGGCGTCCGCCGTCCGGCGGCGCAGGACCGTGTCCACCGGTTGGGGGGCGTGGTTGATCACCACGCCGCAGCGTTCGTCGCCGCGTCCGAGGACGGTGGTCTCCACCGACGGGTCGTCCGCGGTCAGCGGCGCGCGGACGCCCGCCTCCTCGGCGACCGCCTCGTACAGCCGGTGCCAGTCGGCTTCGCCCAGGCGGTAGGGGGCGTTGAGCTGTGCCTCCAGCGGGGCGTTGAGGTAATAGACGCTGCCTTCGCCGAGGCGGTGGCGGGTCAGGGCGGGCGAGGCGTCGGCGAACGCGGCCAGGGTCTCGGCGCCCGCCGTGTCGATGACCGGGATCGGGCCCGCGTCCCAGCTCAGCGGGAAGCGCACGCCCGCCCAGGTGAACTCGGCGTGGGTGTCGTCGGCCCGCGTGAAGTCCCGTACACGGACGCCGAACAGCTCCTCGTCGCCCGCGGCGTCCAGCAGGCTGCCGGTGGAGTACAGCAGCACTCCCCCGGAGGCCACATACCGTGCCAGGCGGCGGCGCTCGGGCAGCGACAGCCGGCGTGCGGACGGGCAGATCACCAGCGCGTGCCGCTCCAACTCCGCGTCGCGGCCCGTGAACTCGTACGGCAGGTGCGCCTGTTGGAGGAGCAGGTGGGCGTAGAAGGGGGCAGGTGCGTCGCTGCCCGAGGGGGTGAGGTAGCCGGCTTCTTGCCGCTCCTCGGCCTCGGGGACGTATACGCCCACAGGGGCGGGCAGCGGCCTGAATCCGGCCAGTTCGCCGGTGACTCGCCGGATGTACGCCCGGTACTCGGCGAGGGCGGGCTTCTCGCCGCCGTCCGCGTCCAAGAGGCCCACGCGCCGCTCGTTGGGCCGCAGCGCGTAGGGCTTGCGTTCGGTGGTGAAGTCCTGCCAGCACCAGACCGCGGTGCCGACCGCGCCCGCCGCGAACGCGGAGTGGGAGGCGGCCCGCAGGTACTGCGCGGCCGTGGCGTCGTCGCAGCCGTAGCTGCCCAACTCATCGACGTATACAGGCCGGTGGGCACTTCCGCGCCGCACCAGATAGGGAACGAAAGCGGTGGCCTTGCGGGCCGCGACGGACTCGACGTGGAACGGCGTCCACACCGGGAATCCGTGCAGCCCCACCATGTCGAGGCTGTCCGCGTGCTCCGGTCGGAAGGCGTGGCCGCCGAGGACTGCGGAGGGCTCGTTGGCCTGGAGGACCAGGGCGTCCGGGTCGGCGTCGCGGATCGCCGACGCGAGCATCCCCCACCATGCGCGCACCTCGTCGGGGCCGAGGGCGGCGGACGACCGGGAGTCGACGTGGATCACCTCGTCGCCCAGGTCGTACGCGAGGACGTTCGGCTCGTCCCGCAGCCCGGCGGCGATGTGGTGGACGAAGGCCCGCTGCCGCTCGCGCAGGTCCGCGTCGCGCCACAGGTCCCGGCCGTCGCGCCACGGAAGGTCGAACCGCTGGCCGTTCATCCAGATCGTCAGGAGCGAGGGAAGACACAGCAGGCCGTGCCGCCCCGCGGTCCGGACGAGTTCGCGCAGCCGGTCCGTCGCCGTCGCGTCGTAGACGCCTTCCTTGGGTTCGAAGTCGGCCCAGAAGACGAAGAAGCGGACGGTGTTCAGACCCTCCGCGGCCATCCGGCGGAAGTCGTCGTCGATGCGGTCGCCGTCCCACTCCCGCCAGTAGTCGCACCCCGTCGGCGAGGGGTGGTAGTTGACGCCGACGCTCATGAACGGACGCCCGTCGCGGTGCAGTGCGCCGTCGGCGAACGTGACCCGCCCGCCGCTCACGCGGTCTCCGGCCATGCGGCGCTCACCGCCTCGACGACCTGCCGTACCTCGTCCTTGCCGATGCCGGGGTGCAGCGGCAGGGAGAGCTGGCGTGCCATCACGTCCTCGGTGACCGGGAGCCGGCACGGGCCTCCCCTGCTGCGCCGTTGGTAGGCGGAGAACAGGTGCGTCGGCGGATAGTGCACGCCGCTCTGGATCCGGGCGGCGCGCAGCCGGTCCTGCACCGCGTCGCGGTCGACGCCCTCGGGCAGCACCACCGCGAACAGGTGGTGGGCGCTCTCCGCCACCGGCCGGTCCGCGTACGGCACCGTGAGGCCGGGCAGCGAGGCCAGCTGCTCGCGGTACGACGCGACCGCTTCCTGGCGTCTGACCTGACCCGCGGGCAGCGCTTCGAGCTGTACGCGGCCGATGGCGCAGCCGATCTCCGTGGGCCGGTAGTTGAGGCCGAGCGTGTCGACGTCGTACAGGGAGGAGCCGCCGTGGTGGCGCTGCTGGGCGCTGACGGTCAGGGCGTGCGAGCGCAGCCGCCGAATGCGGTCGGCGACGGCGGGGTCGCGGGCGACGACCATGCCGCCCTCCCCCATGGCCAGGTTCTTGGTGGCGAAGAAACTGAAGCAGCCGATGTCGCCGACCGTCCCGAGCATCCCGTGGGGCGAGTCGGTGACGGGGGCGTGGGCGCAGTCCTCGATGAGGGCGAGGCCGTGCGTGCGGGCCAGGTGGGCGAGGGCCGTCAGGTCGGCGGGGTGGCCGCCGTAGTGCATGGCGACGATCGCCCGGGTGCGCGGGGTGATCCTGCGGGCGGCGTCCTCGGGGTCGATGCACAGGTCGTGCGCGCCCTTGACGTCGGCGAAGACGGGGGTGGCGCCGGACAGGGCGACGGTCGCGGCGGCCGACACGAAGTTCAGCGAGGGCAGGACGACCTCGTCGCCCGGGCCGAGGTCCAGGCTGAGGACGGCGAGGTGCAGGGCGGCGGTGCCGTTGCTGACGGCGACGGCCGATCCGACGCCGAGCGCGGCCGCGTACCTGCTCTCGAAGTCCTCGGTGACCGGCCCGGTCGACAGCCAGCCGGAGCGCAGGACCTGGGTGACCGCGTCGATCTCGGCCTGGCCGATCTGCGGGCGGTACAGCGCGATGTCGAACGCCGTCATCCGGAACCCACCTCCTGGAAGGCGCCGGTGTCCGCGCCGAGCACGGCCGCGGCGCCCCGGCCCAGATAGCGGAGACGGTCGTCGCGGAAGGCCGCGGTGGCCCGGTTCAGCTGCTCGGGTGTGCCGATGTCGTGCCAGTCCCCTTCGATGACGTGGCCCTCGATGCGCTCGCCCTGGGCCCGTGCGCGGTCGAGGAGGGCGGGCATGTCGTCCCGGACGCGGGGCGTGAGCAGCCGCAGCAGGGACGGTTCGAGTACGTAGATGCCGCCGCTGACCAGGAGGCTCAACCGGGGCTTCTCCCGGAAGTCGGTCACCTTGCGGTCGTCGTCGAGTTCCACCACGCCGTGCGCGATGTCGATGTACTGGCGGCTGAGCGCGACGGTGGCGGCGGCCCGCGACTTCTTGTGGCGTGCGACCAGGTCGGCGAAGTCGATGTCGGTGAGCAGGTCCGCGTTCATCACGAGCGTGGAGTCCTCCAAGGGCGGCAGCAGCGCCAGCGGACCCGCCGTGCCCAGCGGCTCCTCCTCCAGGAAGAAGTCCAGTTCGAGGTCGGCCCAGCGGTTCCCGGCGAAGCTCGCCTCGATCATGTGGGCCCGGTGGCCGAGCGAGAGCGACACGTGGGTGAAGCCGGCACTGCGCAGCTGCGCCAGGATGATGTGCAGGATCGGTATGCCGTCGATGGGTACGAGGGGTTTGGGGATGGTCAGCGTGTGCGGCCGCAACCGTCGGCCCACACCTCCGGCCAGTACCACTGCTCTCATCGGGCCTTCTCCGTTTGCTTCCGGGCGGCGGTCAGCGTGCGGTAGACGGTGTGGACCCGGTCGGCGACCGCGTCCCAGCCGAGTTCACGGCGCACCTTGTCGTGGCCGTGCTCTCCCATGGCGCGCCGTTCGGCCGGGTCGGCGAGGAGCCGGTTGACCGCGTCGGCGACGGTCCGCGGGGTGGGACGGACGAGCAGGCCGTCCCGGCCGTGGGCGACGATCTCCCCACTGCCGAGGAAGGTGGACGCGACGACGGGTTTGCCGCAGGCCCACGCCTCCACGTACACGAGCGGGAAGAGGTCGACGGTGGAGGGCACGCACAGCAGCTCGCAGGCGGCGAGGGCGCTGTGCTTGATGTCCTCGTCGACCATGCCGAGCTCGATGACGCGGGGTGACGCGTACCGGGCGAAGTGTTCGGCGCAGTCGTCGTCCCAGCGCGGGCCGAGGAACACGAAGGACGTGTCGGGGTGGTCCCGCCAGATGTGCTCGGTGGCCTCCAGGAGCGTGACGTAGCCCTTGGAGCGCGTCTTGCGTCCGAGGAAGAGCACCATCGGACCCTCGATGCCGTGTGTGCGGCGGAACCCTTCGGGGTCGGGGGTGCCGGGCAGGTGCGGTCCCTGGCCGATGATGTGGAGTCTGCGTCCTTCGACGCCCGCGTCCCGGAGCATGTCGCGCTCCGCCTCGGACAGGGCGAAGACGGCGTCCGCGCTCCGGCATCCGTCGAGTACGGTCTCGCGGTCCGGCCAGACGTCGGGGGCGGACGCCGGGGTGACGGCGAACGGCACGTTCCAGGCGCGGGCGAGGTCGAGCCCTGCCGCGATGTCCTGCGGGTGGAAGGCGTCGATGGCGTGGACCAGGTCGGCCCGGTCGGTGTCGTCGGGCGTGCCGGGCAGCGGCTGGATGCTCACGCCGGAGCCGCGCATGAACGCCGCCGTGTCCTCGTCGACGGGGTTCGAGTACACCCCGGCCTCCCAGCCGAGGCGGCTCATCGACGCGGCGAGGTACTGCGTCATCAGTTCGGCCCCGGCGCGCGCCGGGAAGTAGCCGCGGTGGACGTACCGTACGCGCACGCCGCTCACGCTCCGTTTCCGCGGACCGTGGCGGCCCGGGGGTGCCGGGCGTACCACTCGCAGGTGCGGCGCAGTCCCTCGCGCAGCGGTATCGCCGGACTGTGACCGGTGAGTTCGCGCAGCCTGGTGATGTCGGGGAGGCGGCGGGCCGGGGACAGCGGGGGCGCCGGGTGGACGTCGAGGGCCGGGTGGCGGTCCAGAGCGTCGAAGACGTGCCGGGCCAGATCCCTGATGAGGATCTCCTCCTGGTCGTTGCCGACGTTGACCAGCAGCGGCTCCTTGGTGGGCAGCGCGGTCAGCGCGACGAGGGCCTCGACCGCGTCGTCGACGTAGCAGAACGCGCGTGTCTGGTCGGCGCCGTGGATCGCGAAGGGGTCTGCGCCGCCCAGGAGCCGCTCGACGAACTGCGGGATCACGTGGTCGTACCCCATGCGGGGGCCGTAGACGTTGTGGAAGCGCACCATGCGCAGGGCGAAGCCGTGGGTGCGCGCGTACGTGCGGCACAGCAGCTCGCCGGTGATCTTGCTGAAGCCGTACGAGGAGCGGGGCACCGTCAGGTCGGGGACCATCAGCGGCACGTCCTCGTCCGTGGGGACGGACGCAATGCCGGCCTCGACGCTGCCCGCGTAGGCCTCGCTGGACGAGGCGAAGCAGAGGGTGGCGCCGGTGAGGCCGGAGAACCAGTCCAGGAGGTGGACGGTGGTGAGCAGGTTGGTGCGCAGCACCCGCCGGGGGTTGTCGTTGGACTCGGCGACGCCGACGACGGCGGCCAGGTGGTAGACCTCGGCGTAGTCGTCCCCGAGCAGCCCGTCGGGCACGGGCGTGGTCAGGTCGTGCTCGACGAGCTCGACGGAGCCGAGCAGTTCGGAGAGCTCCGCGTCGGACCGGCCCCTGCTGAAGTCGTCGAGCAGGGTGACGTCGCAGGTGGCGGCGAGCCGGCGGGCCAGGTGCAGGCCGATGAAGCCCGCTCCTCCGGTGATCAGGATCTTCTTACGCACGGCCGAGCCTCATCGCCTTCGTCGAGGGCGGGAGGACCCGCCAGGTGTCATAGACCAGCGCCGGTTCCGCCATGCGCGCCACCAGGTCGGCCGCGTCGACGTCGCCGTATCCCGCGTGGTCGTTGAGGAGGATCGCCGCGTGCGCTCCGGTGAAGCCCTCGGTCAGGTCGACGGGACGCACGCCGAGCGACTCGATGCGGGCCGCGGGCACCACGAAGTCGTGGCCGACGATCTCCTTCACCCGGTCCTTGAGGAACGGCAGCAGCCGCTCATACGGTGCTCCGCGCAGGTCGTCGGTCTCGGGGCGGCCCTTGTAGGCGAAGCCGGAGATCAGGATCGTGGCGTCGGCCGGGTCGAGGCCCTGTTCCGCCAGCGCGGCCAGGACGCGTTCGCCGACCCGGCGCGGCATGGACTCGTTGAGGGTGCGGGCGGCGGTGATCACCTGCGGGACGTGGTCGTGCCGCGCGACGGAGTGCGCGAGCAGGTACGGATCCTTGGTGAGGCAACTGCCGCCGACGAAGCCGGGCTTGTGCAGGGTGGGCCTCGGGTAGTCGAGGTTGGCGGAGTCGATGACCTCCCGCGCGTCGAGGCCCAGTTTCTCGGTGATGAGAGCGACCTCGTTGCCGAAGCCGTAGATCAGGTCGGTGTGGCAGTTGCACACCAGCTTGACGAGTTCGGCGGCCTCCAACGAGGAGACGGGCACGACCTGGTCGGTGAGCGTGCCGAAGAACTCCGCGGCCCGCTTGCCCGCGTCGTCGCCGATGCCGCCGACGATCTGCGGCAGGGAGAGCAGCTCCGCGAGCGCCTGGCCCTGGATGGTGCGCTCCGGGCAGTACGCGATCAGCGGCTCGGGGACCCGCTCGCTCAGGATGGGCAGCACCAGGCTCCGTGACGTGCCCACCGGCACCGTGCTGCGCACGATGACGAGGGTGGTCTCGTCGATGCCGCCCGCGATCGCCTCGGTGGCGGCCCGCAGATGGCTGAGGTCGGGTGTGGTCCCGCCGACCTCGATCGGTGTGCCGACGCAGATGATGACGACGGGCGGCAGCTTCTGCCCGCGCACGTCGGTGGTGACACCGAAGGCGCCGCTCGCGGCCGCGCCCCTGATCTCCTCCTCGACGCCGGGTTCGGCCAGTTCGAGTACGCCCTGGGCGAGTTCGGCCGCCACCTTGGGGTTGGTCTCGTGGCCGAGCACGCTTCTGCCGGTGGTCAGCAGCGCGGCGGTGAGGGTGACGCCGACATAGCCCTGCCCGACGACGCACACGTCGTAGTCCTCGTACGGCCTGGTCGATGGCATTGACATAGCTCCCTGGGGGTGGCGTTCATGCGGTCACGACTTCAGGTCTTCGCGGTCTTCGCGGTCTTCGCGGTCTTCGCGCGGTGATGGGTTCAGGAGTCCCGGGGCGGCTTGCCGAGGAGGTCGACGACGCCGTCGACCAGCTGCCGGAACAGGCGCTCCCCCAGTTCCGCGGAGGCGCCGACGGCGGACGACAGCACCCCTCGGTCCGAGATCGCGTCCACGTCGACGGGGTGCCGATAGACCCCCGCGGGCGGCGGCGCGTCGTGGCTGGGGCGTTCCGCGCGGACGGTGTCGGGGCGGAGGTACATCATCAGGCTCGTCTCGGTCAGGCCCGCGTGCTCCGCGTGCCAGCCCGGGAAGTGCGGGATGTGCTCGGCGAGCCACTCGTCGGCGACCAGGCTCCACCAGCTGAAGGCGAGCACCTCGGTGTCCGGGAACAGGGTGGCCTGGGCGCAGTCGTCGATCGCCTCGAAGAGCAGGCCTTCGTTCTCGTAGTGCCCGTTGATGACGACGAGCCGGGCGGGCCGGAGGCGGGCGAGGGACGTCAGGCAGTCCGTGAGGTAGTCGATGAACGTGCTGCCGCCGAGGTGCACGGTGCCCGGGAAGTGCAGTCCGCCGCCGCTCTGCGGCAGCGATCGCGCCGAGAACGGCTGGCCGGGCAGCAGCAGTCCGCCGGTCTCCGCGACCACCTGCCGGGCCACGGCGTCCGGGATGTCCAGGTCGACGGAGAGCGGGAGATGGGGGCCGTGCTGTTCGAGGCCGCCCACCGGCCAGACCAGAGTGGCGCCGTCCATGGCCCGGCGGACCTGCGCGCTGGTCAGGTCGCCGTAGCGCGGTACGTTCGTGGCGCGTTGCCGCATCGCGTTCACCTCATGCCCCCTTGACGCTCCGTCCCACCAGGTCCGCGACCGTGCCTCCGTGCGAGGCCAGCCAGTCGTCGAAGCCCTGGCGGATGGCGCGGAGCGTGGCGTGCATGTTCTTGTGCAGCACCGTGTAGACCTGCACGGCGTCGGCGCCGACGCTCAGGTACTCGGCGACGTCCACGGCGTCGTTGACTCCGCCGCTCGCCATGACGGGCACGGTGAGGCCGTCGCGGCGCAGGCCGTAGATCTCGGCGAGCACGAGCGGTTTGATGCCGGGCCCGGAGTAGCCGAAGGCTCCGCCCAGGCGCACCTCGCCGGTGTCCGCGTCGACGGCGAGGCCCGTGATGGTGTCGCTCAGGGTGAGCGCGTCCGCCCCGGAGGCCGTGGCGGCGTCGACGCGCTCCCGCACCCGCTCCCCGATCGCCAGCTTCACGCTGATCGGCACCGGGGTGCGGCCGCGCACCGCCTCGGTGTACGCGGCGACGCGCTCGGGAGTGTCCTCCAGACCGCCGTCCCCCTCGTTCAGGCACGAGATGCCGAGTTCGAGCGCGGTGCTGCCCGCCTCGGTCACGCGCTCGGCCAGGTCGGCGAGTTCGGCCGGCGTGTCCGCGTGCACGGACGTGATGACCGGCAGGCCGTCGTCGGCGAACCGGCGCAGCATCGCGCACCAGTCGTCCACCGAACGGCGGGAGTACGTGGTGCTGTTCAGCATGCCGGTGGGCAGGCGGAGCAGGCGTTCGTTGCCCGGCGGCCCCGGGCTGGGGTGGATGGTCTTGGTGACCACGGCTCCCGCGCCGCCCGCGAGGAGCCGCCGGATGTTGCGCTCCTGGTCGGTGAGCAGGCCGGAGCCCACGACGACGGGGGACTGCAGGCGCAGGCCGAGGAGCTCCAGCGGGGCCGTGGTAGCGGCGGCCCCGGGCGCCTCGGGCCGGTTCTCTCCGCCCTCGGCCGCGGTCACTGCGCCATCACTGCTTCCTGGCCCAGCTTTTCGAGGAGCCGGAGCAGTTCGAGGGGGTTGGTCCGCGCCTCCACCAGGTCGAAGACGGTGACGTCGGCGACGGACGGCAGCCCGCGCAGCAGGTGGCTCGCGTTGGGGGCAAGCGGCATCGGGGTGACGACGACGATGGGCTTGTCCAGGGCGGACGCCCAGCCGAGTTCGACGTGGGTGCCGTCGGTGCGCATCAGTTCACCGGCCGCGTCCACGGGGAGCACCGGTACGAACACGTCGCAGCGGCGCATCCAGCCGATGTCGCGCACGCTGACCTGGTCCGGCGAGAACAGCGGTGTGTCCACGCCGAACTTCTCGGCCACGTGGGCGGAGAAGACCGTGCCGTGCGCGGCGGTCACCGCCTCGATGATGTCGCCGATGGCGTGCTGCAACGGCTGGTGGAAACCGTCGTCGCGGATCGCGTGCTGGATGGGGCCGCCGACGAACACCTTGACTCCCGTCAGGTCGATGCCGTCCGTGCCGTCGACGCGGACCACCGTGCTGTCACTCATGACGTCTCCCGATCTGCTTGGCGAAGGCGAAGCGCGATGTGGTGCACCTTGAGCTGCGTGTACTCGTTCAGACCCCACGCGCCGTACTCGACGCCGATCCCGGAGTGCCGGTGTCCGCCGAACGGCACGTCGTGCCGCAGGGCACCGTGGGTGTTGATCCACACGGTTCCGCACCGGGGCCGCCCCGCCAGTCCCCGCGCCCGGTCCTCGTCGCCCCACAGGGAGCAGCCGAGCGCGTACGGCGAGGCATTGATCCGCCCGAAGACCTGGTCCAGGTCGTCGTAGGGGATGACGGGGACCACCGGGCCGAACTGTTCCTCCTCCTCCAAGCGGCTGCCGGGCGGCAGGTCGGTGACAACGGTCGGGGGATAGAAGTGGCCCGGCCTTTCAAGGGGCCGGCCGCCTGCCAGGACGTCCGCTCCCGCCGCCACGGCGTCGTCCACCAGGCCCGCGACCCGCTCCAGTTGGGCCCGGCTGACGAGCGGGCCGTACTCGGTGGCCGGATCGAGCCCGTCGCCCACGATCGCCGTCCGCGCCTGCTCCGCCATGGCTTCGGCGAGCCGACGGTACGTGGCACGGGGCGCGTAGACGCGTTTGACGGCGGCGCAGAACTGGCCGCTGTTGGTCATCGCGGCGGTGAACAGGTCCGGTGCGGCGGACAGGACGTCGGTGCCGGGCAGTACGACGGCCGGATCGTTGCCGCCGAGTTCCAGCACGACCCGTTTCAGGTCGGCCGAGGCCTGCCGGGCGATGGCGCGGCCCGCGGCGACCGACCCGGTGAAGGACACCAGCCGGACCGCCGGGTGGACGGTCAGCCGGGCACCGAGCTCGACGTCGCCGTCCACCACCGCGAAGGTCCCTGCGGGCAGGGCTCCGCCGAGGATCCGGCCCATCATCAGGCTGGACAGCGGGGTGTCCGGGGAGGGCTTGAGCACCACGGTGTTGCCGGCGAGGAGCGCGGGGGCGATCTTGCAGACGGCCAGCAGGACGGGGTAGTTCGAGGGCGCGATGGCGGCGACCACGCCGTGCGGCACCCGCTCCAGGTCGACGCGGGCGGCGGTCTCGTCGACGAGCCGCTCCGCCTCGATCCCCAGCTCGGCCGTACGGGCGAACCAGTCTGCCGCCAGGCGGACTTCGGACCTGGCGTGCCTCAGGGGCTTGCCCTGTTCCCTGGTGAGCAGTTCGGCCATCGGGTCCACGGCCCCGAGCAGGGCGCGGTGGCACGAGTGGAGCCGCTCGCGGCGTTCCTCCAGAGGGGTCGCCGCCCAGCCGGGGAAGGCGCGGGCCGCGTCGTCCAGCACGGCGTCGAGCTGTTCGGGCGTGCATCCCGGGGCTTCGGCGAAAATCTTGCCGAGTGCCGGGTTCTCGACCGGGGTCGGCCCGTACCGCGCGGACCCGGGGCCCACCGGGGTGAACTCGGCATGGGGGGGGGCGAGTTGATCAACAGATGAGGACATGGGTTCCCGTCACGAGGGGGTCGCGTAGGGGCGGTTGTCGACTGTCGACTGCTGATGGGGGCTCGGGGCCGCGGGGAGGAAGGAAAGGGGGGACGGTGCGGTGCTGCGGTGAGAGCGGCGGGGACGGCGGGAGGGGTGTGTCCCGCCGCCGGAACTCCGCGTCTTCCGTGACCTGCCGTGATCGAACCGGGCGGCCCGTGGAACAGTCTTGCCGGGACCCCGGTGATCGGACACCCCCACTTTGGGCTAGGGTCATCCGGCTACTCCGAACGCCCGGTCCGATGCACATGGCGGCCACGCTGACCTGCCGGGATCATCGTGCGCCCGGGGTCCGCGCCCGAGATGCGCGCCCGAAGTCCTCACACGGGGTCGACCTCCAAGCACCCGGGCATGCCGACGCGCCGGCCGTCGGCGGGTGGAAGCCGGACGGTCGGCGCGCGTCGATGTGATCCCTTGCCCTTACGTGTCGGCGGGGGCACCCCTCCTCGCGCCGCTCACCGCTGCTGCCCGACCGTGCTCTTGCCCGGCGTTCTCGACGTACTCGACCAGCAGGCGTTCGATGTCATGGAGGAAGTCGTGGACCTCGGACGGGGTGAGCGCCCGGTGGTCCGCGTTCAGCATCACGCGGATCCAGCCGGGGACCTCGTCGTCGATCACGATGAAGAAGGTCTCGCCCTCCTCGAACTCGTCGGGCCCGACGACGGTGTCGGCCATCGCGGCCCGCAGGCTGTCGCCGGACACCGGCTCGTCGTCCTCTGCCGCGTCGGGCAGGGCCTGCTCCTCCCGTATGTCGTTGAAACAGTAGGAGAGGTCGACGGGTGTGCCGGGTCCCCGGGCGGAGGAGATCAGCCGAGCCACGTCGTCGGGGTCGTAGAGGCCGTTCGCGTAAGCGGCCGTGGACGCGGCGAGGGCGCGGCGCGCGATGTCCTCGACCCGGTCGCCCGCCAGGCCGATCGTCACCGGCACCTCCGCGTGCAGGTTGGCGACGGTGGCGCGCACATCGGGGTCCGACCGGTTGGCGGTGAGCAGCCGCAGCGTGCACGACGGCACCCCGGCTCGTCGGCACAGGAGTTGGGCGACGACGGTCAGCAGCACCACGGACGTGCTCACCCGCCAGCGCCGGGCCAGCACCGGCACCGCGAGTGCCACGGCGCGGGAGCTCATGCCGGCGCTGTACCGGACCGGGGCCGCCGGGCCGCCCCGGTCCGGGAACAGGGTCGCGGGCGCGCCTTCCAGCTGACGGCACCAGTAGGCCCGCGCCCGCGCCTGCAGGGCACGACCGCGCGGGGAGTGCTCCAACTGGGCCTGCTCGACGGGCTGCCGTGCCGGTACGGCGGGCGGCAGGGGGCGTCCGGCCGCCCGCGCGTCGAGGAGCCGGGTCATCTCGTCGGCCAGCAGCCGCACCGACGTGAGGTCCACCGCGAGGTGGGAGACGCAGAACGCGGCGAGCACGGGAGCTCCGTCGACGACGGTCACCATGAAGCGGATGAGCGGGGCCCGCGCGGGGTCGAAGGGGGTGTGCCGCATACGGCGTTCCCAGGCCTGCCGCACGCCGTCCGGGTCGTCGTGCGGGGCGAGCGTCCACACCTCGACCTCGAACTCGGCTGCTTTCAGCACGTGTTGGACGAGGGAGCCGTCCGCGTCCCGGCGGAACGCGGTGCGCAGCGACTCGTGCCGCGCGAGCAGCTCGGCGCAGACGTCGAGGAAATCCTGTGCGGTGCCGTGGCCGGGCAGAGCCACCCAGTAGCTCACGTCGTAGAAGGCGGCGTCGGGCAGCTGTCCTTGCATCAGGTTCCAGATGTGCCGCTGGGCGCAGGTGGCCGGCGCGGTGACCGACCGTCGTCCAGCGAAGGGGATGCGGTGCCGGACGAATGCGGCCACGGCTCGGTCCTTTCCGGCTCGATGAGGCGAAGGGGGACGCGCTGATGCACCGTAACGCCCGCTTCACGCGAGCGTCACCCGCGCTTTCGGGGCTGACCGTTCGGTCACCGTCCACGGGCCCGGGCTGCCCGATACGGCGCACCGAACGGGCGCCCAGTGGGGGCTTCCCACAGCATTCGGGCACCACGAACATCGGGTGCATGCGAGTTATCCGACGCGTCACGCCGCCCGGCATGCGGATTTCCGGATATTCGGAAAGGCCGGCCCGTGTGACGTAGGTCCTGCGAAAAGGGAGCGTCCCTGTCCGCCCGCTGAGACGAACCCCGTGCCACCGGGACGCGGGCCACCGAACGGACCGGGACATGATGTCCCGTCAGGCGATGAGACCGTTCTGTATGGCGGTGACCACCGCGGCCGTGCGGTTGGGCGCCCCGAGTTTGAGGAGCAGGCTGGCGACAATGCGTTTGACGCCGTGACTCGAGATGCCGAGGCGCCGGGCTATCTGTTTGTTGCTCAGCCCCTCGGCGAGCAGCGGCAGCACTTCGTTCTCCCGGCCGGTGAGGTTGCCGACGCGACGCCGGCGCTGCTGTTCCGGCTCCCGGACGCGCCGCAGAAGGGCCCGGGTGACGGATGTTGGCATGGGCACCTCACCGGCGGCTATCCCCTGGAGCGCGTCCTCGACAGCGGTGGCGGTCAACTCGTTCTCGACCAGGAATCCATCGGGTACCGAGGGGCCCGCGAGTATTTCTTCGGGGACCTCCGTGGTGGTGAGCAGAAGGAGGATCTTCGGCCGTCGGCGCCGGGCGTCCACGAGCACACCCAGATCCGGGCTGTAGTCCTTCTCGTGCAGGAACAGCACATCCACTTGGTTGTTGCCTAAGGTTTCCTCCACCTCGCCCCAGTCGCCGCAGTGTCTGACGTCCCTGACCAGGGGAGTCGTCGACAGCGCGGCCCGCAGCCCGAGCTGCAGGAATCCGTTGCGCACGAGAGTGGTCACCACGAGCTGCTCTCCTGGGAACGGGGGGTGGCACAGCGCCTGACTCACTCGCATTCCTCCTCACTGTCGCCACGTGCCCTGCCGTGCCCGACGTGGGGAGATGACGCCGCCCCGCGCCGTCCGCACCGGCAGGCCGCGGCCGGCTCACCACTGCGACAACCTGCAATAGGAACGCAGTTGCAAGCGCTTTTCAGCACTGGACGCCCATCACAGTACCCAGACGTTTCAAGCGACTTCAACCATTCAAGTGGACGCGACACGTTCAGGCCGAGCGGCCCGAAAAAGACGTCGGCACACCACTCGTACCGCTGATTTAATTTTCAACTCAGAGCTATTCGAGCGCCCTGGATGCGGACTTTCCTTTCGGGGTGAAAACCAGTAGCTTCCATGTCACGGCACGCCCCGCCTCGCCCACCCCACCTCGCGGGCGCGCCGGGTGATCCGCTCGCGCGGGCACCTGCGGCGGCACTCCCCGGTCGTCCAAAACGAATTCGCATTGGCGGCCGGAAAACTCTGCGTGCCGCTCGCCCACAAATTCGCTGAATGATGGCCGAAAACCATGCGTCGCTGTCTTTT
This sequence comes from Streptomyces venezuelae, assembly GCF_008642315.1. Classification (NCBI taxonomy): domain Bacteria; kingdom Bacillati; phylum Actinomycetota; class Actinomycetes; order Kitasatosporales; family Streptomycetaceae; genus Streptomyces; species Streptomyces venezuelae. Next base: position 8,083,370 of record NZ_CP029192.1, on the reverse strand, counting down.
CCGGACCTCCGGACCACCGGACCTCTCCTGGCCCGAGGACGCTACGGCCCCCGACACGGAGAAGGAGCGCCGATGACCGCCGACACCATGGCGGGCGCCACGGCAGCCGAGAACACCGACGACGCCGACGACGCCGACCGGCGCGGCGTCCCCCGCTGGCTGCTCGCCCAGATGCGGCCCTTCCGGCCGTACATCGCCCTGTTCCTGCTGGGCAGTCTCGCCTGGCAGTCGCTGACCGCGGCGATCCCGCTGGTCACCGGTCTGGCCTTCGACGCCGTCCTCGACCAGGACGACGGATCGCCCGACTTCGGAACGTTCCACGCCGTCACCGGAGGGCTGCTCGCGCTGGTGGTCGTGCGGGCGCTCGCCGGGATCATGTCCACGTACAGCCTGGAGTCCTTCGCCAGCGGGCTCGAACGCAACGCGCGCGCCCAGGTCTTCGCCAGTCTGCTGCGCAAGAGTCAGGGCTACTTCAACCGGCGGCGGGTGGGCGACCTCTCCGCACGGGCCACCGGCGACGCCGAGTCGCTGAACCTGATGGTGTCACCCGGCTTCGACCTGGCCGTCGACCTCGCGCTGAACATCATGATGCCGATCGTGTTCATCGCCCTGGTGGACCCGCGGCTGCTGGTCTCCCCCGTCGTCTTCGTCCTGCTGTTCGCGGTGGCGCTCGCCGAACACGGGCGGCGCCTGGAGCCCGTGTCCGACGCGGCACGTGAGCGCTTCGGCGACATGACGGCCCAGGCGTCGGAGAGCATCGCCGGGATCGAGGTGGTGGGGTCGACCGGCGGGGCCGACCAGGAACGCGCCCGGTTCACCGAGCTGGCCCGGGAGTACCGGGACGCTTCGGTACGCCAGATCCGCACCCAGGCCCTCGCGCTGCCCCCACTGCTGCTGGCCCTCGCCACCGTCGGCGCCCTGGTGCACTCCGTGATCCTGCTCCGCGACGGCTCCCTGAGCATCGGCGAACTCGTCGCCGTCCTGGGGCTGATGGGCACCTTGCGCGCCCCCACCCAGCTGGCGTCCTTCAGCCTCGGGCTCATCTATCTCGGCATGGCGGGAGCGCAGCGCATCAAGGAGGTCGTCGACGACCCCGAGGGCGAGGACGAGCGGGGCGGCCGCCACAGCGCGCCCGTCGTCGGCGAAGTCGCCATGGAGAACGTCACGTTCGGCTACGAACCCGGCAAGCCGGTCCTGCGCGACGTGTCGTTCCGGGTGGCCCCGGGCACCACCGTGGCCGTCGTCGGCGCCACGGGCAGCGGCAAGTCCACCCTCCTGCACCTGCTGAACCGCACCTACACGCCCGACGACGGACACGTCCTCGTCGACGGCGTGGCCACCACGGACTGGGACATCGGGGCGCTGCGCTCGCGCACCTCCGTCATCGAGCAGGACGTCATGCTGTTCTCCCGCACCATCGCGGAGAACCTCAGCCTCGGTTCGGACAACGGAACCGACCGCGCCCGCATCGAGGCCGCGGCCCGCATCGCGCAGGCGCACGACTTCATCGTGGCGAGCGAGAAGGGCTACGACACCGTCGTCGGCGAACGCGGGGTCACCCTCTCCGGCGGGCAGCGCCAACGCGTCGCCATCGCCCGCGCGTTGATCTCCGACCCGCGCGTCCTCGCCGTCGACGACGCGACCAGTGCCGTCGACAGCGCCACCGAGTACGAGGTGCAGCGCGCCATGCGGCAGGCCTCGGACGGGCGGACCACGTTCCTCGTCACGCCCAGGCTGTCCCGCATCCGGGCGGCCGACCACATCCTCGTCCTGGACGCCGGCCGGATCGTCGACCAGGGCAGCCACGAACAGCTCCTGCGGGACTGTTCCCTGTACCGCAGGATCTTCGCGCCCTATCTGAGCACGCCGGCACCCGGCGGCCCGGACTCCGCGGGCACCAAGGAGGAGAGCCACTGATGGCGCATCTGCTGGAGGGCCTCGACCCGGAAGGCTACGACCGCCGGTACGGCGACCGCGAGCTGGCCCGCCGTATCGCCCCGTACTTCCGCGGCAAGGGCCGGGCCGTCGTCTTCGTCACCCTCGCCGTGATCGTCGCCGCCACGGCGGGCAGCGCCGTGCCCCTGCTGCTGGCCAGGACCGTCGACTCGGCTCTGGAGGACGACGGAGACGGCCGACTCGCGTGGCTGGTCGCGGCCATCCTCGTCGCCGGCATCACCGCCTGGCTGCTGAACCTCCTCCAGGAGCGCGCGGCCGGAACCATGGCCGGAGACGTCGTGCTCGAACTGAGGGAGCGGGCGTTCGCGGCGGCCATGCGGCAGGACATGGCGTTCCACGACGCCCACCCCACCGGTGTCGTCGTCAGCCGCGTCACCAACGACACCCAGGCCTTCGCGACGCTGATCACCCTGATGCTGAGCCTGCTCGGCCAGGTACTGATGATCGCGATCCTGCTGACCGCCCTGTTCGTCATCAACGTACCGCTGGCCCTGGTCACCGCCTTCGTGGCCGCGGTCATCGTCGCCGTCAGCCTCGCCTTCCGGCGCGCGGCACGCAGCGCCTCACTGCACCAGCAGCAGACCCTCGCCGAGGTCAACGGCTACGTGCAGGAGACGCTGCGGGGCATCGCCGTGGCGCGCAACCACAGCCACCAGCAGTCCGCACAGACGGGCCTCGACGAGGTCAACCACCGGTGGTTCAAGGCGAGTGTGCGGCTGAACCGCCTGTTCAGCGGCATCTTTCCGCTGCTGATCTCCCTCACGGGACTCGGCACGGTCGCGGTGGTCCTGGTGGGCGGGCACGGCGTCGACTCGGGTTCGGTGTCGGCGGGCGAGTGGGTGCTGTTCCTGGAGGCCCTGGCCCTGTTCTGGTCGCCGCTCACCAGCATCGCCTCCTTCTGGAGCCAGCTCCAGCAGGGTCTGGCCGCGGGCGAGCGGGTCTTCGCCCTCGTCGACCGCGAGTCGTCGGTGCGCCAGCGCGACCGGATCCCCGTGCCGCGCCTGCGCGGTGAGATCACCCTGCGAGACGTCCACTTCGGATACGACGACGAGCATCCCGTGCTCGACAGCGTGAGCCTCGACATCCCCGCGGGCCGCACCGTGGCACTCGTCGGCCACACCGGCGCCGGCAAGTCGAGCGTGGTGCGGCTGATCATGCGTGCGTACGAATTCCAGAAGGGGAGCATCGAGGTCGACGGCCTCGACGTGCGCACCCTGGACCTGGACCAGTACCGGCGCTGCCTCGGCGTGGTGACGCAGACGCCGTTCCTCTTCTCCGGGACGGTCGCGGACAACATCGCCCGTGGCCGGCCGGGCGCCGGACGCGACGAGATCGAGGCGGCGGCCCGCGCGGTGGCGGGCGGCGACTGGCTGGAGCAGCTGTCGCAGGGTCTGGACACGCCCACCGACGAAGGCGGCAGGAACCTGTCGACCGGCCAGCGCCAGATCGTCGCGCTCGCCCGCGTCTTCCTCCAGGACGCCCCCGTACTGATCCTCGACGAGGCCACCGCCAGCATCGACCCGCTGACGGAGGCACAGATCCAGGAGGGCCTGGAGGCGCTCGCCGCGGACCGCACGACGATCGTCGTCGCGCACCGCCTGCCCACGGTCCGCAAGGCGGACACGATCGTCGTCGTCGACGACGGCCGGATCATCGAGGAGGGCGACCACGCCACGCTCCTTGCCCGGGGCGGAGCGTACCGCCGCCTCTACGACCGCTACTTCCGCCACCAGCAGCCCGACGAGGACCCCGCCGAGCCCATGGCACTCCTGTCCGCCGCACCCGAGCCGTACGCGAGCACGGGGACCTCGGCGAACGGACACACGCACCCGGACGGAGAGGAGAGCGTGGTCGATGGCCACCGCGTCTGAGAGCACAGCCGACGGGCCCGACCGGCCCGGCCCGACAACCCTCTGGGAACTCCTCGACAGCGCTGCCCGGGCCCGTCCCCGCGCCGTCGCCGTACGCGGCGAGGACGCCGTCCTGACCTACGGCGAACTGCACGAGAAGGTGCGGGCCGCCGCGCGCCGCTTCGGGGCGCTCGGCGTCACGGCGCACGGTACGGCTGGGCTGCTCCTGGAGAACACCCCGGACTGCGTCGTCGCGCTCCTCGCCGCGGCCCGTCTGGGGGCGCGTCTCGTTCCCCTGGAGCCCGGCACCCCGCGCTCACAACTCTTGACCGTGCAAGCCAAGTTGGGTCCGCTTACCGTCGTGGGGCACGCCGCGAGGCTCGCCGCGCTGGGCGGCGCGGAGGGCACGGACCCGCTCGTCCCCGTGGAGGACCCGGCAGGCGACACACCCTCCCACGCCCCGGAAGGCGACGGGGCCGCCGCGCCCGACTCCCCCTTCCTCCACCAGTACACGTCCGGCTCGACCGGCGAGCCCAAGGTCGCCGTCCACACGCAGCGCAACCTCGTCAACGGCGGTGACAGCTACGCCCGTTCGTACGCGATCACCGAGGACGACCGCATCCTGGCCGCCGTCCCCCTGCTGCACTCCTTCGGCCTGGTGGCCGGGCTGGTCACCGCCCTGCGCGCCGGGGCGGAGCTCGTCCTCCTCGGCCGCTTCACCCCCGCACGGCTCCTGCGCGCCCTGGACGAGCACGCCTGCACGGTCCTCGTCGCCGCCCCCATGGCATACGACCTGACGACGCGCGCGGCCGGCGCCAGTGCATCCGCGCCGCGCGCCCTCCGCCTCTGCCTGTCCTCGGGCGCGGCCCTGCCGCCCGCCGTGGCGCGGCGCGCGAAGGACCGGCTCGGCCTGGACGTCCAGCAGGTCTACGGCTGCACGGAGGCCGGCGTCATCGCCGCGCGGCGCCCGGAGGACGGCGGTGCGGCGGACCTCGGCGTGGGCCGCCCCATGCCCGGCGTGCGGGTCCGTGTCGTCGACGAACGGGGGGACGAGGTGCCGCGCGGTGCGGAAGGCTCGCTGCTGGTACGGACACCCGCGATGTTCACGCACTATCTCGGGGACGCCGACGCCACCCGACGGGCCTTCGCCGACGGCTGGTACCGGACCGGCGACGTGGTCCGCGTCGGTCCCGAGGGACATCTGCACCTGGTCGGGCGCAAGGACTCCTTCGTCAACGTGGGCGGCAAGAAGGTGAACCCCCTCGAAGTGGAGCAGGTCCTGCTGGCGCACCCCTCGGTCGTGGAGGCGGTCGTCTGGGGCGAGACGACCGACGACGGCGGCGAGCGCGTACGGGCGTCCGTGGTGGCGCGGCCCCCGCTGCCCGCGACGGAGCTGACCTCCCACTGCCGCGCCCGGCTCCTGCCCCATCAGGTCCCCGCCGAGGTCGACTTCGTCGCCTCGCTGCCGAAGAGTTCGATGGGCAAGGTCCGGCGCGACGCGGTGCGCGCCGCCACGGCCGTCAGGAAGTCCTAGCCTGTTCGAGAGTGGTGTGACAGGGGATCACCGCGTCGAGGCCGATGAGCTGGATGACGCGGAGCACGGACTCGCGGGGAGCGGCGATGCGCAGCCATCCCTGCGTCTCCTTGACGGCGTGGTGCGCGGCGATGAAGACGTTGATGCCGCTGGAGTCCATGAAGGTCACGTCGCTGAGGTCGACGACGGTCCGCGGCGGCGCCACGCCGTCCTCGGGGATCAGGGCCTCGCTGAACTCGTCCTTGACGGCGTGGTCGATCTCTCCGTGCAGAGCGAGGATGCGGACGCCGTCGACGGCGGAGCGCACGACGGAGAGCCTGCCGTGCCTGGCCTGTCTGCTCTGCCTGCCGTATCGGCCGGGGTTCGGGGTGTCGGCCACGGTCTCCTCGACGGTGCCTGGGTCGTTCCGCGTTCCGGGTGGGTCGTACCGGACCGAGTCTGCCCCATTTCCACCGGCCGACGCGGGGAATCCGGATGAAGTCCCCCCGTGGGTATCCGTACCCGCAGAATGAGGCGCATGAAGGAAGGCGACGTATGACTGCGCAGACCGACGTATCCGCCGGGCGGCCGCTGTACGGGTGCATGGGGCTCGGCGGCACCTGGGACGACGCCCCGTACACCGCCGCGGACATCGCCCACGCCGAGGCCGCCGTCGAGGCGGCGCTGGACATCGGCATCACCACGTTCGACCACGCCGACATCTACCGTCGCGGAAAGTCGGAGGCGGTCTTCGGCGAGCTGCTCGACCGGGCGGCCGGGCTGCGCGAGCGGATCGTCCTGCAGACCAAGTGCGGCATCCGGCAGGCCGACGGGCACCACCCCGGCATGTACGACCTGCGGTCCGGGCACATCGTCCGGTGCGTCGAGGAGAGCCTCACCCGGTTGCGCACCGACGTGCTCGACGTACTGCTTCTGCACCGTCCCGACCCGCTGGCCGATCCGCAGGACACCGCGAAGGCGCTGACCTCGTTGCACGGGCAGGGGCTCGTGCGCCGCTTCGGCGTGTCCAACATGAGCGCCGCACAGATCCAGCAGCTCAAGGCCCACCTCGACATCCCGCTGGTCGCCGACCAACTGGAGATGAGCCTCGGCAGCCGGGACTGGGTCGAGGCGGGCGTCCTCGTGAACACCCCGGCGGCGGCCGAGAACGGCTTCCCGCACGGGACGGTCGAGTACTGCCGGGAGCGCGGCATCCAGCTCCAGGCGTGGGGCGCCCTCGCCCAGGGCCGCTACACGGGCCCGCCGAACGCGACCGGCCCCCTGGACGCCCCGGCCTCGGAGCTCGTCGCCGACCTCGCCGAGCGCAAAGGGACGACGCCGGAGACGATCCTGCTGTGGTGGCTCCAGCGCCACCCGGCCGGCATCGCTCCGGTCATCGGCACCAGCCGTCCCGAGCGCATCCTCGCCTGCCGTGACGCCGTCGTACGGGAACCCGAACTGACCCACGAGGAGTGGTACGACCTGTGGGTCGCCGCCCGCGGAGGCCCCCTGCCCTGACGGCAGCGCGGCGGAAGCGGGTGGGATCGCGGCCGCCGCGGTAGGGATGCACCGTGCAGACCTTCCTCCCGTACCCCGAATTCTCGCGGTCCGCCGCGGCCCTCGACCAGGCCCGCCTGGGCAAACAGCGCGTCGAGGCGCTGCAGGTGCTGCGCGGCCTGACCGTGCCCGGCTACGGCTGGCGCCACCACCCCGCCGTCCGCATGTGGACCGGCTATGAGGAGGCCCTCGTCCGCTACGGCCTCGACGTGTGCGCGGTGTGGGTGGCGGAGGGCCGCACCGACACCTGCGCCACCACCCTCGTCACCGACTTCACCCGGCACCGCCCGGACACCGCCGTGCGCGCCCAGGAGGAGCTCGCCGACGAGGGCGAACTGCCGCCCTGGCTCGGGGACCCGGCCTTCCACCGCAGCCATCAGTCGGCGCTGGTACGCAAGGCACCGGAGGTCTATGCCCCGCTCTTCCCCGGTGTCCCCGACGACCTGCCCTACGTGTGGCCGTCCTCCGACCGGTCCGCCGCGTAGTCCACCGCCCCCTGCCGGTCCAGGGCCAGCCAGACGCGGTCACTGGTCGTCGGCGTCTCGGTGAACCGGATGCCGGTGGCGTCGCGCGGGGCGGTGGCGAAGGCGGGGGCCACCGGGTTGAAGGGGCTCTCTCTCATCGACTCGGCTCCCAGCGGGCCGATCGTGTCGGTCGTCTCCGCGAAGTGGACCTCGATGCGCGGCACGTCGGCGAAGTGCGGGAAGCGGTACTGACGGAAGGCCGCCGTGGTCACCTCCCCGCGTCCATCGAGACGCACGTTCTCGAAGGGCGTGGCACCCAGCGCCTGGGCGACCGCGCCCTCGACCTGTCCGCGGCACTGCAGCGGGTTCAGGACCCGGCCCGCGTCCGCGGCGTGCACGCCGCGCAGGATGCACGTCTCGCTGGTGTCCCACGGCGGCGGAAGCCGTCACGGCGGCGGTGGCGGCGGGGGTTGCAGCAACTCGAGCCAGGACCACGACAGTTCGTCGTCGAACAGCTCGGGTACGTCGGGGTCGTCGACGTCGGGCGGTTCGTCGACGTCGGGTTCGGGCTACGACGACGATGACGACCTGTACGGCAGCGGCGGAAGCGGCGACAGCAGCAGGGACCGGGGCCGCAACGGCACGCACAGGCGGCTGCCGACCGACGACTCCACCGGCACCGGCACTTCCGGGTCGGGAGGCAAACGTACGCGGGACGCGACGGCGAAGTTGGTGCGCTGCGCGACGAAGGCAGTCCCGTACGCGACGGTCAAGGTCACGAACAAGAACGGCAAGGCGGGCCGCTTCTGGGTATCCGTCACGTTCGTGGACGCCGACGGCATCACCGTCATCGAGCAGTCCGAGAAGGTCAAGGCCCCCTGGAACGGCGAGGCGACGGCCCGGGTTGAGGTCGGCGGCGGCGGCCTCGCCGAGGTGGTGGAGCACTGCGAGGTGGGTCCGCAGGCGCTGCCCGTCTCCGCCTGACTGGTCGGCGGGGGCTGCGCAGCAGCCTGACCGCTCGGCGTGGCTGCGCAGATACGCCCCCGCCACCCTCACACCTCTTGCACTTCCGGCAAAGAAGGTTGCTTCGCGGCGACCACAAGGCGCACGTTGACGTCGGACGGAGGCGGCTTGCAGTGCCCCCTCCCCTCACCGAGGAACCGACGAGAGGACCGGGTGCCGTGGACGCCGCACACTGGGACGACATGTACCGCAGCCGCGACCAGCTCTTCAGCGGCAACCCCAACGGGGTGCTGACGACGGAGATCCCCGGCCTGCCGCCGGGCCGGGCGCTGGACGTCGGATGCGGCGAAGGCGCCGACGCGCTGTGGCTGGCCCGGCAGGGCTGGCGGGTGACCGCGGTCGACATCTCCGAGGTCGCCCTGCGCCGCGCGGCCACGACGGTCGCGGCCGAGGGCCTCGAAGGACGCGTGACCTGGGAGAGGACGGACCTCTCCAGCGCCCCGCCCCGGGCGGGCGCCTACGACCTCGTATCGCTCCAGTACTTCCCGCTCCGCCGACAGGACGACGCGGCGCTGCGCGGCCTCCTGGACGCCGTCGCCCCGGGCGGCACGCTCCTCTTCGTCACGCACACGCTCGCGGACCTGGCCGGACACGGTCCGGAGGACTTCGACCCCGCGGACTACTACTGGTCCCAGGACATCGCCCCGCTCCTCGACGCCGCGTCCTGGACCGTCCTGACCGACGAGGACCGCCCCCGCACGACTCCGCCCCCGGCAGGCACGCCCCACACCCACGACGGTGTGCTGCGGGCGCTGCGCCTGCCCTGAGAACCCGGCTGCGTGCGGGCGGGCGCCGCATTGACAATCTATCAGCGATAGAAGAATCTGGCAGGGAATCAATCACCGATAGATTACGGGGGGGGCTCGTCGCATGGCTGCCGTACTGCGGCTGCAGTACGGGCGGGTGTCGGCAGGCGCAGGACGACGCGGGGGCGCCCGCCGCGAACGATGGAGGGCGAGCCTCGGACCGCAGCGCGCTCGGCGCGCACCGGGCGGCCGCGGCGACCTCGTCCTCCTCTTCGACTGGAGTGCCTTCATGGCTTCCCTGCTCTATCGGCTCGGCCGGTTGTCCTTCCGGCAGCGCCGCTGCTTCGCTCTGCTGTGGGTGGCGGTCCTGGCGGCCTGCTCGTTCGCCGCTCTCAGCGCTCCGGCCGCGGAGGAGGACGGGTTCTCCATCCCGGGCACCGAGTCGCAGAAGGCGTTCGACCTGCTCGACGAGCGCTTCCCCGGCGACAACGCCGAGGGCGCGGACGCGCGGATCGTGTTCGCCGCGCCCGACGGGCAGAAGGTGACCGCCCGCGAGAACCGGGCGGCCGTCGAGAAGGTCGTCGACACCGTGGCGCGCGGCGAGCAGGTGAAGGACGCCTCGAACCCGTTCGCGCCGGAGGCCGTCAGCGAGGACTCCGGTACCGCATTCGCGACCGTCACCTACAGCGCCTCCGGCGACGACCTGAGCGAGGCGACGTCCGCCGCTCTGCTGGAGGCGGTCGAGGACGGCCGGGCGGCGGGGCTGACCGTGGAGGTCGGCGGGTCGGCCGTCGACGGCGGGCCCGAACTCGGCGGGATCACCGAGCTGATCGGCATCGCGGTCGCCGCGCTGGTGCTGTTCATCACCTTCCGCGCACTGGTCGCCGCGGGCCTTCCCCTGGTCACCGCCCTGATCGGGCTCGGCGCCGGGGTGTGCGCCATCGTCGCCGCCGGCATGTCCACTACGACGATCACCCTGGCCCTGATGCTGGGCCTGGCCGTGGGCATCGACTACGCCCTGTTCATCGTCTCCCGCTACCGCGCGGAACGAGCCGAGGGGCAGGGCGCGGAGGAGGCCGCGGGCCGGGCGGTGGGCACCGCCGGATCCGCCGTCGTCTTCGCCGGCGCCACCGTCGTCATCGCGCTGGCCGGCCTGTCGGTGGCCGGGGTGCCGATGCTGACCGACATGGGTCTGGCCGCCGCCGGGACCGTCGTCATCGCCGTCCTCGTCGCCCTGACGCTGCTGCCCGCCCTGCTCGGCTTCTTCCCCCAGGCCGTCCTGCCCCGTACCCGGCGCCACGCCCCCGCCTCCGCCGCGCCCGCGGTCGGGCGGGGCAAGGAGCCCGCGGGCAGCCGGTGGGCCCGCCTGGTCGTCCGCCGCCCGCTGGCGACGCTCCTGCTGAGCGTGGCGGGCCTGGGCATCGTCGCGATACCGGCCCTGGACCTGCGGCTCGGCCTGCCCGGCGACGAGGCGCAGCCCACCTCCACCACCCAGCGCCGCGCCTACGACGCGCTCGCCGACGGCTTCGGCCCCGGCTTCAACGGCCCCCTCACCGTCGTCGTCGACGCCAAGGACGCCGACGACGCCAAGGGCGCCGCCGCCAGGGCCCGCGGCGCCCTGTCCGCCACCGAGGGGATCGCGGAGGTGTCCCCCGCCACCTTCAACAAGACCGGTGACACCGCGACCATCGCCGCCGTACCCAGCACCGGACCGGCCGCAGGCGCGACCAAGGACCTGGTGCGGACCATCCGCGCCTCGGCCCCGGAGCTGAAGGCCGAGACCGGCGCGTCCATGTGGGTGACCGGGCAGACCGCGATGAACATCGACGTCTCCACCAAGGTCACCGCCGCCCTCGCCCCCTACCTCGCGGTCGTGGTGGGCCTGGCGGTCCTGCTGCTGATGGTCGTCTTCCGCTCCGTCCTCGTCCCGCTCAAGGCGGCACTCGGCTTCCTGCTCTCGGTCGCCGCGTCCTTCGGCGTGATCGTCGCGGTCTTCCAGTGGGGCTGGCTCGCCGACCAGCTCGGCGTCGCCCAGACCGGGCCGGTGATGAGCATGATGCCGATCTTCCTGATCGGTGTGGTCTTCGGCCTGGCCATGGACTACGAGGTGTTCCTCGTGACCCGCGTCCGCGAGGCGTACGTCCACGGCGCATCGCCTGCCCAGGCCATCGTCACCGGCTTCCGGCACAGCGCCCGCGTCGTCGTGGCCGCGGCCGTCATCATGATCGCCGTCTTCGCAGGCTTCATCGGCATGACCGACTCCATGATCAAGATGCTCGGTCTGGGCCTGGCCGCGGCCGTCCTCTTCGACGCGTTCGTCGTCCGCATGACCATCGTCCCCGCCGCGCTCGCCCTGCTGGGCAACGCCGCGTGGCGGCTGCCGAGGTGGCTGGACCGCATCCTGCCCGACCTCGACATCGAGGGCGAGAAGCTCACCCGCGCTCTGGCCGCGGAACCCACCAGCCCCCGGGAGGAGTCGGTGAACGCCTGACCGCCGTACCGGCCCCCGGCGCCCGCGAACCCCTGCGGGTGCCCGGGGCCGGGCCGTCAACCGTCGAATCCATGCCTAGGACACGTCGAGGACCCGTCGAGGAAGGAGCAGAGATCATCGCTGAGATCCGGTCATGGGCCCAGCGCCACCCCGGCGCCTTCGACATCGCCGTCGCCGCGGCCCTGTGCGTGCTGGCGGTGCTGACCACCACGATGGCGGAGCCACCCCGCATCGTGCGCCGGCCCCCGCCGGCCGCCGCCGCGGTCGCTGTCCTGGCGTGCGCCGCGCTGCTGCTGCGCCGCACCCACCCGCGCCTGACCGTGACCATGGCAACCGGCTCCACCGCGGTCCTCGGCGCGCTCGGCCCTTCTCACGGGTACGAGTTCGGCTCCACCCTCACGGGCCCCGTGATGGCGGCGCTCGCCTCGCTGGCCTGGCGCACCGACGGGCGCACCGCGGCCCGTTGTTCCGCCGCCGCGGCGGCGGTGCTGCTGGCCACGTCCGTCCTGTGGTCGCCGGGCGAGCCGCAGCTGCGGCCGGACCAGGTGGGCCTGGCCGCCGTCACCCTCTTGCCGGCCGCCGTGGCGGACGCGCTGCGCAGCCGCCGCGACTACGTCACGGCTGTCGAGGCCCGCGCGGAGATGGCCGAGCACACCCGCGAGGAGGAGGCCCGCCGCCGGGTGGGCGCCGAGCGGATGCGCATCGCCCGCGAGCTGCACGACGTCGTCGCCCACCACATCACCCTGGCCCACGCCCAGGCCGCCACCGCCGACTACCTCCTCGCCACCCGCCCCGACGCGGCGGCCGAGGTCACCGGCAGCCTCACCGCCACCCTCACCGCCGCTCTGGGCGAACTGAAGGCGACCGTGGGCCTGTTGCGCGAACACGACGACCCCGCCGGGTCGACCGAGCCCGCGCCGGGGCTTGCGCAACTGTCCGACCTGCTCGCGTCCTTCGAGAGCGTCGGCCTGACCGTCACCCTCACCCGCGAGGGCGAGGCCCGGCCGCTGTCGCCCGGCGTCGGCCTCACCGCCTACCGCATCACCCAGGAGGCACTCACCAACGTCTCCAAGCACGCCCTGACCACCACCGCCGCCGTACACCTCCACTACACCGCCGACCGGCTGACCCTGACCGTCACCGACGACGGCCCGGCCCCCGCGTTCCCCCCGTCGCGGGGCGTGGCCGGGTACGGGTACGGGCTGATCGGCATGCGCGAGCGGGCCCACGCCGTCGGCGGACACCTGCACGCCCACCCCCGCGGCGGGGCGGGCTTCGAGGTGCGGGCCGAGCTGCCCACCCGCACCGCTCCCGGCCCGCCGCCGACCGCACTCAGGGACGCCCCGTGACCATCCGCGTGCTGCTCGCCGACGACCAGGCGCTCCTCACCGGGACCTTCCGGGTCCTCATCGACGCCGCCGACGGCCTCGAAGTCGTCGCCACCGCGGGCGACGGCGAAGAGGCGGTGCGTCTGGCCCGCAGCACCGCACCCGACGTCGTGGTCATGGACATCCGCATGCCCCACAAGGACGGTCTGTCCGCCGCCGAGCAGATCTCCGCCGACCCGCGGCTCGACGGCACCCGCGTGCTGATCCTGACCACCTTCGAGACCGGCGACCACATCACCCGCGCCCTGCGCGCGGGGGTGAGCGGGTTCCTCGGCAAGGGCGTCGGACCCGCCGAGTTCCTCGCCGCCATCCGTACCGTCGCCGCCGGAGACATGGTGCTCTCTCCGCTCGCCACCCACACGGTGGTCACCCGCTACCTCGCCGCAGCAGGACCCGACCGCCCCGAGGCATCCCCGCGCGAGATGGACCACCTCACCCCCCGCGAGCAGGAGGTGCTGTTGTGCGCGGCCGAGGGCCTGACCAACGACGAGATCGCCGAGCGTCTGTTCGTCAGCCCGCTGACCGTCCGCACCTTCGTCCAGCGCATCATGCACAAGCTCGGCGTCCATCACCGCGCGCAGCTCGTCGCGCTCGCCTACCGGACCGGCTTCGCCCGCGTGCCGCAGCCGCCTCCCGCCCGCCCGCGCACCGGCCCGGCGCCCTAGCGCCGGGCCGTCAGGTCACGCGTTCTCGCCGTCCAGCACGCGCTGGACGGCCTGCTGGGCCGCGTAGAAGTCCGTGTCGGAGACCTGCGGGTCGTTCTCGACGGTGTCGAGCCAGTCCGCGATCTCCTCGGGCGTCCAGAGGTCGAAACCCTTGGGAATGTCGAGCGTCGTGGTGTCGGCGCGCAGCTGCTCGGCGGCGGCTGCTTCCTTGACGCTGCGGGTGCTCACTTCGATCATCGTGGTTCTCCCCTCGGATCCGGTAACGGACGGGCGACGTTGCCAGACGTGGGCCGGGGATGTCCAACTCCGGCGGCCGTCGCGCCCGGATCCGTGTCAGGCGGAGGGCAGGACCTGCCGCACCACGTCGGTGAGGGCGCGGCCCAGGGGGAGGTCGACGCGGGTGGCCAGGCCGTCGCCGCGGGTGGGGCCCTGGTTCACGATCAGGACCGGGGTGCCGGACTGTGCGGCCCGGCGCACGAAGCGGAGGCCGGACATGACCGTCAGGGACGAGCCGAGGACCAGTACCGCGCTCGCTCCGTCGATGAGGCCTCGGCATACGGCCACCCGCTCGGGCGGGACGTTCTCGCCGAAGAACACCACGTCCGGCTTGAGCACACCGGTGCCGCAGACCGTGCACGCCACGGTCCGGAATCCGCTGACCGCCTCGTCGGGCAGATCCACGTCGCCATCCGGGTTCACCTGCGCCGCACGGTGCCGGGCGGCGACCTCCTCGAAGCCGGGGTTCGCCCGGCGCAGCCGGTCGTCGAGCGTCGCACGGTCGCCTGCCGCGCCGCAGTCCAGGCAGATGACACGGTCCAGGCTGCCGTGGAGCTCCACCACGTTCGGCGCTCCGGCGGCCTGCTGCAGGCCGTCGACGTTCTGCGTGATCACACCGGTGACGAGGCCAGCTTCGGCCAGGGCCGCCACCGCGCGGTGTCCCGCGTTCGGGCGGGCCCCCGCCATGGACCGCCGGCCGAGCTGACTGCGCGCCCAGTACCGCCGGCGCGCGTCCTCGCCGCCGGTGAATTCCTGGAACGTCATGGGCACGTGGTTGCGCCGGAACGAGCCGTTCTCCCCGCGGTAGTCCGGGATGCCGGACTCCGTCGAGAGGCCCGCTCCGCTGAGCACGACGACGCCTCCCGCACGCACCGCGGCGACGACCGCCGAGAGGTCGGTCGAGGCCGGAGGCAGGTCACCCCGCGGCTCCCAGGTCAACGTGGGTCGCGTCCGCATGTCTCACAGCTTAGGGCCGGGCTCCGACAGTGGCCGTCGGCCGCCTCAGGCGTCCGCCGTGTCCTGGAGCACGTCGCAGGTGTTCTGGAACTCCTCCATCAGGCGGGTGGCCTCGACGATGAGGACCCCGTACGGGCGGGACGCGTCGGCCAGCGGCAGCCCGTACTCCTGCGCCACGTCCAGCACCTTCTGCAGCGCCTCCTGGGCGGTCCCGGCGAGCCCGCACATCTCCTTGGCCTGCTCGGTCAGCTTGTCGGAGTCGAGTTCGACGATGACGTGCACGATGTCGCGCAGGGTCGCGGCGAAGTCGGCGTAGGCCTCGAGCGCCGGGGCGTAGGTGTACGTGTCCTCCGTCTCCCGCCACCGGCCGAGGCTGCGGGTCAGCGAGGCCAGCTGGTAGACCGCGCGTTCCAGGGCGCCGAGCGCCTGCCGGTAGCGGTCGAACGTGAGGTAGCCGCGGTGGGCGGGGAGCAGGCGGCGCGGGTTGAAGGGCAGGCTGTTCTCCGCCGTGCTCAGCCCGGTCCGCGCCTGGCCCACCGCGTCCTGCACGCGCTCGCCCGCCGTGCGCCACTGCTCGGCCCGTTCGGCGTCCACGTCGCCGCTGCCCAGACCGTCGGCCATGTCGTCCAGCAGGTACTCCATCTCCCCGGCCAGGGCGCGCAGCCCCTGCTCCGCGCTGCGGTAGCGCAGCGGCGGCGCGATCAACAGGTTGACGACGAGGCCGATGCCGCAGCCGATGAGGACGAGGAGGATGATCTGCCCCAGCTGCACGGCCCGGTCGGCGTTCGTGGCGGCGGCGGAGTACGTGGAGAAGGCGAAGAACGCGGCGGTGGCGACCTGGGAGCGCTGCTCGCCGAGCGCCGTCCACTGGCCGAGGCTCAGCGCGATGGCGGCGACCACGACGAAGGCGAACAGGTCGGGCCCCGCGGTGAAGCCGATCGCGGCCTGCACGGCCACGCCCACGACGACCGCGGCGATGTAGCGGAGCGTCTGCCAGACCGACTTCTGGAGCGTCACGTTCATGATCAGCACCGCGGAGAACGGTGCGAACGCGGGGGACGTGGCGTTCAGGAAGTCGTGCGCGATCCACCACGACAGCGTCGCCGCCAGCACGCACTTGGCGACGAGGAGCACCGTGTGGCGCTCGTGCCCGGACGAGCCCCACGCCCGCGCCACCCAGGACCCACCACTACGCAACCGCTCCACCACGCGCTCCGACCATCCTTCTGTGCTCTGTCCCGACCGTCGGGAACTCCAGACACTGTGTAACCCGCATCAACCACTTGAATCCGGGAAGCGCGGCGTACGACGGTCGAACCGGCCGCTGGTGGACCCTCGGCGACCCGTGCGGAGCAGGACGAAGGCCCGGACCATTCCGATGGTCCGGGCCCTCGTCGCGTCTCGTGCCGTGCGCGGTCACACCTCGCCGCGCCAGGCGCCGGTCTCCGCCCCGCCGCGCTTCTCGATGAACTGCTTGAAGCGGCCCAGGTCACCGGCGACCTGTCGTTTGACGAGACCGAGCTTGTCGCCGACCGTCTCGGCGAGGCCGTCGGGGTCGTAGTGCATCTGGAGCATGACCTTGGTGCGTGATGCGTCCAGACGGTGGAAGGTGACGACGCCGGCCTGCTTGGCCTGGCCCTCCACCGTGGTCCACGCGACGCGCTCGTCCGGGATCTGCTCGGTGATCCTGGCGTCGAACGTGCGCTCCACGCCGTCGATCTTCGTCACCCAGTGGGTGAGCTTGTCGGTGCGCTGTTCGATCCGCTGCACCCCTTGCATGAACTCGGGGAACGTCTCGAACTGGGTCCACTGGTTGTACGCGGCGCGGACCGGGACGTCGACTTCGATGGACTCTTCGACTTGCGACACGGATGACACCTTTCCTCGCGTACGTCCTGGTGCGAGCACGCGACCGACCCCTGAGAGGTGGCGGCCGCGCTGTGCACCTCTCTCTTCACTCGCGAGTGCCCGGGACATCCGCTTTCACTCACGGGCTCCGAGAATCCTCACGGGCGGCGCAAGTCCGCACGGCTGTGCGAGTCGAGGACGACCGCCGTCCCGGCGACGGTCCTGTCCTCGTGCATCGTGATCACCTGGCCGGGCCGCAGGACACCGGCCCCTGAGAACGGGGTCCTCCGGCGGCCCTCGTCGGCGGGTACGAGGACGAGGTCGACCCGGATGCTGTTCGGTGCGCCGGTCACTTCAGGTGGCGGGCGAGGAAGCGTTCCGCCGCGCGGTAGAGGTCGATGTTGTTCTCCGGGTTCACAAAGCCGTGGCCCTCGTTCTCCTTGACCATGTACTCGACCTCGACGCCGCGGGCCCGCAGCGCGTCGACGATCCGATCCGACTCCGCCTTGACCACACGCACGTCGTTGGCCCCCTGGACCACCATCAGCGGGGTGCGGATCCGGTCCACCCGGCTGATCGGCGAGCGCGCCAGCAGGTCGGCCTCCTGCTCGGGGTCGCTCGGGTCACCGGCGTACAGGTACCAGTTGTTGACCAGGCCGGGCCGCGCGAACTCCGGCAGCGTCCGGAGATAGGTGACGAGGTTCGAGGGACCGCACGTGTCGATCGCGGCGGCGAAGACATCGGGAGTGAAGGCGGCACCGACCAGCGCGGCGTATCCGCCGTAGGAGCCGCCGAAGACGGCGACGCGGTCCCGGTCCGCGTACCCTCGCCCGACCGCCCAGTCGACGGCGTCGATCAGGTCGTCGTGCATCGTGCCGGCCAGCTCGCCGATGCCGGCCTTGAGGAACGCCTTCCCGTACCCCATCGAGCCGCGGAAGTTGACCTGCAGCACCGCGTAGCCGCGGTTGGCCAGCAGTTGCACCACCGGGTTGTATCCCCAGGTGTCCCGGAACCACGGCCCTCCGTGGACCAGCAGCACCGTGGGCAGCCCGACCGGGTCCACGCCGACGGGCAGCGTCAGATAGGCGGGCAGCCGCAGCCCGTCGCGGGCGGGGATCACGACCGGCGCCATGGGGGCCAGCACTTCGGGGTCGAGATGCGGGTACGGCCGGTACAAAAGCCGGGTCTCCCTGGTGGCGTGGTCGTAGAGGTACGTGGCCCCCGGGTCGCGGTCGTGGGAGAAGACGGCGACCCAGCGCCGCCCGCTCGCGTCGCAGGAGACCGCGGCCAGGTCGCCGTCGGACAGCCGCTCCAGGTTCGGCAGGACCGCGGCGAAGTGCGGGTCGAGCGCGTGGATCACCTGCCGCTCACCGAGGTAACGCGCGCCGAGCAGCGCTCCGGTGTACGGGTTGCGGATGAGCGGCGACGGCAGCGCGGGGAAGACGACGCAGCGGGTGTCGAGGTCGAAGACCGGATGGCTGTCGACACCGGTCTCCTCCCCCGTGGCCAGGTCCAGGCGGACCAGGCGGGTCCGGTCGCTGTTGCGGTTGGAACCCAGCCACACGCCGGTGCCGTCCGGAGTGAGCTCGAACGGCTGGATGCTCAGGGGGTAGTCGGCGCCGTCGAACGTGGCGACCGGGCGCAGCTCTCCCGATCCCGCCGACGTGTCCCAGCGCGCCAACTGGATATCGCCCTCGGCCGTCAGGAGCTGCGCGTAGAGCTCGCCTCCCGGCGTGCACATCCAGCCCGCGGACTGACCGGGGTTCTGCGCCAGGACGGTCAACTCACCGGTGGCGATGTCGAGTTCGTACAGGTCGAACTCGACGGGGTTCCGCTTGTTCAGATGCAGGAAGGCCTTGCCCGGCCGAGCGGCCGCCGTGTCGAGCCCCAGCGCCACGACGCCGGGGAACGGGGTGAGGTCGACGGCCCCGGCCTCCGGGTGGTCCAGGTCGACCCGGTGGAGGTGCCACATCTCGTCGCCGTCGCCGTCCTGCTCGTACAGCAGCCAGCGCGGGTCGTCCGTCCAGTGGAAGGTGTGCACGCTGCGGTTGTCGTCGGCCGTCACGCACCGCGGCTCCTCGTCGGAGTCGAGGTTCTCCACCCATACGTTGAGCCGGCCTCGCCAGGGCGCGAGATAGGCGATCCTCGTGCCGTCGGACGAAATCGACGCACCGGCACGCACGGGAGAGCCGAAGAGCTCCTCGACGGTCAACTGCTCGACGGCGAGCCGGGGGGCTCCGTGCGCGGGGGCGGTCGTACGGGCACTCTCACTCATGCGGGCACTCCTTGTCGGTGCGTCGCCGCCGCGTCGGTCGGCGACAGGGACGCGAAGGCGTCGGGCGTCGGGCATCCGGGGTCGGGGGTAGCGCGTCAGACGACGGGATCACCGACCGCTCCCCCGGTGGCCGTGCGGATCGCCCGCGCGTACCGCCGGGCGAGCGCCGCCACGTCCTCGAACTCGGTGACGTCGTCGCCCGCGAGCGCCGCCGTGCCGATGTGCTCGTCGAGGACGCGGACGACGGACGCCGCCGACGCGGCGTACATCCGGACCTGAAGGTCGTCCGGCGGGCGCTCCAGGCGCTCGCCGATGATCGTGCGGAGTTCGCGCTCCACCTCGTCGCAGGCCATCAGCCACGCCGTGCGCAAAGCCGGTTCGGTGTCGGCCAGGCGGATCATCTTCATCGCGAGCAGTTCGTCGGCCAGGGTGACGGGCGGCCGCTCGTGTCCGAGCCTGATGCCGGTCAGTTCGGCGTCCAGGTGGTCTTCGAGGGCGCTCTCGCGGGGCCAGCGGCGCAGCACGCCGAGGAGTGTGACCACGCCCTGCATGATGACCGGCTCCGCGCAGCTCTCCTTGCTGCGGAAGTGCCGCCAGATGGTGCGCGTGGAGAGGCCCACCGCGTCGGCGATCTGGTCGCCGCCGGTCGCGGCCACTCCCTGCTCCCAGAAGAGCCGGGCCGCCTCCCGGGAGATCTCCAGCCGCAGCCGCGCACGCCGCTGCTCACTCATTCCTCGCGTCATCAAGGGACAGTATGTCACTAAGTGACGCGCGCGGCTCGGCGGCCTCAGATGGCCGCGGCTCTCGCCCGCCGCGCGATCGTGCGCCGCACCTGCATCCGCATGGTCTCGGTGAGCAGCGGATTGCTCTTGAGGACGCCGTTGAACTGGGTCAGGAGCCGGAAGACGGCGACGGGGCCCGCCGTGCCCCGGTTCGGGCACGCGAGCGCCGGCAGCGGCAGCGGGCGCCGGACCGGTGGCCGGTTGTTCCGCACCGCGGTCCGCCAGAGCGGCTCGAAGTAGGCCGCTTCGCCGTTCAGGGCGGAGACGAGCTGCTGGACGGCCCCCCAATCCGGCACCGCCGCGCTCTCCAGCATCGCGGTGATCTCATCGGCCGTCAGCCGCTCGCTGAGGCTCGCCAGTTGGGCCGGATCGGGGCACCCGGCGCGGTGGTGGAGGTAGCGCAGCGCCGCGTGCAGCGAGGGCGGGGCGTCCCTCTTCGCGCCCCGACGGGTCAGCGCGCTCTCCCACAGCGGCCGCAGCTGGACCGGGGAGGCACCGCAGGCGCGGGCCAGGCGACACACGACGGACCAGGAGGGCAGCCGTTCTCCGGCGATGATGCGCGAGACGTAGCCCGGGGAGAGGCGTGCCTGCTCGGCGACCGAACGCAGCGTGCGGCCGCTGGCGCGGTGCAGGGAGGCGAGGGCGGGGGCCAGCTCCTCGGCGCAGACGACGACGTCCGCGCCCTCCTCGTCGGCGTGCTGGCCGAAGGTGCCGGTGATCATGTAGCGCACAGGGCCGGGGCCCGGCCCGTCGTCGGGCGCCGCGGGTCTGCGGGGCGTGGGCCCCGTCGGACGCTGGGCGCGCGGGGCCCGCTTGCGCTGGTAACGGTCCAGGGCGGTGGCGTACTTGTGGCGGACCGTGTCCGGGGTGAGGTTCATGGCCGCGCCGACATCCGGCCAGCTGGCGCCGCGGGCCTTGGCGCGGCCGACGAGACCGATGGTGACCGCGTCCAGGCGCTGCTGGATGCGCACCAGAATGCGCAACGGGTCTTCGGGCGGCGCTCCGGAGTAGTCGAGGGAGCCGAGCAGTTCCTCGACCTCGTCCTGGATCGCCTGGAAGTCCTGCAGGAGCTGTTCGTCGACGAGCCGTGTGTCGGGGGGCTCCGGACGGCTCTTTCTGCTTTCGCGGTTGGCGGCCTGGCGGCACTTGGTGCCGCAATAGGTGCCCGGGCGCCCCGCTCCCTGCGAAATCCAGGTGCCGCCGCACTGCGGGCAGACCCTTTCCCCCATATTCGGCTGGATCATGCCGTGTTCCTTCCTGGCTTATGTGGTGGTCAAAGACTCAAGGACGCGAAGGTCCGGACCACCTGACTGCTGCGGCCGTGCATTCCGTGACAGGAGCCGGTGATCCAATCCCCTTTCGTCGGGAACTGGACCAGCGGCGTGGCACCGGAGGCCGGGCAGGAGAACCCGGCCTCCGATGGCCCGTCAGTTCTGTCCGGCGCGGCCGAGCAGATACACCCCGCACATCCACACAGCGGCGATGACGAGGGACGCTGCACTCTCGGAGAGGCCCACAGGGCCGTGGAAGACGATCAACGGCGGCGCTTGCAGGGCCGTGACCAGCGGGTTGCCAGGTTTGTTGCCTGCCGGGTGTTCAGTGTTGCCCGTCATATACGGGGCGGCCGGTGCGCTGTTATGGTCGGGACCGGTTCGGCGCCGAGCGCGCCGGAACCGGAAGCGGCCGGGAAAACGGGGCATGTGTCGCGTCCTCTTTCTTGGTTTGCATTCATCAAGAGCGCGAGCCCGGGACCCCGCTAAGAGAACGGGCTCGCGCTCGGTGAGCGTAGTGACACGGTATGCGCAAAGCTATTCGGGCATTTGCCCCCAACTGCAGTGCATTTTCGGGCCGATCGGACACTTTCGTAGACCGCCTACGGCTTCTTCGCATCCACTACGCCGAACAATCCCGCACCCTCGAATTGCTTCTGCTATAGGCGGATGCGACGGCGTGCGCCGGACGGCGGGGCGGCGACTCACCGGCTCACCGCGAGCGCCACGTCGTCCGTTCGCATGAAGGCGCGCAGCACCGTGTCGTTGCCCCCGAGCAACTCCCGCGCACCGGAGTCGTCGTACGACGTGGCGCCGCGCTCCAGGCGCGGCAGGTGACGCTCGGCGAAGCCGAGGAGTCTGGCGAACGCCCGCCACACGCGGGCCTCCGGAACCGTCCCCACCGCCGCGTGGTGCGCCTCCAGCAGATGGGCGGCCAGCGGGTCGCCCGCGCCGGCCGCGAACCGCCACCAGAACAGCGCGCCCTCGCGCCGGTCCAGCACGTACAGCAGACAGGCGAACGTCCGCGCCCCGGCCTCGTCGTAGTCGTCGGCGAAGTCGGCGAGCGAGTCGATGTGCGCGGAGCTCACCACCTGTCTGCACAGGCCCCGGACGTGTTCGAGGACCGCCTCCGGCGCGGCCGCGGGGTCCGGTGGGCAGAGCCGCGAGGGGCGGCGGCGCGCGCCTCGCCGCGAGCGGGGCCGCGAGGCGCCCGTACGGCGTGCGGGCGCCAGGGCCTCCTTGGCGACGACGGCGGCGCCGCTCTTCTGGACGCGCGGCGGCAGAGACGCGTCCTGGGTGATCCGGACGGCGAGGCGGTGCATGAAGGCGTCGCTGTCATGGGCTTCGAACTGAAGCTCCAGTTCCCGCGCGCTGCTGCGCAGGATGTCTTCCAGCATCAGGAATCTCCTTTTCCCCGAGTGGGGAGATCCATGAGGGATTGAAGGTCTTTGAGGCCTCTGCACACGTGGACCTTGACGCAGTCCGGGCTGATCTCCAGCCGTTCCCCGACCTCGTGGTTGGTCAGTCCGCACAGGAACCGCAGCCGTATGCAGGCCGCACGCACGGGTGCGCGTGCTTCCAGGCGCTCCAGGGCCAGGTCCAGTTCCTCGTGCTCTCCGAGGGCGAGCAGATCGTCACCGGTCGGGACGTCCGCGAAGGGCAACTCGCCGTAGGACGTCTCCCGGTCGGCTATCCGGGCCTGCTTGCGGAAGAAGGTGGCGATCTCCCAGTTCAGGATCTGATGGGCGTACGCGACCGGATTGGCGTGCGCGCGGATGCGCGGCCACTTGCGGTAGATGCGTACGCCCGCGATGAGGACCACCTCTTCGGCATCGTGCGCATTGCGCACCCGTGATGCCGCCGACTTCAGGAACTCCTTCTCGTGATCCCGGAAGAAGGTCTCGAAGTCGGCCGTCAGTTCGGCGGGATCGATCAGATGGTGCTCCTGCTCGGACGGTTCAGTCACCCCCCACACCTCCTGCGGCAGGATGCCGGGCCCAATGAGGCCACACGGACTGCTCCTCTTGCGTTCGACTGGGCGGCCGGGGCGCTCCGTGGCACGCCCGGGAGGACATCGTCCCCGCCCCTACATCGCGCCGCCGGACCCGTCCGGTTAACCGCACGGCCCAACTTCTTTTCGGAATACGGGATTCCGACCGCCGTGGACAGTGCCACCTGCACATACCTCAACCACTGTGACGCACGTCACGACATGGGGCGCAGGAGGTCGGGGCTCTTTTGGCCTTGCCGATCTTGGGCAACCGGGAGAAGTGATCTTCGTTTCCGTCCCCCGCCCCGTCCACCGACAGGGAGAGCAATGACCCGATCCTCGCGCCCGGTCCGGCGGACGAACCGCGAGCGGCGCTTCGATCTGCGCACGACCGCCCTGTTCTTCGTGCTCGTCGCGATCCTGCTGTGCGGCACGGCGGCCCTGGTCCGCGCCGCGGCCGACATGGTCGAGAGCCGCCCGCTGTGGATCGGCTCGCTCGCCGTCGTGGGACTCTCGGCGGCCTGCCTCGGCAGGTCACGGTGGCGGCGCTTCTCGGCGGCACGGGTGGCGCGGCGCGCGGCGGAGGTGCTGGAGGAGGCGGCCGAGCGGGCGTCCGAGAGCCTCGAGGGCACAAGGACGCGGGCGGCCGCCGCGACGGCCGGCGGTCCGGTGGTTCCCCTGGTCGCGGGGGACCGCTTCGGCACGGAGCCCACGCTCGTGGAGGAACCCGCCCGCATCGAGGAGCCCATCCTCTTGGAGGAGCCCACCCTCGGAGCGGAATCCACGCTCGTACTGGACACGACGGAGACCGCGACCGTCGTCCTCGACGCACCGGCCGCCCCCGTCGACTACGCCGCGCTCGACGCCGACGCCTTCGAGCAGGCGGTGGCCGACCTCTGCGTCCGTGACGCGTGCCAGGACGTCGAAGTCGTCGGCGGGGCCTGCGACTTGGGCGCGGACGTCCTCGCGGTGACACCGGACGGGCGCCGGATCGTCGTCCAGTGCAAGCGCTACGGCGAGGACAACAAGGTGGGCTCGCAGGACCTGCAGCGTTTCGGGGGCACGTGCTTCACGGTCCACGAGGCGGATGTCGCCGCCCTGGTGACGACGAGCGACTTCACCGCTCCCGCCCTCGCGTACGCGGAACAGTGCGGCATAGTCTGCGTGAACGGCGCGGAGTTGCAGGCCTGGTGCGACGGTACGGGGCCGAGCCCGTGGGACCTGGTGGCCGTCGAGGCCTGACCGGTCGCCGGGGACGCCGGAACGCGGCACGGGGGCATGTCCCGTGCCGCGTTCCGGCGTCCCCGGCTCTCCCGCATGACGACGTACGGATCAGACCTTCGCCGCGACCCGCCGTTCATTCGGCGCCGGACCGTCCTCGCGCAGACCGAACCGCGCGTGGAACCGGCGCAGCGGCCCCGGCGCGTACCAGGCGGACCGGCCGAGCAGCCGCATCGCGGCCGGTACGAGGATGCCGCGCACGGCGATCGCGTCGATGAGGATGGCGAGACCGCTGCCCAGGCCGAAGAGTTGCATGAAACTGATCTCCGCCGTGCCGAAGGCGAAGAAGCTGACCGCGATCAGGGCGGCCGCCGCGCCGACGATGCCTCCGGTGTGTCCGAGGCCGCCGGTCACCGCGGACTCGTTGTCCTCGCCGAGCTCGTGCAGCTCCTTGATGCGGCTGGTGACGAACACCTCGTAGTCCATCGAGAGGCCGAAGGCGACGCAGAACATCAGCACCGTCATCGACGTCTCCATCGGCTGCGCGGTGAACCCGAGCACCCCGGAGAGGTTGCCGTCCTGGAAGATCCAGGTCATCACGCCGATGGTCGCGCCCAGGCTGACCGCGTTGAGGACGAGGGCCCTCAGTGGCTGCACGACGCTGCCGGTGAAGAGGAAGAGCAGCAGGAACGTGGTGACGACGATGAGGCCCACGGCGAGCGGCAGCCGTCCTGCGATGGAGTCGTTGGAGTCGACGAGTTCGGCGTCGGCGCCGCCGACCAGCGGGTGCGTCCCGGAGGGCGGGGTGGCGGCCCTGACCTCGCCGACCAGAGCCTTGGCCGCGTCGGACTTCGGCGTCAGGGTGCTCACGACGTTGAGCTGCTGCACGGTGGGGCGGCCCAGTGTCGGGTTGCCGGGTCCGGTCGCCCCGGTCCCGCCGTCTGCGTAGGTGCCCTTGCTGGTCTCGACGCGGGCGACCCCGTCGAGCCCGGACAGGCGTGCCGCGTACGACGCCAGCGGTGCCGTGTGCATGCCCCCGTCGATGACGACGTGCAGCGCCGCCGCGTCGTTTCCTTCGAAGTTCTCCCGCAGCGACACGGAGACCTCGCGGCTCTTGGCGCCCTCGGGCAGTACGCGTTCGTCGGCCGTGCCGAAGGTGATGCCGAGCAGCGGGCTCGCCGCGACGAGCAGGACCGCGAGCACGGGCACCGCGGTGAGCGCGGGACGGCGCATCGCGGTGCGGGCGAGGCGCCCCCACACCGATGTCGGGCTCCCGGCGCGCGTCCGCTTCGCCCACGGCATCCGGCCGCTGTTCACGCGGTGCCCCAGCACGTTCAGGAGCGCGGGCATCACGAACAGGGAGGCGAGGGCGGCGATGACGACGACGCCGACGCCGGAGTAGCCGAACGAGCGGAGGAAGTACTGCGGGAACACCATGAGTGCCGCGAGGGCTGCCGCCACGGTCGCCGCGGAGAACGCGACGGTACGGCCCGCCGTGCTCATCGTCCTGCGGACGGCGTCCTCGACGCTCGCCCCCGCGGCGAGCTGCTCGCGGAACCGGCTGATCATCAACAGGGCGTAGTCGACGCCGAGTCCGAGGCCGAGTGCCGTCGTCAGGTTGATCGCGAAGATCGAGACGTCGGTGACGCTGCCGACCACGTAGAGCTCCGCGAAGACGCCCACGATCGCGATCAGCGCGACGGCGAGCGGCAGCAGCGCCGAGACGACGGTGCCGAAGACGACCAGGAGCAGCAGGAGGATGAGCGGGACGGCGATGGTCTCGGCGAGGACGAGGTCCTTCTCGGTCTGCGGCCCCATCTCGTAGCTCACGCCGGCGCTGCCGCCCGCCTTCACGGTGAGCGTGTCCCCGTACGTTCCCGCGTAGTCGTCGATGACGCCCTCGGCGTTCTCCTGCTGCTCCATGTCATGGCCCTTCACGCGGGCGAGCACGAGGGCCTCGCGGCCGTCCTTGGAGCGCAGGTCGGGGCTTTTCGTGTCCCAGTACGAGACGACGTTCTCCAGGTCCCTTTCCTTTTTCAGGTCCGTGACCAGCGCCTGGCCGCTGCGCCGCGCGGCGGGGGCGTCGATGAGGCCGTCGGCGGCACGGACGAGGAGGACCAGGTTCGTCTCTCCGCCGAGCTTCTCGTCGATGACGGTCCTGGCCCGGGAGGACTCGGAGGCCGGATCGTCGAAACCGCCCCCCAGTAGCTTCCCGAACGCACCGGCTCCCAAGGCGCCCATGAGGGCCACGACCACTGCGGCGACGATGAGTACCAGCCGCGACCGGCGGATCGCCAGCTCGGCTATGCGTTCGAACACGCGCTGTCTCCTTCATAGACGGGTGTTGCGGTGACGGGCGCAGCCGACGCTAGCGGGGCACAACAAAATTGAGCAGTGTTAGATTTTCTTCACAGGATGCCGACTTCCGGTCCCGTGACGAGGGACAGCGACGTACGGTCGCTGTATGTCCACCTCTGAAGTCCCCGCGGCCCGGCCGTCATTGCGCGAGCGTCGGCGAGCGGTCGCCGTCGACGAGATCGTGAGCACGGCCGAGACGCACATCGCCGAACACGGCCCGCACGCCCTGTCGTTGCGCGCGGTGGCCCGCAGCCTCGGCATGACCGTGCAGGCGCTGTACCACTACTTCCCGAGCCGGGACGACCTCGTCACGGCTCTCATCACCAAGGCGTACGACGACTTGGCGGACGCGGTGCAGGCCGCGACGGAGACGGCACCCGACGACTCGGACGTGCCGGGGATGATCGTCGCGGCGGAGGGCTATCGGCGCTGGGCGATCGCCCATCCCGAGCGGTTCCAACTCCTCTACGGAGCACCGCTGCGGCACTATCACGCGCCCGTCGACGGCCCCACGACGGAGGCGAATCGGCGGATGAGCGCGGTCTTCGAAAGGGAGCTGTTCCGGGGGTTCACACCGGAGCAGCTCGCGGCGGCCGACACGCGGTCGCTGTCACCCGCGTTCCTGGGTCACCTGGCGCGGGAGGTACCCCCGAGCGGCACCGCTCTGCCGCCGCCCGCGACGGCCCTGCTGCTGAGCGTGTGGGGGTATGTGCACGGCATGGTCGCCCTGGAGGTGTTCGGGCACACCGGGTTCCTCGGCGTCCACCAGTCCGAGCTCTACCGCATGGCGATGCGGAACCTGTACGAGGACGTGCGCCGGCGGGTGCCGACGCACGACTGAACTCGCTCCTGACGCCTACTTCTTGCCGCAGAACTCCGCTTCGAAGACGTCGTCGTACGGCTTGCCGTCCTCCAGCCAGTCACCGTTGAGGTGGAACGTCAGGGTGTGCTTGCCGTCGGCGGTGGTCGCCGTGCTGGTCAGGGAGCCCCAGACGATGCCGTCGTGGCCGTAGACCTTCACTCCGCACGACAGGGTGCGGACGATCAGGCCCGCGCCGTACCGGTAGAAGGTGCCCGTCTCGACGGTGTCCAGCAACTCCCGCTGCTGCGCGGGCGGCAGGAGCTCACCCTTGATGAGGGCGCTGTAGTAACGGTTGAGGTCACCGGTCGTGCTGATGACCTCGCCGGTGGCGCCGGACCACGCAGGGTTGTACTCCGTGGCGTCGTACACCTCGGGGCCGGGGTTCTCCGCGTAGAGCTTGGAGTAGCCGACCGCGTAGGGGGCGGGCATCTTCGGGTCGGTGCCGGGGAACGTGGTCTCGCGCAGCTTCAGGCGCTTGATGATGCGCCGTTCGGCCTCCTGCGCGTACGTGTTGCCCGTGGCCTTCTCGATGATCATGCCCGCGAGCACGAAGTTGGTGTTGGAGTAGTTCCAGCCGGTGCCGGGCTCGAAGTCGGGCTTGTACTTGAGCGCCAGGTCCAGGATCCGCTCGGGGCTCCAGGTCTCGTAGCGGTGGGCGAGGAAGCCCGGACCGTTCATGTACGAACGCCACTCCGGCGTCGACACCATGTCGTGCACGCCGCTGGTGTGGTTGAGGAGCTGTCGCACCGTCACCTTGGTGCCGTCGTAGCCGTTGCCGTCCAGCACACCGGGCAGCCAGCGCTCCACGGAGTCGTCCAGGCTGAGCTTCCCCTCGGCCTCCAACTGCAGAAGGACCACGGCGACAAGGGACTTGGTGTTGCTTCCCGCGCGCAGGTGGTCGGCCGCGGTGCGCTTGCGCTGCGTCGCGGTGTCGGCGTACCCCGCGGATCCGAACCACTTGCCCTTCGAGTCGCTGACCTCGGCGGCCACGCCCGGCATCCCGGCCCGCACCAGCCCGTCGAGAGCCTGCTGTGTGGCGGCGTGCCCGCCGGTGGACCCGGGCCCCTTGGAACCCCCGGCCGCGGTGGCGGTGCCGGTGACTCCCGCCAGGGCGACCGCGACGCCCAGCGCCACGGCGGATCCCCTGCGGAGTATTCGCTTACGAGTGGACATGCGTTTCCTCTCCCCCAAATGGTGCAGCATGATCATTCGACGGAGGCAGTGTACGAGGAGGAGAAGGGCAGTTCTTGGTATATACCAAGGAACTCCTCCCCCAGTAACCTCCACAGTGGCCGGCGGCACACCCCCACCCGCTCACCGCACCATCCCCCCACCCACCCCGTTGGCGCGCGGCCTCCAGGAGGATCACGGTGAAAGTTCGCACCAGCAGCACTGCGGTCATCGGCTCCATCTGCCTCATCGCTTCCCTCGCCCTGAACACGGCGTCCGCCGACGAACCGGCCGCCTCGCGCCAGAACGCGAAGGTCGCGCTCAAGAAGGTGGCCACCGCGAAGAACCCGTCCGGCGGTGCCGCGGGCCCCGGCGGCGCGGTCTGGATCGCCGAACGCGCGGGCACCGTGCGTGTGTTGGGCAAGCAGGGGCTCGGCGAGCCCGTGCTCGACATCTCCGCGGAGACCACCACCGACGGCGAACGCGGCCTGCTCGGCATCGCGTTCTCCAACGACTTCAGGTACTTCTACATCTCGTACACGGACCTCCAAGGCACCAGCACCGTGGACGAGTTCGCCGTGCACAAGGGCAAGCTGCGGCCGGAGACCCGGCGCACCGTCCTGACGCAGACGCAGCCCTACTCGAACCACAACGGCGGCGACATCAAGTTCGGCCGCGACGGCTACCTGTACATCGCGCTCGGCGACGGCGGCTCCGGCGGCGACCCGCACGGCAACGGACAGAACCTCGACACGCTCCTCGGCAAGCTGCTGCGCATCGACCCGCGGGGCGGCAAGCCGTACGCGATCCCGGCGGACAACCCGTTCGTCGGCGACCCGAAGGCGAAGGACGAGATCTGGGCGTACGGACTGCGCAACCCGTGGCGGTTCTCGTTCGACAGGGGCACGGGCGACCTGTTCATCGGCGATGTCGGCCAGAGCGCCTGGGAGGAGATCGACCGGGCCCCGGCGACGAGCAAGGGCGGCGAGAACTACGGCTGGTCGCAGATGGAGGGCACCCACCCCTTCCGCGAGGGCACCGAGCCCGCGAACCACGTGCCTCCGGTCCACGAGTACGACCGCACCGGCCTCGGCTGCTCCGTGACCGGCGGATTCGTGTACCGGGGGAAGGCGATCCCCGAACTCAGGGGCCAGTACCTGTTCAGCGACTACTGCGACGGCACCGTCCGCGCCCTGAAGATGAAGGACGGCAAGGTGACCGGGGTGAGCGACCTGGGCGTCAACGGCGGCGAGGTCGTCTCGTTCGTCCAGGGCGGCAAGGGCGAGCTGTACGTGCTCGACCTGGGCGGGCCGGTGTCCCGCATCGACCCGGCGGCGTAGGCCCGGCGGCGCAAGGGGGCACTCTCACCGTCCGTTGGCCGAGAAGTGCTGGTAGTCCGGGGCCCGCCAGTGCCCTCCCCACTGCCAGCCCACCTTGCGCATCGCCGTCGTGATCACGTCACCGTCCTTGATCATGCCCTTGGCGGTGCGTCGCCTGTCCAGGAAGGCGGCGCCCGCCGCGGGGTAGACGCGCCCGTTCCTGTCCACGTACGGGTTTTCCAGCGTGTTGATGTCGACCGCGTCTCCGTACGAGTGCTGCGAGAGCCGTGACGGATCGCCGGTGACGGCACGGCAGTTGAACGCCGAGGTGTTGTCCGCCTTCATCGCCGCGACGTCGCTGCCGCCGTACGCCGCCATCGTCCGCATCCGGCGGACGGGGAACCGGGCGTCGAAGGCCCGGCCGAAGACGTACAGCATCGGCCGCACGGCCTGCTTGCGCACGACGAGCTCACCGGCGTGGACGCGGCCGTCGAACCCCCAGTGGTTCATCCGGATGAGCCGCAGGTCGGCGGGCGGGACCGGGCACCCCGGATGCCGGCTCCGGCCGAGGTCGCGCGCGGAGACGGCGCTGACCCGTGCGTCCAGCGCGGGCGCTCGCTGTGGTCCCGCGGTGGCGGGGGCCGGGCCCAGGACGGTGAGGAGGACGGCGGCCGGAGTGGTGAGTGCGAGGAACGCACGGGCTCGAAGCGTGATCACTCCACAGGCATAACGCGCCCGAGCGGCCCCGCCCGGTCCGCACAGCCAACCGTCGGCCACCATTCGCCCGATTGGGCGGGCCCGCCGCCCGCACCCTCGTTTTTCCTTTCTCTGGACAAAGTGTGGACGTCACTCGACGCGATCCCTACGCTGAGCGTCGCTCTGCCACAGGGATCTGCGTAACCCACGACGGAACCACGCAGGAGGAAGAGTGAAGCCTCACCGCAACGCCCGAAGATCCACGGGACTGCTGCTCAGCGCCTTGCTCGGAGCCGGTCTGCTCGCGCCCGGCGCGGTCGCGGACGACGACGACCCGCGGCCGTTCGCGGACCTGCCGCCCCAGGAACCCGGCGTCACCCTGCGCGTGTTCGACGTGCAGACCCCGCTGGACAAGCTGTGCGACCTCAAGCCGGCCCAGACCCCCAACGTCGACAAGCTGATCCCGACGGCCGACTGGACGTCGACCGACGGCTTCGGCTTCAGCGACAACTTCGTGTCGCAGATCATCGGCAACCTGAACGTGCCGGAGGCGGGCGCCTACGACTTCCGGTTGATCAGCGACGACGGTTCGCGGCTCTTCCTCGGCGGCCAGCAGGTCATCGACCACGACGGGCTGCACGGCGCCGAGCCCAAGGACGGCGGGATCACCCTCAACGCCGGGTACCAGTCCCTGCGCATCGACCACTTCGACCGCGGCGGCGGACAACAGGTCACCCTCCAGTGGAAGCCGCCGGGCGCCAGCGAGTTCAAGACGGTGCCGAACTCCGTCCTCAGCACGGACGCCGACGTCGTACGGGTCACCGCGCCCGGCCGCAAGGAGTGCGAGGGGACGTACGACACCCCCGGTGACGGCCTTCCGCTCACCGAGGTCAACCCCGGCTACAAGCTGACCGACCTGCGCCCCAAGGGCTTCGAGCCGCAGGTGTCCGCGATGGACTGGCTGCCCGACGGCCGACTCGCGATCTCCACGTGGGGCGGCAGCAACGAGACCAAGGGCGAGGTATACCTCCTCGACCACGTCACCGGTGACACGGGCCCGGAGAAGGTCACGTACAAGAAGATCGCCGACGGCCTCAGGGAGCCGATGGGCATCAAGTACGCGGACGGCAAGCTGTACGTGTCGGAGAAGCACCAGCTGACCGAGTTGAACGACACGAACGGCGACGACGTCACCGACGAGAAGCGGAAGATCGCCGAGTGGCCGTGGGGCAAGAACTTCCACGAGTTCGCCTTCGGACTGCTCTACGAGAAGGGCGACTTCTATCTGAACCTGTCCGTCGCCATCAACTACGGAGGCGCGACCACCGACCCGCAGCCCGCCCCGAACCGGGGCACGACCATCAAGGTCAACAAGGCGACGGGAAAGGTGAGTTACCTCGCCGGAGGTCTGCGCACGCCGAACGGCATCGGGCGCGGTCCGGACAACGGCCTGTTCGTCACGGACAACCAGGGCGGCTGGCTGCCCGCGTCCAAGCTGGTCCACATCAAGCAGGACCGGTTCTTCAACCACTACATGAACCCCGACGGGCCCTACGACGACAAGCCCGTCACCAAGCCCGTGCTGTGGCTGCCGCAGAACGAGATAGCCAACTCCCCCAGCACGCCCATGCGGTTGAAGAAGGGACCGTTCGCCGGGCAGATGGTGTTCGGCGACGTCACGTACGGCGGACTGCAGCGCGCGGACCTGGAGAAGGTCGCCGGTGAGTACCAGGGCGCGGTGTTCCGGCACACGCAGGGCCTGGAGGCCGGCATCTCGCGGATCAGCGAGGGCCCCGACGGCGCCATCTACACCGGCGGCCTGGGCGCGGACGGCAACTGGGGTCAGGAGGGCAAGCTCCGCTTCGGCCTGCAGAAGCTGACGCCGAACGGGAAGACCGCCTTCGACATCAAGACGATGCGCGCCACGCCTGACGGCTTCGACCTCACCTACACCAAGCCCCTCTCCGATGAGACCGCGACCAAGCTCACCGAGGGCGCGTACGCGGTCGAGCAGTGGCGGTACGTGCCCACGCCGGACTACGGCGGTCCGAAGGTCGACGAGGAGTCGCTGCCGGTCGCGTCGGCGAAGCTCTCGAAGGACCGGCGCACGGTGCGGCTCACCATTCCCGGCCTGAAGCCGGACCGGGTCGTGCACGTCCGCTCGCCCCGCCCGTTCTCGTCCGCCGAGGGCGAGGAGCTGTGGTCCACCGAGGCCTGGTACACCCTGAACGCCAAGCCGGGCCCGCAGGAGCCCGTCACCACGTACGACGCCGAGTCCGCGAAGCTGTCGGGCGGCGCGGACATCGACAACGAGCACGCCGGGTTCACGGGCGGCGGCTTCGTCGACGGCTTCGGCGACAAGGGCGCGAAGGCGGCCTTCGACGTCGTCGTCGACAAGGCGGGCGCGTACGAGGTGGGGCTGCGCTACGCGAACGGGCCGCACCCCGCGCCCGGCACCAAGACGGTCGGCGTCAGCGTCAACGGCGGCGCGGCGAAGCAGACGAGCCTGCCGTCCACGGTCGCGTGGAACCGCTGGTCGACGAAGACCGAACGGCTCTCCCTGCGCAAGGGCCACAACACGATCACGTACGCCGTGGGCGCCGACGACACCGGCCATGTGAACCTCGACGCGCTCGACGTGCGCAGACCGGGCGCGCGGATCGATCTGTTCTCCGGCGGCAGCGTCTCCACCGCGTGGCAGCACAGTGACGGCCGGAGCGCACAGTGGCCGCACAAGGCCGAGAAGTCCATGGAGGTGTGCTGCGGCGACCTGCGCACGAAACAGCACTTCGGGGACTTCAGGCTGCACGTCGAGTTCCGGGTGCCGAAGCTGCCGGACGACGTGACCGGGCAGGACCGCGGCAACAGCGGGGTCTACCTCCAGGAGCGTTACGAGGTGCAGATCCTGGACTCGTACGGCGTGGCGAAGCTCGCGGACAACGAGGCGGGGGCGATCTACCAGAAGAAGGCCGCCGACCTCAACGCGTCGAAGGCGCCGGAGACGTGGCAGACGTACGACATCACCTTCCGTGCCGCCCGCTTCGACGCGGACGGCAAGAAGACGTCGGATGCCCGCGTCACCGTGGTCTGGAACGGTCAAAAGGTCCACGACGACGTGGCCGTGGACGGACCGACCGGTGCGGGTGACGCCGAGTCCGCGGCGGCCGGCGCCATCCGGCTCCAGGACCACGGCAACAAGGTCCGGTTCCGGAACGTGTGGGTGGAGCCGGTGTCCTGATCAGCCGTCACCCTCCGGCGAACAGGGTCGTCCCGTCGGGGCCGAGCGCCTCGACGCGGGCGCCGTGTTCGACGGTGCGGCTGACCGTGCAGTACTTCTCGTGGGTCAGCCGGATGGCGCGCTCCAGCGCCTCGGCGGCGCGGGTGTCGCCGTCGGGCAGGTCGAGTTCGTAGGAGACGCGGACGACGCCGACGCGGCCGTCGTCCTCGGGCCGGGACACCGAATCGACCACGACGCGCAACGCGTCGTGGTCGACGGTGCGGGCCGTGCGGTCCACGACGAGTCCCCCGCAGCCGCCGAGCGCGGCGAGGAGGAGTTCGACGGGGGTGAAGGAGGGCTGGGCGTCGGGGTTGTCGGCGGCGGCGATGCGGACCTCGGCGCCGCGGTCGTTGCGGGCGGTCCAGTCGCGTTCGCCGTTGCGTACGGTCTCGATGCGGTAGTCGGCCATGGCGGAACGGTATCCAGGGCCGGGCCCGGTCGGGCGCAGGCCGGTCCGGCGGGCCTGTCTCAGGGTGCCTGCTGGACGTCGCCCCGGGTGGAGGAGGCGACGGTGTCGCGGTGGGCGAAGTCGCCGGGCGGGATGCCGGGGTGGTGGCCGGGCAGGGGCTCGGCGGTGGTCGCGGCGGGGCCGAGGGTGAGGCGGGAGACGATGCGGTAGCGGTCGCCCCGGTACAGGGAGTGCACGTACTCGACGGGCTGCCCCGCCGTGTCGGAGGTGAGGCGTTCGAAGAGCAGCGCGGGGGACAGCTCCGGTACGTCGAGGAGCTCGGCCTCGGCGCGGGTGACCACCGTCGGCTCGATGGCTTGCACGGCTTCGCGGACGTGTACGTCGTGGTGCTCGCGCAGGTGCTGGTAGAGGTCCCCGCTCTCCAGTTCCTGCGCGCTGAGCCCGGGGACGAGGTCGGCGCGGATGTGCAGGTGCTCGATGGCCATCGGGGTGCCGTCGACGAGCCGGAGCCTGGCCACGTAGACGATCGGGGCGGCGGGCGACAGGCGCAGCTTGCGGCCGACGCGGGCCCCGGCCGGGATGGTGGTGAACTCCAGGAGCCTGCTCGACCAGGTTCCCGCGGCCGGCGGGACCGACAGCGCCTGTTCGCGGGAGACCAGTTCCTGGGTGATCTTCTGGGGTGCGACGAACATGCCGCGCCCGTGTTCGCGTACGAGAAGACCGGCGGCGACGAGTTCGTCGACGGCCGCGCGCAGGGTCGGCCGTGACACCCCGAGGTCCGCGCAGAGGGCGCGCTCGGAGGGGATCGGGTCGCCGGGCCGCTGCGACTCGATGAGTTCGAGGATGTGGTCGCGCACCCGCTCGCGCTTGAGCACCGCGCCCGGCGCCTTCGTGTTCTTCTCGGCAGTCACCGAACGAGCCCCCTCACCCCACACGACCAGTTGCCTGACCAGTTGACCACAAGGTCTCGGAGATCGACAACTGACCAGCATTCACCAGGGGGTTGACGCTTCGATTGGTCCATGCCACCTTTCTCCATCACCAGAGGTCACCTGACCAGTTCTCCAACTGGTCAGGTCCGACGCCCAGAGGTGACCCGTGAAGCTCCGCTTGCTCGCCGGCCTGTCCGCGTTCGTCGCGGCCGCCGGGCTCAGTGCCTGCAGTCCGTCCGGATCCGGCGACGGGGTCTCCGGGGACGGCGGGCGGACGGCCCTCGACGTGTGGCTGATGCGCGACAGCGTCTCGGCCGCGTTCCAGAAGGATTTCGAGAAGGGCTTCGAGGCCGCGCACCCCGACATCGACGTACGGGTGCAGATCCAGGAGTGGGACGGCATCGGCGAGAAGGTCACCGCCGCACTCGCCAGCAACGACGCGCCCGACGTCATCGAGACCGGGAACACACAGGTCGCCCAGCTCGCCCAGAGCGGCGGCCTGCTCGATCTGAGCGACAAGGTCGACGACCTCGGCGGCAGGCACTGGCTGAAGGGCCTCGCCGAGCCGGGCGCGTACGAGGGCAAGCAGTATGGCATCCCCTTCTACGCGGCGAACCGCGTCGTCGTCTACCGCACCGACCTGTTCGAGAAGGCGGGCATCGACGCCGACGCGATCAAGACCCGCGACCAGTGGATCGCGGCGACCAGGAAGCTCGACGAGGACGGCCGGCAGGGCATCTACCTCCCCGGCCAGAACTGGTACACCCTCTCCGGCTTCATCTGGGACGAGGGCGGCGACCTCGCCACCGAGTCCGACGGGACCTGGCGGGGCGCCCTGGACACACCCGAGGCGCTGCGCGGCATGGCCTTCTACAAGAAGCTCCAGGCGCTCGGGAAGGGCCCCAAGGACTCCGACGAGGCGCAGCCGCCGCAGGCCGAGGTGATGGCCAAGGGCGAGGTGGCCCAGATCATCAACACGCCCGGCGGCGCCAACGTCGTCGCGCAGAACAACCCGGAGCTGAAGGGCAAGCTGGGGTTCTTCCCCATCCCCGGGAAGACCGCCGACAAGCCGGGCGCGGTGTTCACCGGCGGCTCCGACCTGGTGATCCCCGCCGTCGCCGAGCACCACGACGCCGCGTACACCTTCGTCAAGGAACTCACGGGCGACGCCTGGCAGAAGAAGCTCGCCGTCGCCATGAGCTACGTGCCCAACAGGACGACCCTCGCCGACGCCGTCGCCGAGGACCCCGGCGCCTCGGCGATGGCGGTGGGCGCGGCCGTCGGCCATGCCACGCCGAACACACCGGGCTGGGCCGCCGTCGAGGCGAAGAACCCCGTGAAGGACTACATGACGGCCGTCCTGACCGGCGGACATCCCGCGCGGGAGGCCGAGAAGGCGTCCGACGCGATCACCTCGGCGATGAAGTAGGGAGCGGGTGCCGTGTCGGTCGTCCGCGAGCGGACCGAGCCCCGTCGCCTCACCCGGCCGCCCAGGCGCCCGGCGCGTCCCACGCGCCGCACGACGACGTCCGGTGCCTGGCCGTACCTCCTGGTGGCGCCCGCCGTCCTCGGCATGCTGTACCTGCTGCTCTATCCGCTGGCGCGCGCCGTCCTCATTTCGTTCCAGGACTTCGGACTGCGCGAACTGATCCTGGGCAACGCGCGGTTCACCGGATTCGACAACTACA
This sequence comes from Streptomyces venezuelae, assembly GCF_008642315.1. Taxonomy (NCBI): domain Bacteria; kingdom Bacillati; phylum Actinomycetota; class Actinomycetes; order Kitasatosporales; family Streptomycetaceae; genus Streptomyces; species Streptomyces venezuelae. The sequence goes on along the minus strand of NZ_CP029192.1, from coordinate 8,046,386 downwards.
CGACGTTGCTGTCCGACCCCCGTTTCTGGACGGTGGTGCGCCGCACGTTCGTCTTCATGGCGATCTGCGTCGCCTCGATCATGGTGCTCTCGACGCTGGTGGCGCTCATGGTGGAGCGGCTCGGCAGGGTCTGGCGGGCCGCGGTGCTCAGCGCGCTCGTGCTCGCCTGGGCGATGCCGGTGGTCGCGGCGACGACGGTGTTCCAGTGGCTGTTCCACTCGGAGTTCGGGATCGTCAACCACGCCCTGACCGGCCTGGGGTTCGCGTCGTTCGACGGGTATCCGTGGCTGGCGCACGGCCCTGCGGCCTTCGCGATCCTGGTGCTGCTCGTGGTGTGGCAGTCGGTGCCGTTCGCCGCGATCACGCTGTACTCGGCGCTCACCACCGTGCCGCGCGAGCTGTACGAGGCCGCGCGCATCGACGGGGCGTCCGGGGCGCGCGTGTTCCGTTCGGTGACGCTGCCGATCGTGCGCCCGATCTTCATGCTGGTGCTGTCGCTGGAGGTGATCTGGACGTTCAAGGCGTTCGTGCAGATCTGGGTGATGACGCGCGGCGGCCCCGGCGACGCGACGACGATCCTGCCGGTGTACGCGGTGCAGACGGCCCTGTCCGGCCAGCACTACGACCTCGGTTCGGCGGCCTCGATGGTGACGGTGCTGCTCATGTCCGGCGTGCTCGTCCTGTACTTCCGGCAGATGTTCCGACAGGAGGCCGAGCTGTGACGACCTCGCGCGCACTGCGCCGACTGCCCCTGCACCTCGGCGCGGCGGTCACGGTGATCGTGTGCCTCTTCCCCGTGTACTGGATGGTCACGACCTCGTTCAAGCCGTCCCGTGACATCCAGTCCGACGACCCCCGTCTGCTGCCGCAGAGCTGGACGCTGGACCACTTCCGGCGGGCCGTCGACGCGGACGGGTTCGGACTGTTCTGGCGCAACAGCGTGCTCGTCACCCTCGGCGCGGTGCTGCTCGCGCTGGTCGTGGCGCTGGGCGCGTCGTTCGCGGTGGCCCGGATGCGGTGGCGGGGCCGGCGGCAGTTCCTGCTGATGGTGTTCGTCGCCCAGATGGCACCGTGGGAGTCGCTGATCATTCCCGTGTACATCATCGCGCGGGACACCGACATGCTGGACCGGCTGCCGACGCTGACCCTCGTCTACTTCATGATGACGCTGCCGTTCACGATCGTCGTGCTGCGCGGGTTCATCGCGACGATCCCGCCGGAGCTGGAGGAGTCGGCGCAGGTCGACGGCTGTACGCGACTCGGCGCGTTCCGGCACGTGGCGTTCCCGCTGCTCGCGCCCGGCCTCATGGCGACCTCTCTGTTCGGCTACATCACGGCGTGGAACGAGTTCGCGTACGCCAACTTCCTGATCATCAAGCAGCAGGACCACCGGACGCTGCCGGTGTGGCTCTCCTCGTTCCAGAACACGTTCGGCACCGACTGGGGCGCCACGATGGCCGCCTCCACGCTGTTCGCGCTGCCCGCGCTCGTCGTCTTCCTGCTGCTGCAACGGCAGGTGACGTCGGGGTTCGCGGCCGGTGCCGTCAAGGGCTGATGCCGTGAAGGGCTGACCCAGCCGCCGCCCAGGACCGACCCGTCCGCCTTCTGGAGGCCCCGCCGTGCCCGCACCCCGCCCCTCCCTGGTCCCCCTGCCCACCCACCTCTCCTGGCGTCCCGGCCACTTCACCCTGAACCGCCACACCGCCGTACGTGTCTCCGCGGGCGCGGAACCCGCCGCCGCGCTGCTGCGCACCCTGCTCGCCCCGGCCACCGGGCTCCGGTTGCCGACCTCCCCCGACGGGCCGCTCGTCCTCGCACTCGATCCGCAGCTGCGCGGCCTGGGCGAGGAGGGGTACGGCCTCACCGTCGGCCCTGACGCGCTGCTTCTGCGCGCCGCCCACCTCACCGGGCTGCTCCGTGGCGTCCAGACGCTCCGTCAGCTCCTGCCGCCCGAGGCCCTCGCGGGACGGCCCAGGCGCGGCACTCCGTGGGAGCTGCCCTGTGCGGAGATCACCGACGTCCCCCGGCACGCCTGGCGGGGCTTCATGCTCGATGTCGCACGCCACTTCCAGCCGGTCGCAGAGCTGCGCAGATACGTGGACCTGCTGGCCCTGCACAAGCTCAACGTGCTGCATCTGCATCTCACCGACGACCAGGGGTGGCGGATGCCGATCGCCGCGTATCCCCGGCTCACCGAAGTGGGCGGCCGCCGCGCCCAGTCGATGGTGGGCCCGGCCGGCAGCACGGTCCACGACGGCATCCCTCATCAAGGTGCCTACACCCGGGCCGAGTTGACCGGCCTCGTCTCCTACGCCGCGGCGCGGGGCGTCACTGTCGTACCGGAGGTGGAGATGCCGGGCCACACGCGGGCCGCCCTCGCCGCCCACCCGGAGCTCGGCAACGTCCCCGCGCGGCGGCTGGCCGTGTGGACCGACTGGGGCGTCTGCGACACCGTCCTCGCCGTCGACGAGCCGGTGCTCGACTTCTGCCGTACCGTCCTCGACGAGGTCATGGACGTCTTCCCGTCCCCGCACATCCACATCGGCGGCGACGAGTGCCCCACCACGGAGTGGGCGGCGAGCCCGGCGGCACGCGCACGGGCCGCCGCCGAGGGCCTGCCGGACACGGCCGCGCTGCGCGGCTGGTTCCTCGGCCGCATCGGGGCGCACCTCGTCGGGCGCGGGCGCGTCCCGACCGCGTGGGCGGAGAGCGGCGAGGGGCTGCCGTCGGAGTTCACCGTCATGGCGTGGCGCGACCCCGAGCACACCCGCCTCGCCCTGAAACAGGGGCACCGGGTCATCAGCTGCCACCACCGGGCCGCCTATCTCGACTACGCCCAGTCGGCCGACCCCGCCGAGCCGCAGGCGCAGCCCGGACCGCTGGTCGACCTGCGCGCGGTGCACGGCCACGAACCGCCGGACGACACCGCGATGACCGGCGAACTCCTCGGCATGCAGGCGCAGTTGTGGACCGAGTTCGCGCCCACCGCGGACCACGTCGACCGTCTTGTCTTCCCGCGTCTGTGCGCGCTCGCGGACCGTGCCTGGCACGGCGCCGCGCCCTGGCCCGGCGTGCACGGGCGGCTGCGCGCGCACGCTGCCCGGCTCGCCGCGCTCGGCGTGCGCCACGGCCCGCTCGATCCGTACGTCCCCCTCCCCCACCGTCCCGCAGAGGGACAGTCCTGAGAAAGGAACCGGCATGAGAAGGAAGACGCTCACCCGTTCGGCGAAGCGGTCCCTCACCTGTGCCGTCGCGGCCGCACTCGGCTGCGCGGGCCTGCTCGCGCTCCCCTCACCGGCCGTCGCGGCCGTCGGCGACCTGACCGTGCAGTACCACACGGGCGCCACCGGGAGCGATCAGGCCGAGCCGTGGCTGAAGGTGAAGAACACCGGTGGTTCCGGCGTGGCACTCAGCGGCGTGAAGATCCGCTACTACTTCAAGTCGGACGCGGGCAACCCGAGTTACCGCTTCGCGTGCTCGTGGGCGGTCAAGGGGTGCGGCAACGTCACCGGTACGTTCGGGACGCTCGCCAAGCCGACCGCGACCGCCGACCGCTACCTGGAGATCGGGTTCGCACCGGGCGCCGGATCGCTGGCGGCCGGCGCGGACACCGGTGACCTCCAACTGCGCTTCCACCGCGCCGACTGGCAGCCGTTGAACCAGTCCGACGACTACTCCTTCGGCGCCGCGCAGTCCACGTACGCGAACTGGTCGAAGGTCACCGCGCAGCTGGACGGCGCGACGGTCTGGGGCACGGCACCCGAGGGCAACGACCCGACCGACCCCACCGATCCGACCGACCCGCCCGGCGACGGGGCCACCCTGTTCGACGACTTCACCTACAGCGCGTACGACGACCCGAAGATCGCGGCGAACGGCTGGAACGTGCGCTCCAACTCCGGCGGTCCCGGCGTGCCCGGCGCCACCTGGGACCCGCGCAACGTGACGTTCGCGTCGTCGGGCGGCAACACGGTGATGAACCTGGAGACGTCGACGGCGGGCACCGGCGCGAGCACCGAGCAGACCGAAGTGCTCACCAAGGCGACGAAATTCAAGAACGGGACGTACGCGGCGCGCGTGAAGTTCAGCGACGCCCCGCGCAGCGGCCCCGACGGCGACCACCTCGTGCAGACGTTCTTCACCATCAACGACCTCAAGGCGCCGATGGCCGACGACTACGCCGAGTACGACTTCGAGTACCTGCCCAACGGCGGCTGGGGCGAGCCCTCGAACATCCTGTACACGACGTCGTGGGAGACGTACGACCCCGACCCGTGGCAGGCCGTCAACCAGCACACCGAGAGCCGGCGGAGCTACGCGGGCTGGCACGACCTGGTGGTCACCATCGACAACAGTGCCATCCGCTACTACGTCGACGGCCAGTCGTTCGGCACGCACGACGCCGCGTACCTGCCGGAGCGGCCGATGTCGATCAACTTCAACCAGTGGCTGATCGACCTGGCGGGCCAGTCCAGCACCACCCCCCGCTCGTACGACCAGCAGGTGGACTACGTCCTGCACGTCAAGGACCAGGTGCTGACCCCGGCGCAGGTCTCGGCGAAGGTCGCCGGCTACCGGGCGGCGGGCAAGGCGTTCGAGGACACGGTGCCGTCGGCGTGACGGGGCGGGGCGCGCGAGCGGTCAGGTGTCCGGTACGGCGAAGTCGCACCACACGGCCTTGCCCTCGCCGCGCGGCTCGACGCCCCAGCACGAGGCGACCGCCTCCACGAGGAGAAGCCCGCGCCCGGAGGTGGCGGTCTCGGCGGGGGACCTCCTGCGGGGGCGGTCGCTGGACCGGTCCTTCACCCACAGGCGGACCCGGCGCGGCGGCCCGGAGAGCACCTCCAGGGTGAGGATGGCGCCCCCGTCGGTGTGGACCAGGGCGTTGACGAGGAGTTCGCCGGCCGCGACCTCCACGTCGTCGGCGACGGCGCCGAACCCCCACGACGCGAGGTGTTCGCGCAGCGCGGCCCGCGCGTCGGCGAGCCCTTCCGGGTCGGCCTGGTGGACGTACCGGTGGATGCGCGGCTCCTGGGGCGTTCCGGGGTCGGGCAGTCTGCGCAGGACGAGGAGGGCCACGTCGTCGCTCGTGCCCCACCGCTCCCACAGCGCCTCGGAGAGGTGGTCCGCCAGGGCCTCGGCGCGTTCGGGTCCCTGGCGCATCACATCGGCGAGGTTGCCCATGCCGGTCTCGACGTCGAGGGCGGCGTCCTCCACGAGACCGTCGGTGCAGAGCACCATGGTCTCGCCCGGCACCAGGTCGAGGCGCACCTCGGGGAAGTCCTCCATGCCGAACTCGGTGGCCAGGCCGAGGGGCAGCCCGCCGGGGACCCGGGGCACGCCCACCCGGCCGTCCACGTGGCGCACGAGGGGCGGCAGGTGTCCGGCGCGGACGGCGCGCACGATGCCGGTGGCGGGGTCGAACTGGGCGTACGTGCAGGTGGCGAAGCGCTCGGTGTCGAGCTCGGCGAGGAAGCGCGAGGCGCGGGAGAGCACCGTGCCCGGCGGATGGCCCTCTCCCGCGAAGGCGCGCAGGGCGATGCGCAGCTGGCCCATGATGGCCGCGGCGTGTGTGTCGTGCCCCTGTACGTCGCCCACGACCAGGCCGATGCGGCCGCGGGGCAGGGCGACGACGTCGTAGAAGTCGCCGCCGACGTCGCGGCCGCCCCACGCCGCGTGGTAGCGCACGGCGACCTCGCAGTCCGCGACGGCGGGCACCCCGCGCGGCAGCATGGTGGCCTGGAGGCTCTTGGCGAGGTCCCGTTCCTCGTCGAAGAGCATGGCGCGCTGCAGCGACTGGGCGACGATGCCGGAGAGCCCGATGCAGAGGTTGCGGTCGGCGTCGGTGAAGTCCTTGCGGCCCCGGTAGAAGAGGCCGAGTCCGCCGATGGCACGGTCCTGGGCGACCAGCGGCAGGAACGCCGCCGAGTCGAGGCGCATGTGCTCGATGTAGGGGCGCAGGCGGGTGAAGCGGCGCGCGAGGTCGGGCAGCGAGGCGACGAAGCGGGGCTGTCGCGTCATGACGGCCTCGGCCAGCGGCTGGGACTCGTCGACCTTGTGCAGCTTGAGTTCGTCGAGTGCCTGCATCGTCTGGCCCACCAGGGCGATCAGCCTCAGCTTGTCCCCCTCGACGAGACCGAGGACGAGTCCGTCGGCGGCGAATCGGTCGAGGCCGCTCGCGCCGGACAGGACGGCGACCACGTCGTCGACGGTGACGGCCCGCGAGAGGGCTTGGGTGGTGCCCTGCACCATCAGGGCGATGCCCTGGCGGCGTTCCTCCCTGGGGTCGATGGCGGCGAGTTCCGCCCCGTCCTCCGACGCCGACCGCAGGACGCCGAGGACGCGCACGGCGCGGCCCTCGCCGTCGCGGACGATGCGTCCGCGCGCGTGGCCGAGGTGGATCGTGCCGTCCCTGCGCCGGGCCCGGAAGTAGACGCCGTACCGGTCCTCTCCGGAGGCGACGGCCTCGGTGACGGCGTAGTTGATGCGCACGGCCTCCTCGGGAGGGATGCGCTTCGTCAGGCAGGTCACCAGGCCGTTGAATTCCTCGGGGCGCAGGTCGAGCACCGCGAGGGAACCGGCGTCGAGACCCAGCGCGCCGGTCTTCAGGTCCCAGTCGAAACCGCCCACGCCGGTGAGGAGCAGGCACTGTTCCACATCGACGGATGTCTTCTTGGCTGACGTCATGGTGGTCTCCGGTATGCCGCTCGGCCACCATATGCTCCCCGCGCATCACCCGCCCGCCGGAGTCCGGCGTGCCTTTGGTCCCGTCAAACGTGACCTTGGTCCTGTGTGACACGTCATCGTCGGGACATTCGCTCTGTGTCGGCCTGGAGATCCAGCGCCGACCCGAGCACAAAGAGAGGAACGTTCTCGTGGGCATCATCGCCTGGATCCTGATCGGTCTCATCGCGGGAGCCATCGCCAAGGCCCTCACCCCCGGCAAGGACCCGGGAGGCTGCCTGCTGACCATGGTGATCGGCATCGTGGGCGGGCTGCTCGGCGGCTGGCTGGGCAAGGTGATCTTCGGCGTTCACTCGATCAACGGGTTCTTCCACCTGTCGACGTGGATCGCCGCCATCGTCGGCTCCGTGATCGTTCTGTTCATCTACCGCCTGGTCTCCGGGAAGCGGTAGACCCCGCCCGCAGGCCCTCGGGGGCGCGCATCCGAGCCGGATGCGCGCCCCCGAGGCGTTTCCGGGTTCCCGGGACTCTTCGAATTAGCTCACTTGTTCGACTCTTGGTTACACTGGCCGCATGGCAACCCACCAGCTCCAGGGATCGCTCTTCGACCAGAGCGACGACGTGCGCCTGGGCTCCCTCGCCGGCATCCGCCGCACGGTCCTCGGCGACGGCGCGTGGATCGACCTGCTGCCGGGCTGGCTGAGCGGCGCCGACGCCTTGTTCGAACAGCTGGCCGCGGAGGTCCCCTGGAAGGCCGAGCGCCGCCAGATGTACGAACGGGTCGTGGACGTGCCACGCCTGCTCGCCTTCTACGGCGCGGGCGAGCCTCTCCCCCACACCGTCCTCGACGAGGCCCGGTGGAACCTCTCCGAGCACTACGCCGACGAGCTCGGCGAGCCGTTCACCACGGCCGGCCTCTGCCACTACCGGGACGGGCGCGACAGCGTGGCCTGGCACGGCGACCGGATCGGCCGGGGCGCCCGCGAGAACACGATGGTCGCCATCCTCTCCGTCGGCGACCCCCGCGACCTGCTGCTCCGCCCGCGCTGCGGCGGCGCCACCGTCCGGCAGCCGCTCGGCCACGGCGATCTGATCGTGATGGGCGGCTCCTGCCAGCGCACCTGGGAGCACGCCGTCCCCAAGTCCGCCCGCGCCTCCGGCGGACGCATCAGCATCCAGTTCCGGCCGCACGGCGTGCGGTGAGGGCGAACAGCCGGGTGAGCGGATGGAAGCGGTAACGACCGGGAGCCCGCGACTCCAGGAGCTGCACGTCGACGAGCTGCTCCAGGATCACCTCGGTCGCCGACAGCGCACCGCCGGTCGTCACCGCCGCCCGCGCCACCGTCAGCTCCACTTCCCCCGGCTCCCCCTGCTCCCCCGGCTCTCCCTGCTCCGCCGCCAGCAGCGGAAGAGCGAGCGCCGCAGCCCGCCCGGTCGCCCCTCTGGCCTGCAGCTCCCGGTGACCGGCCGCCAGGGCCGCGTGCATGTCCAGGTCCGCGAAGGACAGCTCCGCGAGACGGCGCCCCGGATCCGCGAGGCGCTCGGCGAGCTCGCGCACCGGCCACCGGGGCCGCGCCGCGAGGCGGGCGCCCGCGATGCGCAGCGCCAGCGGGAGGTGGCCGCAGTGCCGCGCGATGACCTGGGCGGCACCGTGCTCGGCGGTCAGCCGCCCCGGTCCCGCCCAGAGGCCGAGGACCGCGACGGACGCCGAGGGCGGCAGCGGCATCAGGTGGAGGTGGGCGGCGCCGTTCAGGGTGGCGAGGACGCCGAGGCTGGTGACGAGGACCGCGCAGCTGTGCGCCGCGGGCAGCAGCGGACGCACCTGGGCCGCGTCCGAGGCGTTGTCGAGGACGATCAGGACGCGCCGTTCGGTGAGCAGGGTGCGGTAGGCGGCGGCCGCGTCCTCGGCGCTGCCCGGGTACGGCCTCGGCGCACCCAGCGCGTTGAGGAAACGCCGCAGGACGACGGCGGGCGGGACGGGGCGCTCGTCGCGGTGTGAGCCGCGCAGATCGGCGTAGAGCTGGCCGTCGCAACGCCGCGCGGATGCTGGCCCGGGTGGGCGAGATCCTCGCGACGGGCACCCTCACCGAGGAGTCGGCGTCGTGGTACCGCAGGCTGGACTACGACCGGCTCTACCGCTCGGGTCTGAGCCTCGGCCAGGTGCCGCACTCCATCGAGCTGTGGCAGGCGTTCGCCCGCCAGGCCGCGAAGGGCGGCCCGGTCGCCATCTGCCGCGACATGCGGGGTCGCACCGTCGCGGTCGCCGCTCTCATCGGCGACTGGCTGGAGCGCGCCGACGGTCCCGAGTCGGACGGCGAGCTGCTCCGCGTCCAGTCCGCGATGGCGGACCTGGCCGCGTACGCCCAGTTCGTGGCCTTCGCCAACAAGGTGGAGCCGCGTGACCCGGCGTGGCTGACCCCGCTGGGGTCGGTCGCGTAGCGGCTGTCCCTGAGCAGAACGAAGGAGCGTCGGCCCGGGCCGACGCTTCTTCCGCGTCTCCGTCACCGGTAGGCGCGCGCCTGGAGCCCGTACATCTGCGCGTACGGTCCGCGCCGCGCGAGGAGTTCGTCGTGGGTGCCCGCCTCCGCGACCCGGCCGTGGTCGAGGACGACGATCAGGTCGGCGCCGCGCACGGTGGAGAACCGGTGCGAGACCAGCAGGGTGACGGTGCCGGGCCCATCGCCGTTCGTGCCCGGACGGCGTGCGGCCTCGATGTGCCGCTCGAAGACGAGGTGTTCGGTCTCCGCGTCCAGTGACGCGGTCGGCTCGTCCAGGATGCGCAGCAGGGGTGCCCGGCGCATGAGGGCCCGTGCGATCGCCAGCTTCTGCCACTGGCCCGTCGACAGATCGACCCCGTCCTGCCAGCGGCTGCCCAGCTGGGTGCCGAGTCCGGCGCCGAGCGTGCCGGGCAGGTCGGCGGCGCCGGCCCGGCACAGCGCGTCGGCGGCCGCCCGCCGGTCGCCGACGCGCGGCAGATCCCCGAAGCCGACCGTCTCGTGGACCGTGAACTCGAAGCGCACGAAGTCCTCGAAGGCCGCGCCGAGCCGCTCGCGCCACGACTCCGCGTCGAGCGCGTCGAGCCGGACACCGTCCACCGTGATCCGGCCCCGCGTCGGCTCGTACATCCGGCACAGCAGTTTGACGAGCGTGGACTTCCCCGAGCCGTTCTCGCCGACCAGGGCGATCACTCCCCGGGCCGGCAGCCGCAGCGTGACATCGCGCAGTGCGGTCCTCGTCGTGCCCGGATAGCGGAAGGACAGCCCGTCCACGGCGATGCCATGCCGCAGCTTCGACGGCACGGCCGCTGTCGACGTGCGGTTCTCCCGCTCCGCGTACGCCTGCAGCCAGCGCAGCCGTTCGGCGTTCTGCAGGAGTTCCACGACGGCTCCGGTGGTCTGCACGAGGCCGACGACGTGGCCGGTGAACCGGCCCGCCAGGACGACGGCGAGCAGTACGGCGCCGAGTCCGGTGCGGCCCGTCACGGCGAGGTGCACGACGAAGGCGACCGCGCCGATCAGGCCGAGCGAGTTGAGCAGGCCGGCCGCGCAGCCGTTCGCCCCGACGAGGGCGACGGACGTGCCGGCCGGGATCGTCAGGTCGAGCCCGCGCAGCACGGGTTCGTCCGTGCCCGGGTAGGTGAAGTCGACGGACTCGAAGGCGATGTCGCGGCGGGCTTGCGGGGCGTGGCCGCTGCTGTCCGCTGTCCCGGCCGGGCCCGTGCCGTCGCCCGCGGTCCCGCGCGCCTCCAGTGCGGCGAGCGAGCGCAGGCCGAGCAGCGCGTCCCGCACCACGTTGTCGGCGTCACCGACCCAGCCGAGCGCGGGGACGGCGAGCGCCGCCTGGGCGCTGATCACCAGGCGGGTGAGGTCCAGGTCGCCGCGTGCGGCGGCGAAGGCCGCGTGGCCGAGGACGGCCGCCTCCGCGAGGACCACGAACCCGACCGCGCCGCAGGCCCGCCGCGCGGCCGTCCCGCGGGTGGCCCAGACCTCGGCCATGCCCGACTGCCAGACGGCCGTCATCCGCTCGGCGAGCCAGTCGCGGAGCCCGAACAGCCGTGCTTCCTTGGCGGGTTCGGGGTCCACGGCCAGCGACCGCAGGTATCCGGCCCTGCGGATCACCGCGCTCGCCGCCTGCATGCTGCCGTGCACATGGCGTGCCAGACGCTGGTAGGAGCGGTACGTCAGCACCGCCGCGAGCGCGAGCAGCACCGGCGCCCACCAGGCGAGCGGCGCCAGCAGGACGAGCAGCCCGATCCCTTCGAGCCGGGGGCGCACGATCTCGGGAAGCAGCGTGGCGAGTTGGTCGGGGCGGCTGTTCGGCTCGGTGACCAGCCGCAGCGTATCGGCGTAGCCCGGCTCTTCCAGGTGTCCGATGCCGTCCGGGCCGGTCCCGGCCGCCATGGCCCGGTCCTCCACGACACTGGCCGCACGCAGCTTGAGCACCGCGGCGAGGCCGCCCTCCACGGCGCGCAGTCGCGTCCGTACGAGTATCAGCGCCCCGAAGACGGTGAGTGCGGCGAGGACGCGCCGGGCCTCGGTCGATCCCGGCCCGCCGGTCACCGCTCCGGGCAGGCCGCCCACGAGCCGCCCGGTGGCGATCACGACGAGCGGTCCGGTGAGCGCCCCGCAGACCACGGTCACCGTGAGTGCGACCGTGTGTCGTGGACCGGCCCGCCACAACAGCCGCACCTCTGCCGCCCATTCCTGCCATGCCCGCATGTCTGCCTCCTCGACCGCGCCCCGTCGTTGGGGGCCCGATGCTCACAGAGGAGGCAGGTGGCCGGTCGACGGTCCCGGGCGCGGCCGGACAGTGCCGGTCGCCGGCCGAGCAGGTGTCAGCTCCGGCGTCGCGTGAGCGCGTGGCGCACCACTTTGGCGAGCACGGCGGGGCGGAACAGCAGGGCGGGCGGTGCCGTCATGTTCAGGACGCGTACGAACCGTGCCCACACGCTCGGGTCGTGCACGGCGAGCGCGAAGACCTGCTGGTTGTACCAGTGGGCGAAGCGTGCGGGCAGCGGGGGGCGGGTGGGTGCCCACATGACGTCCGAGCTGGTGGCCATGGTCCACGGGACCTGGATGACGCGGGCCGCGGCGCGCTGGTAGGCGCGGCTGAGGCCGTCCAGACCGCCGGACCGGTGCCGGTCCAGGAGGCGGCCGAGCAGCTGCGCCTCCAGTGCGGCGACCGTGAGTCCCTGTCCGTACACGGGGTTGAAGACGCAGAGCGCGTCGCCGACCGCGACGAGGCGTTCGGGCCAGCGGGCGTTCTTGTGGTGCAGGCGCCAGGCGTTGCCGGTGTTCGTGTAGCGGTGGATCTCTCCTTCGCGGGTGCCGCGCTTGATCTGTTCGGCGAGGCGGGGGGTGCCGAGGCTCTGGGCGAAGTCGAGGTAGCCCTCGTCGTCGGTGGGCGAGACGTGCTCGTCGACACCGAACAGCGAGCACATCCACCGGTCGCGTTCCACGGCGAGGACCACTCCGCCGCGGGGTACGTCGGGTGCGAAGGCCATTTGATAGGCGACGTCGAAGTCCTGCTGGTCCCGCGGCGGGCGCACGTAGCACGCGGAGGTGTAGGTGATCTTCGCCTTGATGACGTTCTTGGGGGACGCCGGCAGGCGCGCGTCGGTGAGCCAGCGGTCGACGGACGTGGAGCGGCCCGACGCGTCGACGACCAGGTCGGCGGTGATCTCGGTGGCGTCCTCGTCCTCGGTGCGATATCTGACCCGGTCCAGGCGGCCCGGCACGCTCGCGGTGACCGTCTCGCAGTGGGCGGCGGGGACGACGCGGACCGCGGGGAGCGCCGAGATCCTCTGTCGCAGGCGGCGCTCCAGCTCGTCGCGCGTGAAGGTCTGGATGCGGACGCCCACGGGGTCGGTCGGCGCGTATCCGGTGGGCAGGAGGAAGCTGATCCGCTCGCCGTAGTCGAAGACGGGCGCGCCCTCGTCGGCGAGCTCCGCGCGCAGCCCGGGGAAGAGCGCCTCGAGCACTTCGCCGCCGCGGGCGAGCAGCGCGTGCGCGTGGTAGCCCTGCGGGACGTGCGGGTGGACGCCGGTGTCCGGCAGCACCGGGTCACGCTCCAGGACCAGTACCTCGGTGAAGTGGTCGGCGAGGACCCGTGCGGTCACGAGACCGGCGTATCCGCCCCCTACGACGACGGCCCGCTCCCAGCGGGCGGCGGGCGTCGGGCTGTGCTGGTTCTCCGGCATGGCCGGTCCCCTCCCTGTCGGCGCGACGTCCCACCACTCCACCGTGGAGCGCCCCCGTTCTCAAGGCCCCCGGGGGAGCGCGCGGAAGCACTTGATCTTCCGCCCCGCGTCTCACGTCGAGGATCTCGGGTACTCGTCACAGGCCGCGATCGCCCGTGTGGCGAGCCGGCGGACTGTGTGAGCACCGTGGGAGGGGCCCACACCGGCCATCAGCCACCCAGCGGAAAGGAGCGCATCATGCCCGCAGGATCGAACCGCAAGAGGGAACGGCAGTACGAGCACATCAAGGAGAGCGCGAAGGACCGCGGCGAGTCCACGGGCCGTGCGGAGGAGATCGCCGCCCGCACGGTGAACAAGGAGCGTGCGCGCTCCGGCGAGTCCCGCACGGCGAGCCGTACGTCGACGAAGGACCCGAAGTCCGCGTCGCAGCGTGGCGGCGAGCGTTCTCACCAGGGCTCCCAGGGCCCGACCAAGGACCAGCTCTACGCCGAGGCGCGGAGGAAGAACGTCAAGGGCCGCTCGTCCATGAACAAGTCGGAGCTGGCCCGCGCCGTCGGGCGCTGAGTGGAAAGGTGCGTCCCCATGCGTGCTCTGACCTGGCAAGGCAAGCGCGACGTGCGCGTCGACGAAGTGCCGGACCCCCGTATCGAGAAGCCCGACGACGTGATCGTCCAGGTGACCTCGACCGGCATCTGCGGCTCCGACCTGCACCTCTACGAGGTCTTCGGGCCCTATCTGGACGCGGGTGACATCCTCGGCCACGAGGCCATGGGGGTCGTCGCGGAGACGGGCCCCGACGTCACCGAGGTGGCCGTGGGCGACCGCGTGGTGATTCCGTTCAACGTCTCGTGCAACACCTGCTGGATGTGCAAGCAGGGGTTGCAGTCGCAGTGCGAGACGACCCAGGTCAAGTCCATGGGCAGCGGCGCCTCGCTGTTCGGGTTCACCAAGCTGTACGGACAGGTGCCCGGCGGACAGGCCGAGCTGCTGCGGGTGCCCTTCGGCAACACGCTGCCCATCAAGGTGCCGCACGGCCCGCCGGACGACCGCTTCGTGTATCTGTCCGACGTGCTGCCCACCGCGTGGCAGGGCGTGGAGTACGCCGACATCCCGCGGGGCGGCAGCGTCGCGGTGTTCGGCCTCGGGCCCATCGGCGACATGGCCACCCGCATCGCGCGGCTGCGCGGTGCCGAGCTGGTCATCGGTGTCGACCTCGTCGACGCCCGCCTGGCACGCGCCCGGCGCAACGGCGTCACGACGCTCGACCTGCGCGAGCACGGCAAGGACCTGGGCGACGCCATCCGTGACCTCACGGACGGCCGCGGCACGGACGCCGTGATCGACGCGGTCGGCCTCGAAGCACACGGTTCGCCGGTGGCGACGGCCGCCCAGCGCGCCACCGCGCTCCTGCCCGACAAGCTGGCCCGCCCGCTGATGGAGAAGGCGGGCATCGACTGCCTGACCGCTCTCCACGCGGGCATCGACGCGGTCCGGCGCGGCGGCACCCTGTCCATCAGCGGCGTCTACGGCGGGGCCGCGAGCCCCATGCCGCTTCTGACCATGTTCGACAAGCAGATCCAGGTGCGCATGGGCCAGGCCAATGTGTGGCGCTGGATCGACGACATCCGCCCGCACCTGACGGACGACGACCCGCTGGGCGTCGACTCGTTCGCCACGCACCACCTGCCGCTCAAGGACGCCCCCTCGGCCTACGCGACCTTCCAGGCCAAGGAGGACGGCATGGTCAAGACACTGCTGCGGCCATGAGCGCACGGCACGACGACGGTACCTGCGCCCTGATCGTGATCGACATGATCAACACGTACGACCACAAGGACGCCGAGCATCTGCTGCCTTCGGTGCGTGAGGTCGTACCGGTGATCACGGACCTGCTCGCCGCCGCCCGTGGCAGCGGGGCGCCGGTGATCTACGTGAACGACAACTTCGGCCAGTGGCGCTCCCACCACGGGGAACTGGTCGAGGCCGCCATGGCGGGGCCGCACGCGGATCTGGTCGAGCCGCTGCGGCCGGACCACGACTCGCTGTTCGTCGTGAAGGCCCGGCACTCGATCTTCTACGAGACCCCGCTGACGTACCTGCTCTGGGAGCTGGGCGTCCGCAAGGTGACGCTGTGCGGTCAGGTGACCGAGCAGTGCGTGCTGTACTCGGCGCTGGACGCCCACATCCGGCACCTCGACGTGACCGTGGCCGCCGACGCGGTGGCCCATATCCACCCCCGTCTCGCGGAAGCAGCCCTGGAGATGATGCGCATCAATCTCGGAGCCCGGATCGCCAACGGCAAGGACATCGAGTTCGGCGGGGGCGTCACAGGCCCATGACGCGTTTCGTGACAGTCGCCGCGCTGCTGGCCTGCGCGGCCGGCGGCGTGGTGCTCGCCCTGCTGACGTCGCCCTGGTGGTGGGCGGCCGCCGCGCCGCTCCTGGTGGTGGCGCTGACCGGTGTGCACGACCTCGTGCAGCGACGCCACTCCGTCCTGCGGAACTATCCCGTCCTCGGCCATCTGCGGTTCTTCATGGAGGCGCTGCGGCCGGAGCTGCAGCAGTACTTCGTGGAGCGCAACTACGACGGCAGGCCATTCGACCGCGACACCCGCAGCATCGTCTACGAACGGGCGAAGGGGGTCGCCGCCGAGGAGCCGTTCGGCAGCGAGCGCGACATGGACGACCGGGGATACGAGTTCCTCGTGCCGTCCATGGCTCCCGCTCCGGTGCCGAAGGAGCCGCCCCGCGTCCACGTCGGCGGCCCCGACTGCGAGCAGCCGTACGACATGGCCCTCCTCAACGTCTCCGCGATGAGTTTCGGCTCCCTCTCCGCCAACGCGATCGTGGCGCTGAACACCGGCGCCGCGCGGGGCGGGTTCGCGCACGACACCGGTGAGGGCGGCCTCTCCGAGCATCATCTGCGGCCCGGCGGCGACCTCGTCTGGGAGATCGGCACGGGCTACTTCGGCTGTCGCACCCGGGACGGCGACTTCGACCCGCGGCAGTTCGAGGAGAAGGCCGCCCATCCGGCCGTGCGCTGCCTCTCGCTCAAGCTGTCGCAGGGCGCGAAGCCGGGGATCGGGGGCGTGCTGCCCGGCAGCAAGGTCAACGCCGAGATCGCCTCCGTACGCGGTGTACCGCAGGGTGAGACCGTCATCTCGCCGCCGTACCACCGCGTCTTCTCCACGCCCCGCGAGCTCGTCGGGTTCCTGGCCCGGATGCGGGAGCTGGCGCACGGCAAGCCGGTCGGGTTCAAGCTCTGCCCCGGGTCACGGACCCAGTTCCTCGCCGTGTGCAAGGCCATGGCGGCGGAGGGGATCACCCCGGACTTCATCGTCGTGGACGGCGCGGAGGGCGGGACGGGCGCGGCGCCGCTGGAGTTCGCCGACCACCTCGGGATGCCGCTCACCGACGGGCTCATCACGGTCCACAGCGCCCTGACGGGCTCGGGGCTGCGGGACCGCATCCGCATCGGTGCCAGTGGCAAGGTGGCGACGGGCTCCGACATCGTCAAGCGGCTCGCCATGGGCGCCGACTACACGAATGCCGCCCGCGCGATGATGTTCGCCGTCGGCTGCATCCAGGCCCAGCGCTGCCACACCAACCGCTGTCCGACCGGCGTCACCACCGTGGACCCGCGCCGTGCCCGCGCCCTCGACGTCGTGGACAAATCGGCGCGCGTCACCCGGTTCCAGCAGGCCACGGTCGAGAGCGCGCTGCAGATCATGGCCGCGATGGGCGTGCGCGACGCCGCGGACCTCGGCCCGCACCTCGTGCGGCGCCGCGAGGACAACGGGAGGTTCCGGTCATACGCTGACTTGTACGACTGGCTCTCCCCCGGCGAGCTGCTCGCCGCACCACCCGAAAGCTGGGCCGCCGACTGGCACGCGGCGGATCCGGACAGGTTCGCCACCTGACCGACGCGTTTGGATCATGTGGGCCCGGAAACAGGAGGGACGCCACGTATCGCCCGCGACAACGCGGGCACCCGGATCGTGACCAGTCGCAGGATGGGAACGCCGACCATGGAAAGGCACACGTAGCTGATGAATCACGTCACAGGTAAGGCGACCACCACCGATGCCGGCGTACCGGTCGAGAGTGACGAACACTCGCTCACCGTCGGCGCCGGCGGCCCGATCCTCCTCCAGGACTCCTATCTGATCGAACAGATGGCGCAGTTCAACCGGGAGCGCATCCCCGAGCGGCAGCCGCACGCCAAGGGCAGCGGCGCCTTCGGTCACTTCGAGGTCACCGGGGATGTCAGCCGCTACACGAAGGCGGCGCTCTTCCAGCCCGGCGCCCGCACCGATCTGGTGATCCGATTCTCGACCGTGGCCGGTGAGCGCGGCAGCCCGGACACGTGGCGCGACCCGCGCGGCTTCGCGGTGAAGTTCTACACCAGCGAGGGCAACTACGACATGGTCGGGAACAACACCCCGGTCTTCTTCGTGAAGGACCCGATGAAGTTCCAGCACTTCATCAGGTCGCAGAAGCGCCGCGCGGACAACAACCTGCGCGACCACGACATGCAGTGGGACTTCTGGACCCTCTCCCCCGAGTCCGCCCACCAGGTCACGTGGCTGATGGGCGACCGCGGCATCCCGCGCAGCTGGCGCCACATGAACGGCTACTCGTCCCACACCTACATGTGGATCAACGAGCAGGGCGAGCGGTTCTGGGTGAAGTACCACTTCAAGACCGACCAGGGCGTCGAGAACTTCACGCAGCACGAGGGCGACCAGATGGCCGCCGCCGACACCGACTACCACACCCGTGATCTCTTCGAGCACATCCGGGATGGGGACTACCCGAGCTGGACGCTGTACGTGCAGGTCATGCCGTACGACGACGCGGCCTCGTACCGGTTCAACCCGTTCGACCTGACGAAGGTGTGGCCGCACGGCGACTACCCGCTGGTCGAGGTCGGCAAGATGACCCTGGACCGCAACCCCACGGACAACCACGCCGAGATCGAGCAGGCGGCGTTCCAGCCCAACAACCTGGTCCCGGGCATCGGCCCGAGCCCCGACCGCATGCTCCTGGGCCGGCTGTTCTCGTACGCCGACGCGCACCGTCACCGGATCGGCGGAAACTACCAGCAGCTCCCCGTCAACGCCCCCATCGTGCCCGTCAACACGTACTCCAAGGACGGCGCGATGGCCATCCGCAAGACGGAGGACCCGGTCTACGCGCCGAACTCCAAGGGCGGCCCGGCGGCGGACACGGACCGCTACGGCTCCCCGCCCAGCTGGTACGCGGACGGCGACATCACCCGCTCGGCCTACGTCGACCACGCGGAGGACGACGACTGGGGCCAGGCGGGCACCATGGTCCGCGAGGTGCTCAACGACGCCGAGCGCGACCGTCTGGTCGACAACGTCGTCGGGCACCTGCTCAACGGCGTGACCGAGCCCGTGCTCGTCAGGGCCTTCGAGTACTGGTCGAACATCGACAAGTCGATCGGTGAGCGCATCGAGCAGGGTGTGCGCGCCAAGGCCGGCGAGAAGGACCCGAAGGCCGCGGAGCAGGCCAACCCGGCGCGCAGCAGCATGCAGGACAAGGCCTGACAGCAGTTCCCTCTCTCACCTCCTGGGCTGGGTCCTCGGCAGCCTCGTCGCCCCCGCGGCGGCGAGCAGGCAGAAGCCGAGGACCCACCAGAAGGTGTCGGCGAACGCCGAGGAGATATCGGTTCCCCGGTCCGTGAGGCGGTTCTCCAGGACCACGGCGAGTGCGGCCGTGCCGACGGAACCGCCCACGGTGTTGAGCAGATTGAGCGCTCCCGCCGCGCGCGGGAGCTGTTCGGGTTCGATGCGGCTGTAGACGATGTTCATCACGGGCGCGCCGATCATCGCCATCCCGATGCCGCGTACCGCGAGCGCCGCGATGATCAGCGCGTCCGGTGGTTCGTGACCCAGCTGGGTGAACGGGACCGTCCCGGCGAGGATCAGCACGATGCCCGCGACGACCAGGGTCCTTGGTGCGATCTTGTCGATGGTGCGGTTGACCAGGACGGAACCGGCCGCCGCACCGATGCCCTGCGGGGCGAGCAGCAGCCCGGCCTCCCACGCCGAGAGACCGCGACCGCTCTGGAAGTACAGCGGCAGCAGGAACGTGGTGCCGAAGACCGACGCGCCGAGCACGAGCAGTGCGAGGGCCGCCGCCCCGAAGGGCGGCCGGGCGAACAGGCGGGGGTCGACCAGCGGGGTGGCGCGGGTCCGCAGCCCGTGCACCGCGAAGCCCGCGAGCATCGCGAGGCCCGCCGTCACGCCGAGCGCCGCGGGGAGGTCACGGCCGTGGGCGACCTCGGTCAGCCCGTACACGAGGACGGCGAGACCGGGCGAGAGCAGCACGGCCCCCCGCAGGTCGAACGCGGTGCGCCGGGGCGCCGGTGGCACCGCGGGCACGTAGCGGCGGGCGAGGACGGCCGCGACGGCACCGATCGGCAGGTTGACGAGGAACAGCCACGGCCAGGACGCGGCGCTGAGGATGGCGCCGCCGACCAGCGGGCCGAACACCGGTGACAGCAGCGGGACGACGGCGACGACGCTGATCACGCGACCGGTGCGGTTGCGGCCCGCGATGCGGGCGAGCAGTGCCTGGCCGGTCGCGGGCAGCAGCCCGCCGCCGAGCCCCTGGATCACCCGGAACACGATCAGACTGGTCGCCGACCAGGCCAGCGCGCACAGCACCGAGCCGAGCAGGAACACGCCCACGGCGGCGAGCCAGGTGCGTCGGCCGCCGAAGCGGTCGGCCAGCCAGCCGGACGCGGGGACGGCCGCGACGACGGCGAGCAGGTAGGCGGTGCTGACCCACTGGATGTCGGCGACCGACGCGTCGAACTCCTCGGTCAGCCGGTCGATGCCGACGCTGACGATGGTGGCGTCCAGCGTGGCCATGAAGGTGCCGAGGACCAGGATGAACGCGATGCGCAGCAGCTGTCCGTCGACCCGGTCGGCGGGTGGCGCGGCCTCCGTCGCCTGTCCTTCCGGAGCGCTTGTCATCGGCCCTCCAGGAGGTCACGGACGTCGCGGTCGAGGTGCTCGTCCATCGTGCGGAGCAGGTCGAGGAGTTCGTCGGCGAGTCCGTCGACGCGCACCCCGGCGCGGTGGGCGAACACTCCGGTCCAGCCGTCGCCGTCCGGCATGACCGTCAGGGTCACCGGGTGGTGTGTGGACTCGCGGAAGCGGGTGCCGACGACCGTGAGCCCGGGGGCGGGTTCGCGGAGGCGGTCCGGGTCGACCGGGTAGTTCTCGAACACGACCAGGCTGTCGAAGAGCCTGCGCCGCCCGGTCAGTCGCTCCAGGTCGGAGAGGGCGACGTGGTGGTGTTCGACGAGCGCGCGCTGCCCGGCCTGCAGCCCGGCGAGTGTCTCGGCGAGGGTGCCCGTGAGACGTGCCCGCACCGGGACGGTGTTGGCGAGCAGGCCGACGATCTCCTCGACGCCCGGGAGCTCCGGGGGACGGCAGGCGACCATGGCGCCGAAGCAGACGTCCGCGCGGCCCGAGCGCCGCGCGAGCAGGACCGACCAGGCGCCCTGCACCAGCGTGTTGCGGGTGAGGCCGCGGCGCGCGGCGAGGCGGGTGAGGGTGTCGACGAGGTCCGCGTCGAAGGTGATGAGCGTGGGTTCCTGCCAGGCGGGGCCCGGTTCGCCGTCGCTCAGGTAGTCGCCCTCGGGCAGCCCGGCCAGCTCGGCGGCCCAGAGGTCGAGGTCCGGTTCGTGGTCGGCGCGCCAGCGCAGGTAGTCGCCGAACGGCACGGGGGCCGGGAGGTCGGGGGCGACGCCGCGGGTGCGGGCCGTGTAGAGGTCGAACAGTTCGGTGAGGATGCGCGGCGCGGACCAGCCGTCGGAGAGCACGTGGTGGCTGGTCATGACGAGGTGGGACCGGTCGGCGCCGTCGCGGATCACGGTCAGGCGCAGGAGCGGGCCGTCGGCGAGGGCGAACGGCTCGGCCAGGTCCGCCGCGAACGCCTCGTCGGCGGGTCCGTCGACGACGCGGAAGTCCGGCCGCGGCGACTTGGGGAGCACGGCGAGGTCGGCGGGGAACACGGCGCCGAGGTTCGGGTGCCGGTCCATCAGGTCGGCGCCGGCCGCCCGCAGCGCGTCGAGGTCGAGCGGCCCTTCGAGGGTGAACGCCGACTGCACGGTGTACGGGTCGGGGCGTTCGGTGCGCGAGTGCCGGAGCATCACTTCCTGGAGCGGGGTGAGCGGCTGGATCTCGGCGACGGGCCTGCCGCCGTCGAGGGCGCTGATCTCCGGCGCGGCGGCGAGTTCGAGCAGCGCCGTGCGCAGGCACTCGGCCAGCTCCTCCGCCTCGGCGGCGGTGAAGAGGGCGGCGGGCCAGGTGACGCGGACCCCGAGTGCGTCGTCGCGCACCAGGGCGTTGACCATCAGGCTGTGCGGCAGGGGCAGGGCGTCGGTGCCGCCGGAGCCGAGCGGATCGGCGTCCGGGGACGGTTGCCACGGCGTCTCGTCGGTGGGGGTGCCGGGGAACTGACCGAGGTAGTTCCAGGCGATCTCCGGCGTGACGGGGTCGAGGAGACCCGCGGAGGTGAGGATGCCGTGTCCGAGGCCGTCGCCCTGAGCGCGCAGCCGCTCCTTGACGGTCTGCACGTCGTCGCCCGCGTCGAGGCGTACGGGGTGGACGGCGGTGAACCAGCCGACGGTCTGGGAGAGGTCGACGTGCTGCGGGCGCCCGTGGCTCTCCAGCGCGACGAGGACCTGCGGGGTGCCGCGCCAGGCCCGGACGGCACGGGCGAGCGCCGTGAGCAGCACGGCGTCCGGTGTGCTGCGGTGGGCGGCGGGCAGGGTCGTGATCAGCGCGCGGGTCGCGTCGGTGCCGAGGTGGATCTCGTGGTGCCGCGCGGTGGCGACGGTGTCCCTCGCGGGGTCGAGCGGCGCGGTGAGGGCCGGGGTGGCCGTCATCCGCTGCCAGTGCGGGAGTTCGGCGCGGCGGTCCGCCTCGCGCAGGGACTGCGCCCAGCCGAGGAAGGACAGCCCGTGCCGGGCCAACTCGCCGCCCGTGTAGGCGTGTTGGACGTCGTCGAGGAGGATGCGCCAGGACACGCCGTCGGCGACCAGGTGGTGGGCGACGAGGACGAGCCTGCCGGGCCGGTCGGGCCCCGCGTCCACCCACAGGGCGCGCAGCAGCGGGCCGGTGCGCGGGTCCATCGCGTCCCGGATTCCGGCGACCCAGGTGTCGATGAGGGTGCGCGGGTCGTCGTCGCCCGCGCGGACGACGGTGAGGATGTCGGCGCCGGTGACCGCGCCGACGTGCGGGATGTGCAGGGAGTCGGCGCCGAGCCGGGCGCGCAGCACGTCGTGCCGGGCGAGCAGCGCGTCGAGCACGGCCTGCCACTCCCCCGCTTCGCCGCCCGGCGGGACGCAGATCTCCACCCACTGGCAGAAGCCGTCGGCGGCGGTGCCGGCGCGGCGCAGCAGGTCCCGCATGATCGGGGTGAGCGGCGCGTCGCCGGTCGCGGGTGCGTCGCCGCCGTCGAGGGTGCGGGCGCGGGCCGCGATGCCGGCGACGGTCACTCCCTCGAAGACGTCCCGCGCGGTCAGGCCGAGGCCCTGGCGGCGGGCGCGGGAGACGACCTGCAGCGACACGATGCTGTCTCCGCCGATGGCGAAGAAGTCATCGTCGGGGCCGACGGCCTCGGTGCCGAGGACGTCCCGGAAGACGCCGAGGAGTACCGCTTCGGCTTCGGTGGCGGGGGCGCGGCGTGCGGCGGTCACGGTCTCGGGGGCGGGCAGCGCGGTCGGGTCGAGCTTGCCGCTGGGGCTCAGCGGCAGCCGGTCGATGGGCACGAGCACGGTGGGAACCATGTGGTCGGGCAGCTCTCCGGCCAGGAACTCCCGTACGCGTGCGGTGTCCAGGTCGGCGCCGTCGGTCGGGATGACGTAGCCGACGAGGCGCCCTTCGCGCACGATGACGGCGCAGGCGCGGACGTCGGGGTGCGCGGTGAGCATGGACTCGATCTCCCCGAGCTCGACGCGGAAGCCGCGGACCTTGACCTGGTGGTCGACGCGGCCCAGGAACACCAGCTGACCGTCGGGCCGCCACCGCACCAGGTCGCCGGTGCGGTACATGCGCTCGCCCAGCGGTCCGAACGGGTCGGCGACGAACCGCTCGGAGGTGAGGCCGGGACGCCCCAGGTAGCCGCGGGCCAGGCTGGGCCCCGCGAGGTACAGCTCACCCGTCACGCCGACGCCCACCGGCTGGAGGCCGCCGTCGAGGACGTACGCCCGGACGTTGGGGTCGGGCAGACCGATGGGCAGCGGCCCCTCGTCGTCCGGGTCGTAGTGCCAGGTCACGGAGTTGATGGTGACCTCGGTCGGCCCGTACGCGTTGAAGAGCGCCCGGCGCCCCCGGCCCCAGCGCCGCGCCAGTTCGGGGTCGAGTCGCTCGGCGCCGACGACGAAGAACACGTCGGGGTGGACGGTGCGGTCGTCGGGCATCGCGGCGAGGAACGACGGCAGCAGGTTCACGCCCGTGACACGGTGCTCGACGATGTAGTCGAGCAGTTCGTCGCCGGGGACGCGCACCTCCTCGGGGGCGATCACGGAGGTGCCGCCGGAGAGCAGCGGCACCATCGTCTGCCAGAACGCGACGTCGAAGCTGGTCGACGCGAAGTGCAGGTACCGGTCGTGCTCGGTGACGCCGACGACCTCCTCCTGGAGCGCGATCAGGTCGGGCACGCCCCGGTGCGTCACGCCGACGCCCTTGGGGCGACCGGTGGTTCCCGAGGTGTAGATGACGTACGCGAGCGCGTCCTCGGTGAGCCGGGCGCGGGCCTCGGCCGGGTCGGTGTCGGACGCGGCGGCGAGGGTGGCGGGGTCGTCGAGGCGCAGGACGGGGATGTCGCGGTCGACGGGCAGTTCGGCGCCGGTCGAGACGACGGCCGCGGGCGCGATGTCGTCGAACATGAACGCCAGCCGCTCCCGGGGGTAGCTCGCGTCCATCGGCACGTACACCGCACCGGCCTTGGCGACGCCGAACAGCGCGACGGTCATCTCGATGTCACGGCCGAGCAGCACCGCGACCGGGTCCTGCGGGCGGACGCCGCGGGCGATCAGCGCGTGGGCGAGGCGGTTGGCCTCGCGGTCGAGCTCGGTGTAGCTGAGGCTGCGGTCGCGGCAGACCAGGGCCTCGGCGTCGGGCTTGCGGCGCACCTGGGCGGCGAACTCGTCGAGCCAGTGGCCGCGGTCCTTGGCGGGGACGATCTCGGTGCCGGTGCGCAGGATCCGCTCGCGCTCGTCGGCGTCGAGGGCGGGGAGCCGCAGGGCGGGGCGCGTGGGGTCGGCGACGAGCTCGCGCAGGAGGTTGTGCAGCCAGCGGCCGTAGTCGCGGACGGTGGGCGCGTCGAAGGCGCCCGGCTGGTAGCCGAGGCCGATGGTGATCTCGTCGTCGGGGATGACGATGACGGTCAGCGCGTAATGCGTGGCGTCGGTGATGTCGACGCCCGTCAGGTCGAGTCCGGGGGCGAGCGGGGTGCGCTTCCTGCTGGAGAGCGGGAAGTTCTCCATCACCAGCATGGTGTCGAAGAGTTCACCGACGCCGACCGCCCGCTGGATGCCGGGGAGGCCGACGTGGTGGTGCTCGGCGAGCGCGACGCTCTCGGCGTGCACGCGCGCCATGAGGTCGCTCGCGCTCTGGTCCTGGGTGTGCCGTACGCGTACCGGGATGGTGGTGCCGAGCTGGCCGATCATCGACTCCACGCCCGTGACCTCGGCGGGGCGGCCCGACACGGGGCAGCCGAAGACGACGTCGCGGCGTCCGGTGAGCTTGCCGAGGAGCAGGCCCCACGCGGTCTGCAGGACCGTGGTGAGGGTGATGCCCTGTTCGCGGGCGAAGGCGCGCAGCCGGTCGCTGAACTCGCGGTCCAGCGTGACGCTTTCGCGTCCG
This sequence comes from Streptomyces venezuelae, assembly GCF_008642315.1. Taxonomy (NCBI): domain Bacteria; kingdom Bacillati; phylum Actinomycetota; class Actinomycetes; order Kitasatosporales; family Streptomycetaceae; genus Streptomyces; species Streptomyces venezuelae. The sequence goes on along the minus strand of NZ_CP029192.1, from coordinate 8,021,592 downwards.
GGCCGCTCGACGGCGGTGCCGGTGGAGGCGGGGGCGAGGCGGGTCGCGTCGTCGACGCCGGCGAGCGCGTCCCGCCAGGCGCCGACGGACGCCTCGTGGTCGCGGTCCGCGAGCCACCGGAAGTACTCGGACAGCGGCGGCGCGACGGGGGCGGCGGGTCCGCCGTTCAGTTCGGCGTAGAGGGCGAGGAGGGTGCGGCCGACGATCGGCATGGACCAGCCGTCGAGCAGCGCGTGGTGGTTGGTGATGACGAGCTTGTGCTCGTCGGGTCCGACGCGGGACAGCAGGAAGCGGATCAGCGGCGGCCGCGCAGGGTCGAAGGGGCGCTCCAGGTCCTCGCGGGCGGCCTCGGGGAACCGGTCGTCCTCGCGCCAGTCCAGGGTCACGTCGGCGGGGATCACCTGCACCACGTCGTCGCCCGCCGTGCCCAGGTACACGCGCAGAGCGGGGTGGCGGTGCAGCAGTTCGCGTGCGGCCTGCGCCATCAGCTGCGGGCGCACCTCGCCGACGAGCGTCGTCACGGCCTGCACGACGTACACGTCGGCTTCCCGGTCGTCGCGGACCAGGGTGTGGAAGGAGAGCCCGACCTGCAGCGGCGTGGCGGGCAGGACGTCCGCGACGCGTCCGGTGCGTTCGAGGGCGTCGATGGCGTTCTGGTCGAGGGCCACGTGGGGCAGGTCGGAGGGGGTGAGTCCGCCGACGGTGTGGCGCGCGTGCTCGGCGAGCGCGTCGAGCGCGGCGGCCCAGGCGCTCTGCAGGCCCGCGACCGCTTCGGCGCCGAGCACCTCGGACGCCGCCGTCCACTCGACGGCGAGCCGGGGCGCGCCTTCCTCGTGGACGAAGCAGTTGAGGGCGAGGACCTGTTCGAGTGCCTTGGCGTCAGGCTCGATGACGGAGAACGCGTCGCGCTCGGGCAGGCGCCAGCCGGTGCCGGGCAGCGCGGCGAAGCGGCCCAGGTAGTTCAGCAGGACGTCGGGCGGTGCGACGGCGCCCAGTTCGGCGGCCGCCTCCGGGTCGAGGTGGCGCAGGACTCCGTAGCCGATCCCGGCGTCGGGGACACCGCGCCGGGCCTCCTTGGCGGCCCGCAGCACCTGGCCCACGCCGTCGGCCACGGGGACACGGACGGGGTACTCGCCGGTGAACCAGCCGACGGTGCGCGACAGGTCGAGGTGTTCCCGGCCGTGGCCCTCCATCGTGACGGTGACCGCGTCGTCGGCCGGTCCCCACGCGCGCAGGGCGAGCACCAGTGCGGCGAGCAGGACTTCGTCGACCCCGGCGCGGTAGGCCGCGGGCAGCGTGGTGAGCAGTGCCTCGGTGACCTCGGGCGAGGCGACGGTGACGGACCGGCGGGCGGTCGCGACGGTGTCCCGCTCCTGGTCGAGGGGGCGGGCGCCGAGCCGGGACGCGGAGCCGAGGGCGGCGCGCCAGTGGTCGAGTTCGGGGCGGCGGGCGCCGGACGTGCCCTGCTCGGCGAGGAGCGTGGCGTGGCGCCGCCAGGACGTGCCGGCGGGTTCGAGCGCGGCCCCCGTGCAGGCGGTGTGCAGGTCGGGCAGCAGGATGCGCCAGGACACGCCGTCCATGGCGAGGTGGTGGACGACGACGACCAGCCGGTCCGCCGCGCCGTCGCCGGTACGGAGCAGGGCGGCGCGCACCAAGTCGCCCGTACGCGGGTCGAGTCGGGCGGCGAGGCGTTCGGCGAGCGCGGTGATGTCGTCCTCGCCGTGGACCTCGTCGACGACGGCGCGCACCGCGCCGCGGGGCAGCACGTCGAGGCCGTCGTCCACGCGCAGCCGGAGCGCGTCGTGGTGGTCGAGGACCGCTTGTACGCCCGCGACCAGGTCGCCGTGGGCGAGGTCGTCGTCGATGTGCAGGGCGGTCCACTGGGCGTACCCGGCGACGGTGTCCACGTCCGGATGCGGGTCGAGGAGGCCGCGCACGATGGGCGGGGCGGGCACGGGCCCGGTCGGCTCGTCCACCGGTCCCGCGACGTCCTCCACGAGGGTGGCGGAGGCGGCGAGCGCGGCGAAGGTGCGGCGGGCGAGGAGGTCCCGCGGCCGCAGTTCGAGGCCCTTCGCGCGCAGGCGGCTGCTGATGGTGATCGCGGTGATGCTGTCGCCGCCGAGGGAGAAGAAGTCGTCGTCGACACCGACCCGTTCGACCTCGAAGACGTCGGCGAGGACGGCACAGAGCAGGCGTTCCCGCTCGGTGCCCGCCTCGCGGCCGCCGCCGGAGGACGCGGGCGCGGGCAGGGCGGCCCGGTCGAGCTTGCCGTTGGTGGTGACGGGCAGTTCGTCGAGGACCACCACGGCCGCGGGCACCATGTGCTCGGGCAGCCGCGCGGCCAGTTCGGCGCGGACCGCCTCGCCGGTGACGGAGGCGGACACGACGTAGCCGATGAGGCGGGAGGAGCGGACGGTGGCGGCGGCCGCGGTGACGCCGGGCACGGCGCCGAGCGCGGCCTCGACCTCGCCGGTCTCCACGCGGTGGCCGCGGATCTTGACCTGTCCGTCGCCGCGGCCCAGGTAGGTGAGGCCGCGGCCCGGTATCCAGCGGGCGAGGTCGCCGGTGCGGTACATGCGGGCGCCGGGCGGGCCGAAGGGATCGGCGACGAACCGGTCGGCGGTCGCTCCGGGCCTGCCGAGGTAGCCGCGGGCGAGGTGCGGGCCCGCCAGGTACAGCTCGCCGGTGCGGCCGTGCGAGACGGGCTGCAGCGCGCTGTCGAGGACGTAGACGCGGGTGCCCGCGAGGGGGTGGCCGATGGTCGGCTCGCCGCCGTCGACGCGGGCGGTGGTGGCGTCGACGGTGGCCTCGGTCGGGCCGTACATGTTGCGTGCGGTGATGCCGGAGTCGGCGACGCGCCGCCACAGTGCGGGCGGGGTGGCCTCGCCGCCGAGGACGAGGAGCGTGGGCCTGCGGTCGAGGAGGCCGCCGTCGATCAGCGGCGCGGCCATGGACGGCGTGGTGTCGACGATGTCGATGGCGTCGCGGGCGTACGCGGCGAGCAGGGCGTCGGCGTCGCGGGCTGTCTCGGTGTCGTACACGTGGAGGCGGTGCCCGCACAGCAGCCAGACCAGGTGGTCGAACGCGGAGTCGAAGGCGAACGAGTAGGTGTGGGCGACGTGCAGCGGCCTGCCCGCGGCGCCCTCTGCCTCGGCGACGACCGTGGAGCGCTGGTGGTGCAGGAGCGCGGCGAGACCGCCGGTCCGGCCGAGCACGCCCTTGGGGCGGCCGGTCGATCCGGAGGTGTGGATGACGTAGGCGAGGTGCTCGGGGTGGCGGGGCGCGGCCAGTTCGTCGACGGTCAGCGGGGCGCCGGAGAGGGCGGCGGCCTCGTCGAGCAGCGTGCTCCACGGCACTCCGTCGATGTCGTCGGCGGCCGTGAGCACCAGCGCGGGCCGGGTGTCGTCGATGAGGCCGCGCAGCCGCTCGGTGGGGTACGCGGTGTCCAGGGGCAGGAAGGCGGCGCCCGCGTCGAGTACGGCGAGGAGGGCGACGACCGAGTCGGCGGAGCGGGGCAGCGCGAGGGCCACGACGTCGTCGGTTCCGATGGCGCGGGCGCGCAGGGCGCGGGCGACCCGGTGCACGCGGTCGGCGAGTTCGGCCGCGGTCAGCCGGTCGTCGCCGCACACCAGGGCGGTGTGCCCGGGGTCGGCGGCGACCATCGCGTCGAACGCGGCCGGGATGTCGGCGGGTGCGCCGGGCAGGGCGGGCGGGCACCAGGCGGCGAGGAGGCGCTCGGTGTCCAGGTCGCTGCCGGCGAGCGGGATCCGGCCGACGGTCCGGCCGCCGATCAGCCCGGCGAGCAGGGCGCGCAGGCCGGAGAGGAGACCGTCCACGGAGGCCTGGTCATGGGAGGCTGCGTCGACCTCGAAGCCGAGCAGCAGTCCCCCGTCGCGGGCCGGCAGGACGCTCAGGCCCATGTCCTCGGGCGGTCCGCCCGCGACGTTGCGCATCACGCCACTGGCACCGGCGAAGTCGAGGGCGAGGTCGAAGGCCTTGAGGTTGATGCCGCGTCCGTGCAGGAGCGCGCCCGCGCCGGGCACGCCGAGGTCGCGGGGCAGGTCCTCGCCGCGGTAGCGCTGGTGGTCGCGCATCTCCTTCATGGCGGTGGCGACGCGGCGGCTCAACTCGCCCAGTGCGTCGCCCGGCCGCACGGTGACGCGCAGCGGCAGCACGTTGACGGCCATGGCGGGGGTGCGCAGCTCGACCGAGCCCGTGCGGCACATGAGCGGCAGGGCGAAGACGACGTCGGTGCGGCCCAGCATGCGGTGCAGGAAGGCGGCGTAGCAGGCGATGAGCGCCTCGCCCCAGGTGACGCCCTCGGCGTCGGCGAACGCGCGGAGTGCGGACGCCTCCTCGGGGGTGACGGCGGCGCGGGCGGTCAGCGTGCTGTCGGGCGCGCCGCCGGAGGCCTCGGCATGCTCGCCGAGTTCGGGCAGCGGGGTGAACCGCTCGACCCAGTACGCGCGGTCGTCGGTGAAGCGGTCGCTCTCGCGGTAGGCGCGGTCGGCCTCGACGAGGGCGGCGAACCCGCCGAACGTCGACTTGCGGGGCTCG